>JAFYWC010000061.1 GCA_017546585.1 Bacteroidales bacterium
CATTGGCTGACGAGTACGGAATGATGGCCTTTGTCAAGGCTGTCCTTCTTCGCTATCTCGAACTTGACGGATACCCTGTAAGGACAGACGGTTCTGTGAAGCTGCTTTCAAGCGATTATTTCGAAGCCGAGGGCGATGATCCTATGGTGAAGATGGATGATCTCCCGGCGTCACGTCCCGTGTGGTATATGGATGCGACTGCAGTCTCTCCGGCTGTGACTGATTCAGATATCGAGGAGGTTGCCCAGGTACGAATCCCTGTCGCAAAACTCAAGCGCGATTATGTGGAACTTCCTAATATCCCGGTGACATACATCGCCCCGTTCTTCTCACACTGTGTCCACGAACTGGTACGTGGAGAGATGGACTCGTCTGAATATGTGGTCGCTTCGGTCCAGGTGAACCTCAGACCATATTTCCCTTCGTCGTCGCTTAGGCCGTACCATACGCCTGCATTGTTGGCATACAACAGAAATCTCAATGACTATCCGTACGGTACAGTCCTGATGTCTCAGAAGAAACTTCTGGAAGCTCAGCTCAAGAGCAATACTCTTGCATACAGTGCGCAGCGCAAGATCGCTGAAATCGAGCGTGCATATTCGTCTTCGGCGACACTCGAGGAACTGGATCTCAAGTTTGCGGAACTGCAGGAGAAGACCGCCGCCCGATCTACATACAACATCGCCAGGATAGGCAATGTCATCCTTCCGGACAGTATGCAGAGGCTTGTAACAGAGTTCTATCCGGTTATCCCTTCGTCAGGCAAGACATTCTCGGTGACGATCGAGACTTTCAAGGGTGAACTTATCGTTACTGTGAGCGGTCGCAAGAATGTGCAGAAGGTATCAAGGAGATTGGTTGAACTTTTGCAGGAAAATGATATAGAGGCATACATTGCCGACAGTTACGCTTTCAGAGTGTTGAAAGCCAAATAGTTGAAGATTATGGAGAAAAGTAAGTTGCCGCGTAGGTTCAGGGCGTATCTGCCGTTGTTGGGACTCTTTGTCCTGCTTCTGTTTTTGATGCCAAGGAGCCCGAAATTCACATATGACTACAGAAAGGGATCCCCTTGGATGTATGAGACCCTTGTGGCTCAGTTTGATTTCCCTCTTCTGAAGACAGATGCACAGTATCAGGCGGAGAGGGAGAAGGCCGGTCTCGGCATCACTCCTTTTTACCGTCACGACGCCTCAGTCGGCCGTGCGAAGATCAATGAGCTGGCAGCAGAGGATATGGGTGCATATGCATCCCTCAAACCTTCTGTGACATCCGTGCTTGAAAGCCTTTATTCAAAGGGCATTCTGCCGGAGGACGGTACAGTTCCGGAGATGGACAATGCCGTCATCTATATCCAGAAGAATATGAGAGCCAACAAGATGCCTGTGTCGGAAGTGTATAGCGTATCTACTGCCACAGCTGCTCTTGCGGATGCTCTTTCCGGAACCGAAGTCAAACCTGATTCGGAACTCTACGCCAGACTGATGTCTCTTGTCGTTCCTGATATGGAATACGATCAGCAGACTACCGACCTGATCCACGACGAGAACATCAACCACGTATCAAGGACCCAGGGCATCATCAAAGGTGGACATACCATCGTATCGCGAGGCGAGATTGTCACAGCTGAGGTTGAACAGATGCTGGATTCATATAAGGCTGAGTATGACCAGAGCGTAGGTTACAACGGCGCTCCTGCCGTACAGTGGATAGGAAATGCAATGATTGCACTCCTTTTCGTGATCATCCTTTTCTTCGCTATTTATTACTGCAATTATACGATCTTCGACAGATTCAACGAATATCTGTATATCCTGCTGGTATTCACTCTGGCTTCATTGGGGGCATTCCTTGTAGCGAAGTTCATTCCGGGACTTTTCTATCTGGTTCCGTTCCCGCTCATCGCGCTTTATATGCTTGCCTTCTTCTCAAAGAGGCTTGTGTTCATCGTGTACATACTCTCTCTCCTTCCGCTGCTCGTCGCAGCTCCGGACGGAGTCGAGCTTTTCTTCGTGTATCTGACAGCGGGAGTAGTAGGAATCTATGTGTTCGACTATTTCAACAAGGGATGGCTCCAGTTTGTTACAGCGCTCATCATCTTCGTGGTGATGGTTCTTGTCTGGACGGCGTTCAGGCTTGTGGACGGCGTTGAGGGTGTAGCGGATTACAGAGTCATCTGGAATATGGCGCTCGGCGCATTTATGACTGTAGCAGGCTATCCTCTCATCTATCTTTTCGAGAAGATGTTCCGACTCGTTTCGACATCGAAGCTTGTAGAACTCAGCGACACCAGCAACACTCTCCTAAGACTTCTTGCCGACAAGGCTCCCGGTACATTCCAGCACTCGCTTCAGGTGATGAACCTTTCGGATGCGGTGGCCAGGGCTATTGATGCGAATGTGCCTCTGGTGCGTGCAGGAGCGCTTTATCACGATATCGGAAAGATCAGCAATCCTCAGTGCTTCACTGAAAACGAGACACCTGGTGTGAAATACCACGAGGGTCTTACAGCCAAGGAAAGTGCACAGGAAATCATCAGACACGTGTCTGACGGCCTTGCTCTTGCAGAGAAGTATAATCTCCCTGGAGTGCTCAAGGCATTTATCAGCTCACATCACGGAACTACTTGTGCGGCATATTTCCTTAACAAGTATCTCAATGAAGGCGGTGATCCTTCAGAGGTTTCAGAGTTCTACTACAACGGTGTGAATCCTGTCACAAAGGAGCAGGTGATCCTGATGTTCTGCGATGCTGTCGAGGCGGCTTCGAGAAGCCTCAAGGACTATTCTGCAGAGAGTATCTCGGATCTTGTGGAGAGGATCATCAACGGAAAAGCGGATGACGGACAGCTTTCCGACTCTGACATTTCCCTCCGTGAGGTGACCAAGATCAAGGAGGTCCTCAAGTCTTACCTCCAGCAGATGTACCACTCGAGAGTGGTTTATCCTAAGCGTAATGCGAGGGTCAGAAAATGATATTTTGAAATGTCCTGCAGAATGATTATTTTTGCAGGCTTTTAGCGCGCGCCTATGCGCATAGAAACGAAATTGATTAAAGAATTACGATATGAAAATTGAACAGAACAGAATCGACGATCTCAATCTCGAGCTTACCCTTTCAGTAGCAAAGGAAGATTATTCAGAAAACAGAAAGAAGAGACTCAGTGAGTTCAGAAAGAAGGCTGAAATCAAGGGTTTCAGAAAAGGTATGGTTCCAATGTCTCTCGTAGAGAAGATGTATGGCCAGAACGCTCTCGTAGATGCAGTTAACGATGCAATCTCTGAGGGTCTCAACAACTACATCCAGGAGAACAATCTCCGCGTTCTCGGTGAGCCGCTTCCAAGCGAGGAGCACATCCAGAACGAGTGGGTTGACGGCAGCGAGTTCACATTCAAGTTTGACCTTGCTCAGAACCCGGAGATTTCTTTCGAGCTCTCTAAGGAGGATGAGGTTGTTTACTACACAATCACTGTAACTGAGGCTGCAAAGAAGGAGATGAGAGAGAACCTCCTCAAGCAGTACGGTTCACTCGAGGAAGGCGAGAACGCTAAGGAGGATGACTTCATCATCGTTGACTTCGAGCAGGGTGAGACTAAGGTAGAGGGCACTTACGTAGCACTTCGCAACGTAGCAGAGCCTGCTAAGTCTTCATTCGTCGGTGTAAAGGCTGGTGACGTTCTCGACGTAAACGTAAACGAGGCTTTCGTTAACGAGACTGACCGTGCTTCTATGCTCAAGATCAACAAGGACGAGCTCGCAACTCTCGATCCAATGTTCAAGATGACTGTAAAGAACGTAAAGACTTTCGTAGGCGCTCCTATGACTGAGGAGACTTTCGAGAAGATCTTCGGCGTTAAGACTGAGGCTGAGTTCGAGGCTAAGATTGAGGAGAGAATCCGCGCTGAGTACGCTCAGGAGGCTGATTTCCGTTTCTCTAAGGATGCTAAGGCATTCCTCCTTGAGAAGGCTAACGTAACTGTAGCTGAGAAGTTCCTCAAGAGATGGATCTACGTTATCAATGAGGGCAAGTTCACTATGGAGGACATCGAGAAGGATTGGGATCTCTTCATCGCTGACTACAAGTGGCAGATGGTTCGCAGCTACCTTATGGAGAAGTATGGCGTGAAGGTAGAGGAGGCTGACCTCCTTGCTAGCGCTAAGGGCTTCGCTGCATACCAGTTCGCTATGTACGGAATGAACAACGTTCCTGAGGAGCAGCTCGAGGCATTCGCTAAGAACATCCTTTCACAGGAGGAGCAGGGCAGAAGAATTCTCGATCAGGTAGAGAACGAGAAGACTTTCGCAGCTGTACGTGAGGTCGTATCTCTCAAGAAGAAGAAGATCTCAGTTGACAAGTTCCGCGAGTTGAAATAATTTTAACTTAATAGGCCGGCTCGCAAAGCTGGCCTTTTTATTATCTGTATGAATAAGGAATTTCAGAAATATGCAGTCCTTGAGCACGGTATCAGCTCAATGACAATGCACAGATACCAGTCTGTCCTTGACGGATACATCAACCCTACCATCCTTGAGGAGAGAAAGCTCAACGTCGCTTCAATGGACGTGTTCAGCCGCCTTATGATGGACCGCATCATCTTCCTCGGTGTTCCTATCGATGACGATGTGGCAAACATCATCCAGGCACAGCTTCTCTTCCTTGCATCAACCGATAGCTCAAGAGATATCTCGCTGTATATCAATACTCCAGGTGGTCAGGTGTCATCAGGTCTCGGCATCTATGACACAATGCAGATCATCGAGCCTGAAGTGGCTACAATCTGTACAGGTATGGCAGCCTCAATGGGTTCGGTTCTTCTCTGCGCAGGTGCGCCAGGCAGAAGATCTGCCCTCAAGCACTCAAGGGTGATGATCCATCAGCCTCTCGGTGGCGCAAGGGGACAGGCTTCTGACATCCTTATCGCTGCACAGGAAATCGAGAAGGTGAAGAAGGAACTTTACTCGATCATTTCAGAGCACACCGGCCAGCCTATCGAGAAGATCTACGCTGACGGAGACCGTGACTTCTGGATGAACTCTCAGGAGGCTCTCGAGTACGGTATGATCGACGAGATTCTTACAAAGAGAAAGTAATATGGCCAAGTCAGACAAACAGCACAGACACTGTATGTTCTGCGGAAGGAGCGAGAGGGAAGTCTCGTTCCTCCTGCAGGGTATGGATGCGTTCATCTGCGCGGACTGTGTGAAGATGGCAGGAGACTATCTCAAGGACTTCGACAGACAGACTGCTTCAGAGGCTCCGCTTCCAAGCGTGGATGCGCTTCACAAACCAAAGGATATCCATCATTTCCTCGACCAGTATGTGATCGGTCAGGATAGAGCGAAGAAACTGCTTTCGGTAGCTGTATACAATCATTATAAGAGACTCAACAACAATCTTTCCGATGACAACGAGCTTGAACTCGAGAAGTCAAACATCCTTATGGTGGGACCTACAGGTACAGGTAAGACATTGTTGGCTAAGTCGATAGCGAAGCTTCTCAATGTTCCTTTCACCATCGTTGACGCTACAGTACTCACTGAGGCAGGATATGTGGGAGAGGACGTAGAGAGCATTCTTTCCCGTCTTCTTCAGGAGGCCGACTACAACGTGGCAAAGGCCGAAAGAGGTATCGTGTTCATCGACGAGATCGATAAGATCGCACGCAAGAGCGACAATCCTTCCATCACACGTGACGTTTCAGGAGAAGGTGTACAGCAGGCTATGCTCAAACTTCTTGAGGGTAGCGTTGTGAACGTACCGCCTCAGGGTGGACGTAAGCATCCGGATCAGGAGTTCCTTCACGTGAATACACAGAACATCCTCTTCATCTGTGGAGGAGCATTCGAGGGCATCGAGCGCAGAATCGCACAGAGACTCAATACTCAGGTAATCGGATTTGGAGCTCAGGACAAAGTGAAGATCGACAAGAATAACCTTCTTCAATATGTTGAGGCACAGGATCTTCGTGCATATGGTCTCATTCCGGAGATCATCGGACGACTCCCTGTCATCACATATCTTGACCACCTCGATAGAGAAGCATTGAAGAGAATTCTCACAGAACCGAAGAACGCTCTTATGCGTCAGTATGAGAAACTCTTCGAACTTGACGGAATCAAGCTGACAGTAGAGCCTGAGGTGCTCGACCTTATCGTCGACACATCTTTGGAGAACAAGCTTGGAGCACGTGGACTCCGCTCTATCTGCGAGGCGATTATGACAGACGCTATGTATGACGCACCGTCAACAAACAAGAAGACTTTCAAGGTAACACTTGATTACGCCAAGGAAAAACTGAATAAATAACCGCTTACACATATGAAACAGTACATTGAAACTAATAAAGAAAGATTCTTTGAGGAGCTTTTCTCTCTTCTCAGAATTCCTTCAGTAAGTTCGCTTGAGCAGCACAAGCCTGATATGCAGCGCTGTGCAGAGAGACTTGTAGAGCTTCTCATTGAAGCCGGAGCAGATGAGGCTGCTGTATACCCTACAACAGGTCATCCTGTAGTCTTCGGTCAGAAGATGGTAGATCCGTCTCTACCTACAGTCCTCGTATACGGACACTACGATGTCCAGCCTGTAGATCCTATCGAGCTGTGGCATTCTGATCCGTTCGAGCCTGAGATCCGTGACGGTGCTATCTACGCCCGTGGTGCAAATGACGACAAGGGTCAGCTCTTTATGCACATCAAGGCTTTCGAGTTTATGGTGCGCAACGGTGGTCTCAAGCACAATGTCAAGTTCATCCTCGAGGGTGAGGAGGAGATCGGAAGCCCGTCGCTTGCGGCTTGGGCATCAGAGAACAAGGAGCGTCTCGCTGCCGACATCATCCTCGTTTCAGATACAACTATGATTTCGGAGTCAGTTCCGTCAATCAACTGCGGAATGCGCGGACTTTCATATGTTGAGGTAAAGGTTACAGGTCCTAACAAGGATCTCCATTCAGGACATTACGGCGGAGCAGTTGCAAACCCTATCAATGTCCTCTGCGATATGATTTCGTCACTTATCGACAAGGACGGACACATCACTGTGAAGGGCTTCTACGATGACGTGGTAGTACTCTCAGATGAGGACAGAGCAAAGCTTTCACGCGCACCGTTTGATCTTGAGGAGTATAAGGAATTCCTTGATATCAAGGAAGTTAAGGGTGAGGCTGGCTATAGCACACTCGAGCGCACCGGCATCCGTCCTTGCCTTGATGTGAACGGCATCTGGGGTGGCTACATCGGTGAAGGTGCAAAGACAGTCCTTCCGTCTGTAGCTCACGCGAAGATTTCAATGCGACTCGTTCCTAACCAGGACAGCGCTACCATCACAAGACTCTTCTCGGAGCATTTCAAGGCTATTGCTCCAGACTATGTGAAGGTGGAGGTGATCCCTCATCACGGTGGAGACGGCTTCCTTATTCCGATCTCGTCGCCTGCATACAAGGCTGCCGAGAAGGCTATGACAGAGGTATACGGCATCGAGCCTGTTCCGTCACGTGGAGGTGGATCCATTCCTATCCTCGCTGACCTGCAGCGTATCCTCGGCATCGATCCTCTCCTTATGGGATTCGGTCTTGAGAGAGATACCATCCACTCGCCGAACGAGAGCTATCTTCTCAAGCAGCTCTTCGCAGGTATGGAGGCTATCGCATTGTTCTACAGATATTATTAATAGAGAAAGATATGAATAGAAAGGATTTATTCGAGCAGATTCAGGCAAAGAAGAGTATGCTTTGCGTGGGTCTTGACGTGGATTTCGACAAGATGCCTGAGCACGTGAAGGCATTGGCTCACAGCGGTGAGATGGCAGTAAAGGGCGAACTCTTCAAGGGTAAGGCACGTTCGATCCTGGCTTTCAACAAGGCCATCATCGATGCTACTGCAGCTCACACTGTAGCCTACAAGCCAAACCTCGCATTCTATGAGTGCTACGGTATTGACGGTATGCGCGCTCTTGATGCTACTGTTGACTACATCAGAACAAAGTATCCTGAGATCTTCCTCATCGCAGACGCGAAGAGAGGTGACATCGGAAACACAGCCAAGATGTATGCAAAGGCATTCTTCGAGGAGATGGATTTCGATGCAGTGACTATCGCTCCTTATATGGGTGCAGACAGCGTTACTCCGTTCCTTGAGTACAAGGACAAGTGGGCTATCGTTCTCGCTCTCACTTCAAATGCTTCAGCATATCAGTTCCAGAATGCACAGAAGGATGGAAAGCCTCTTTATCAGGCAGTTATGGAAGAAATGATGGAGATTTCGACTCCGGACAATATGATGTTCGTAGTAGGTGCTACAAAGGCTGACAAGCTTAAGGAACTCCGCAGTTTCTGTCCTGACAACTTCTTCCTCGTACCAGGCGTAGGAGCGCAGGGTGGCTCAGCTGAAGAGGTTATCGCACACGGTGCAAACGACCACGGAGGTCTTCTCATCAACTCTTCACGCGGTATCCTTTTCGCCGATAGCACAGAGAACTATGCCAAGGTAGCAGGTGAGGTTGCAGCCAAGACAGCAAATCTCTAGTCGTACAGAGCTTTAATAAAGAACTCTTTGCACATCTTGCGGCTTATGTCGTAGGATGTGCATTTTGTTTGATGGTGGAGACGGTCCACTTCGGTGAGATCGCAGACATATAGTTTGTCAATCAGTGAGAGATACATCTTCGAGTACTTCACATCAAGGTTTCTCTGAAGATCGCTGGTGTATTCCATAGTCAGATTCACCTCTTCTTCAGTGAGGTTGTCCTTGCAGAAGATGTAAAGGCCGAATTCCTTGAATTCTCCGTAGAATCCTGATGCCACCTTGCCGACCTTGCTCTGGATGATGCGGCGCAGAGGCTGGGCGAGTGCCCAGTATTCGTATTCGAGATGTCCTATATACTTTCCGTCCTGGAGACCGTAGCCGTAACCGCTCTGGATGATCTTGTCCATCTCTTCACGGTCTTCCTCTTCCACCTGCAGTCCTGCCATCTCTTTAAGCATATCAGTTGCCACATCCTTCTTCGGTTCCATAGCACGTGTAACCTCGATTCCGAGGCTCTTGTCAGGCATCTGAAGATCAGGTCTGTCTTCGTTTACAAGGTCAGCATACTCAGGACCGAGACAGGTCTCTAATGTGATCTGAGCGTATCTTTCAAAAAAGCAGGTGTCGAATTTTCTGTTACTCATAGCTCTCCCAGTTGGTTTTTCTGAATTCCTTAGGTGTCATACCGGTCTTGCTCCTGAAGAACTTGGAGAAATGTGACGGTGTGGCGAAATTGAGGTCGAAACTGATGGTCTGGATGCTCTCGTCCTTGTTCCTGAGCATCTTCTTGGCTTCGAGCAAAGCGTATTCCTCAAGCCATTCAGACGGATATTTGCCGGTGTTTTTCTTTACAAGGAAGGCAAGGTGTTTGGGGCTGACTCCAAGCATATCAGCATAGAACTCTACCTTTCTGTTGTTCTTGAAATATTCTTCCGCATATTTCAGGAACCTGCCGGCAATCTGCCAGTCCTTCTTATGGTTTACGCTTTCAAGTGTCTTGTCTATCAGGTAGCACGCTTCATAGCAGAATATCTTGATGTATTCCTGGATGATCAGGTCTCGATAGTGGCTCTGCTCTTCCTTTATCAGTACCTTGATATATGAATGCATCATATGGAACATCCTGAGTTTTCTTTCACTGAGTTTGGTCAGTCTTCTTTCGCCCATCAGCAGTTCCATATGACGCTTCACTCCGCTGTCTTCAGCGAAAAGGCTGACCTCTTCACCGATGCGAATGACGTCTATGTGGAAATCTTCTGATTGTTCCTTGATGTAGAATGGAGTGTTGGGGCCGATTATGAGCACATTGCCCCTTTTGACAATGTATTTGAAGAGCCTGATCTTGACCAGGGCTTCTCCTCTCATACAGCTGATGACTAAGGTAGAGTTGCAGATCCGGTATTTGCCGTCAAGTGAGAAAAAGTCGAAGTCTCTTTCTACTCCGCTGTAATTGTCGTAGATAGAAATGTCCATATTCTGCTATTTTGTGTGCTAAAATAAGCAAAAACCGACAGAAATGACAGAAAACGGCTTAAAAATGTTAGTAATGCTATGAAAAACTTACCTATATTTGCAGTGTTCCTGAGAAGGGAACTTCTTTTAACACACACAATTCAATTCTAAATTCACAATCAGGACCGTCGTGATGGCGGTCCTGATCTCATTTTATGTGTATGTCTTATCTTCTAAAGATGCTTTGCAAGTCCACCTTCGCTGGTCTCCTTGTATACTGAAGGAAGGTCGTGTCCGGTCTCCTGCATAACTCTTACGACCTGGTCAAATGACACTCTGTGACGGCCGTCTGTGTAGAGTGAATAGATGCTGGCGTCCATTGCACGTGCTGCTGCATATGCGTTACGCTCGATGCAAGGGATCTGTACCATACCGCATACAGGGTCGCAGGTAAGTCCGAGGTGGTGCTCAAGACCCATCTCGGCCGCATACTCGATCTGTGACGGGCTTCCACCCATAAGCTGAGTGATAGCAGCCGCAGCCATTGCGCAGGCAACTCCGACCTCGCCCTGACATCCGACTTCCGCTCCTGAAATAGATGCGTTGTGTTTTACGATGTTTCCGACGATACCGGCAGTTGCGAGTGCCCTGATGATTCTCTGGTCGCTGAAACCGTATACTTTCTTGAGATGATAAAGCGCTCCAGGGAGTACACCGCAGGATCCGCAGGTAGGAGCTGTCACGATTGTTCCTCCGCAGGCATTCTCCTCGCTGACTGCGAGAGCATATGCGAAGATGAG
>JAFYWC010000062.1 GCA_017546585.1 Bacteroidales bacterium
GCTATGATAATTCTCCGCCGTGCTGGCAAGGAACTCTTCCTTATGGAGTGCCATCACCATCTCATTGCCATCCTGCCCTTCAGCAGTGTAGTCCCATTGGAAAATCAGATTGCCGCTACCTGTAGGGTCATCCCACGAAGCGCGCGTAGCAGTCTCGATGCCTGCACCACCTTCAAAGCTGAGACGGTAAGTCGCAGCAGGCTGCTCGGGAGTGTTGGGCAGATCCGGCTGCTCGGGCGTAACATCCTCGCGGTTACACGACGCAAGGAGTCCCGCTGCAGCAACTGCCGTTGCTAGTATTTTGAAATATCTGTTCATATCATTCTCGGTAAATAGGTTAGTAACTGAGGTAAGGACCAAATTCCGAATCGTCACTGTCAGGGCCATATCCGCTTGCCTGCAGAACGGCCTGCTCGACCATGATTTCCAGAACCTCCAGCTTCGGAGGCTCATAGGTTGGTGTGTTCTTGTTTTCCCTGTTCATATTATGTGATTTTTATAATTTCCTGGTTATATTAAACAACAAAAGCCTCCCTGACACGCATGTCAGAAAAGCCCTAAAGTGCCTGCAGGTAGCTCCGTCAACAATATCGGATCACACACAGCAGACCCCGGCACGTAGGTCATGCCCGGAAAGAAGAATGTGTTTGATTATGTGAACCAGATTCGTCATTTATTATGTGTCAGGCAAATTTAAGAATTTTACTCACAAAAAATCACACAAAATGAAGAAAAGGCCTGCGATTACTCGTCAGGCCTTGTGTTTTTCGTATGCTGTCTTAAGCTTTTCGTCGTATCTGTTTTCCGCGTATGCCGGACCGTTGTAGCGTTTCGCGAAGCCTGCCCAGTCCTTTTCCCGCAGGTAGGTATCAAGCTTGTTGCCCTGAACGAAGCCGGTGAAAAGGTCAAGCTGGCTGCCTTCGTTTTCATTCATCCGTTTGACAAACTCCTGAACGGTATCGCATCCGCAGATCTTGTGGTTGAAACCCATTATCTGAAACAGGCCCCAGCTAGCGGAACTGATGGCTGCCTCTTCGTCGATCCGCATTGCCTTTTCAAGACGATCGTACTCTTTCATGCCTCCGCTGTAGTGTTCCTTGGTCCATTTCGGATAGAGGATGTCCTCGTTGCCCTCAAGATAATCTTCAGGATTCTTTCCTTTTTTCTTGAGCTGGCTCCAGAAGATGTGGCCTTCGAAGAGTATCGCCGGCTTTCCTACACCAAAGAAACCTCCTCGACCTCCGGTCTCTACTTCCTGAACCGCCTTGACTGTAGCGACTTCGACGTTGAGTGTTTCAGCACTCCTGACGAAGTCTTCTTCTTTTAGACGAAGGGGGATGAGGAGCCTGGCATCCTTGTCCATGAGGAGTTCCCATGTACGTCTGCCTACTATTCCGTCCGCTGTGAGTCTGCATTTGGATTGGAGGTCACGGACCGCCTTGTCGGTCATCTGTCCGAAGTTACCTGTTATCGGGATGTCGTAGCCCCATTCCTGCAAGAGCTGCTGAAGGGTAAATACATCCCCGCCTTTACTGTTAATTCTGACTGTCTGCATCGTATGTTTCTGTTTGAACGTGTTGTCGGTTTTCCAGTTTAATGAAGATAGTGAACATAGCTTCTTCTGCACGTGTAAGACGAATGACCGCATCATAATCTTCACGGAGCACTCTGTCCGTGAGCGTCAGAGATACTTGAGGAAGCCTTTCATATGTATAGAAGAGATCGTCTGCCGAGCACCATGCATGAACTTTCTCCGGAACGACATCCGGAAGGGATACATAAAGGAGATATGCGTCAAGCATGGAAGGAAGCATGCAGTCGCATTCAGGACGAGAGTTGTGGTTGCGGATGCGGAGTGCACCCTTGGCATTCAGCTGTTCAAGATGCATCCGAATGTTTTCAGCCCATTTTGCGGCTTGAGCTTCCGGAGCAGGTCTCTTCGGCCTTGCATGTTTCTTTGGTTCGGCCTTCCTGACATTCGACTGTTCGGCCGCCGGCTTCGGTGCTACCAATCTGCTGATGGCTCCTTTTATGTTCCTAAAAAGTCCCATGTTCCGTTATCTTTTGAATGTGCTCTTCTCGTCCACCTGCTTCTGCGCCAGCTCTACTTTGGCGAGAGCTTTCAGCGCCTTTTCGGACTGCTGTCTGTCGATGTTCAGCTGAAGTCCGCACAGAGGGCATCTGAGGTAGTTAGCTGCAAGCAGTTCGTGGATGGATGTCGGTATGAAGTTGTTGCAGCGGGGGCATTGCAGTCCCGGCATGCGTTGGGTATGAATCTGACTGCTCATCGTTCCTATGGATTTGGAGTTTCCTGTTCTTCCGTTTCTTCTATCTGAAGATTGTTAGTGGTAAGACTCAGCAGGTTTGAGAGACCACCCGGCATGTCTGCCTGCTGCATCTTCACCTTTACTTTCATGTTTGCACTAAGACCTTGCCTCTGCTTCACTTCCGTGCTGCCTTCTATGTTTGATGCTGCCATTGACACTCGAAGCTTGATGCCTTCTGATGAGTCTTCATGAGAGGATGCATTCCTTTCAGGGTTCTTCAATGAGAAGGTTGCGTTCCGGTCTGCCGACACTGCGTCTATGATCTGGATGTCAAAGTCGAAATCGGCTTCCTTGACCTGAAGGAGAGGGAGAGGCACAAGGGTCAGGAGCGGTATGCTGACCTTTTGATTATGCACTCCTGTGGAATCAGAAGTGCGGTAGCTGAACTCTAAGGCACGGAGCTTCCCGACTTTTCCGGTTTCAGGATCATACGACTCAAAAGCCAGTTCGTACAGATAGCTGAGATATCTGCGCGTGGATATGGTGTCGGCATCAATCGTAGCGACAAGAGGTCCTGATATCAGGTCTTTGAGTTCCATTATCTGGCTGCTCACTTTCTTGTTGTCTGTGCTCATTGCTATATATGGTTATTCGTCCGTACTATATATCTTCAGATTCTGTGAAGAGATCTTAAATGTCAGTGTATGGATGGCTTCAACTGGGAGTTTGGATAGCTCTTCAGTGTTCACGATCACATCTACTGACGGCATAAGCCTCTTGCGCATGAGATTCGCGTCCTTGATCATTGCCGGGAGCGCCTGGTCAATGACTGGAGATACTGAAGCCAGAACATTGGCCCGAACTCCCTTGCTTCCATATCTGGCGATCATTCCCGAGAGCTCTTCGTGATAGAGTATGTCTTCTTCGGCTGAAGCCATGAGAATCTTCTTCATTACATCATGATTCACTGATCCGTCCTCTTTTGCGACCGCCGTCGCATCTGCCTGCAGACGCTTGAGAATCTTACGGCTCAAGTAAGCACTCATATCCTGCTTGAGGGCGGCATCTCTGTCAATGAGGTCGAGATAGTTGTCTTCCGCAGATATGTTTTGCGGCATAGACTGCCTGAGGGCAGGAAGAACTGAATCGATGAGAAGTACCGCTCCGGCACGTGAGAAGGTCTTGGCCATTTCACGCAGCACCGGATAGTTTATCTCATATTGCTCTACTTGAGCTGAAGAGTCGGCAATGCCGTACCTGATGCTGAGTTCCATCTCGCCAAGAGCTATCGCAGGCATTGCAAAGTCCTCAAGACGCCCGCCTTTCCTGTAGATGTCCTCCAGCGAAACGGCGTACATGTTGGCCTGATGCTGAGCATAAACCATATCCCTCAATATTGAGCTTACTATTGTGCTTAGTTGAGCCATAAGTGTTGTGTGTTAGTTTAGTTTGCGGCCTCTACCTTGA
>JAFYWC010000063.1 GCA_017546585.1 Bacteroidales bacterium
CAAACTTGACAAACCTTATATTATGTGTACATTCATCGAGGATTATCTCCAGAATCCTACCATTGCCATCCTCAATGCACGCGCAAGTGCAGATTCCCGCTTTGCGGAATTCGAATGTGACGACCAGATGATTTATGCCCAACTCTCGACGCCGGAGTTCCGACTCTATGAAGAGATAACGGTATCCTGATATATTTCATTCCGTCTGAACAAATCGGAAAACAATTGAACGATAGTGAAATTCCCAATCAAGGGAGTTTCACTATTTTTGTGCAAACAGTTTTCCGATATGAAAAAAATAGTATTGTATCTCGTTGCGATGCTTTCTTTCGCAACCGTGGCTGGAGCCCAGGGATGGTTCCGCCAGCCTACTCCAAATGACACTCTTCGTTCTACAGTAGTCCTTCCGGACAATTCTGTCGTGTTTCAGATCTATGCTCCTAAGGCAGAAAGCGTAGCCGTGATGGGTGACCTTCCTTGGGATAAGCCTGCAAAGTTCACCAAAGAGGAGAACGGCGTATGGAAGGGACGTATGGGAGCCCTTGTCGAGGGTGTGTACCGTTACCGTTTCCTCGTTGACGGCGTAAGCGTTTATGACCCTAAGGCTCCGTCAGCGTCTGAGACATCTGCTTTGCTTACAGTCAGCCCTAAGGGTGACGAGTTCTTTGCTATGAAGAATGTTCCTCACGGAGCAGTAGCAGAGAGATACTATTGGTCAGAGACTCTCGGTGAGATGAGACGTCTCCATATTTGGACACCTGCCGGATATGAGAAGTCTCTTGGCAAGCTTCCTGTGCTTTATCTCGTGCACGGTGGCGGTGATACTGACTGCTCTTGGCCAGGCGTAGGTGCGGCAGGTCTTATCCTCGATAACCTTATGGCAGAAGGCAAGATGGTTCCTATGGTTGTAGTTATGCCTAACGGTTCTATCGATATGCCAGACGGAAACTTCATCGGTGAGGTTCCTCTTTTCGCCGAGGATATGACTACCAGCATCATTCCTTTCGTTGAAAGCAACTACAGAGTCTATACAGATCAGGCCAACCGCGCTATGGCAGGTCTTTCTATGGGTGGTATGGAGACTCTCGAGACTACATTGAACAACCCTGAACTCTTCAGCTATGTATGGGTGCTCAGCGCAAGCTTCGCTCCAGGCAACAAGGAGGTCTACGAGTATGAGAGAGGCCGTCTCAAGAGGGAGGCTGACAGATATAATGCAAACTTCAAGCAGCTTGTTTTCACACAGGGCGGACAGTCGGACATCGCATACAACAACTGCAAGGAGACTCTTGCTCTCTTTGATGCAGCAGGTATCAAGTATGAATATATGGACGTTTCAGGAGGACACTCTTGGGAGGCTTGGAGACAGAATCTCTATGATCTCGCGCAGAGAATCTTCAAGGATGAAAACACAGTGACTATGAATACAGTAGAAAATGCGACAAAGGCTCAGCAGTTCCTCAAGAATGCGAAGACCTATTATCTTGCAACAGTAGACCAGGACGGTCAGCCACGCGTAAGACCTTTCGGCACAGCCGAGATCATCGAGGGCAAGCTTTACATCCAGACAGGAAAGGTGAAGAAGGTGTACAAGCAGCTTGCTGCACATCCATATGCAGAAATCTGTGCTTTCAACGGCAACGAGTGGATCCGTATCGCAGGTGAACTCGTTCCGGACGAGAGAGTGGAGATAAAGGCTGAGATGCTTGAGAAGAATCCTTCATTGAAGAGTATGTACAAGGCGGATGACGACAATACCATCGTACTCTATTTCCGCAATGCCACTGCTACGATCAGTACATTCACTGGAGAGACTACCTTTAATTTCTAAGGCGATATGAAGATTGTAAAGGCTTTGTTCTGCGCTGCAATGCTGTGCGTTGCAGCTGCAGCTTCCGCAAAGACGGAGGACATAAAGATAGATGGTTCAGTCGGAAAGCTTTCTGCAGTGATTCAAGTTCCTGACAATCTCGCAGAGGGACAGAAATGTCCGGTAGCCATTCTGATGCACGGATTTATGGGCAACAAGAACGGAATGCTGGAGAAGATGACTGCAGACAAGCTGGAAAAGCTTGGTGTTGCGTCTGTACGTTTCGATTTCAACGGTCACGGTGAGAGTGACGGAGAGTTCAAGGGAATGACAGTTCCTAATGAGATCGAAGATGCAAAGTGTGTATATGAATATGTGGCATCCTTGCCTTTTGCAGGTGATATCGCATACACTGGACACTCTCAGGGTGGAGTAGTGGCAGCGATGACCTCTGGAGATCTTGGTGCCGACAAGGTGAAATGTGTTGTCCTTCTTGCTCCTGCAGCAGTCCTCAGGGATGATGCGATCAGAGGAAGCACAATGGGCGCACGCTACAATCCTCTTGATCCGCCTGAAGAGATTCCGCTTTTCGGTGGACTCAAGCTCGGCGGTGAGTACATCAGGACAGCGTTCAGCCTTCCTATCTATGAGACTGCCAAGAAGTACACAGGACCGGCCTGCATCATCCACGGAACAGGTGACCAGGTGGTTCCTTACACTTACGGTGAAAGATTCCACGAGAACTGGCCGGGCAGTGAACTTCACATCCTCCCTGCTGCAGATCATATGTTCTCAAAGGAAATGCAGCACGTCGTTGACCTCACTGTCGACTTCCTGATGAAGAACCTTTAATCTGCCCGTGATTTCCAAGTCATCACCTGTCAATGCTCAATTGCTTGACAGAGAACGCTTTGTAAAACACGGCATATAAAAAAGAAGCTGACTGAAATAGCCAGCTTCTTTTTTTTATGCCGATACTGTTAGATCTCTGTCTGGATAGTCTGACGGATGTCGTCTGATGCTGATCCTACGAGAATCTCGATCTTGCCGTGCTCAAGCACCCACTCGTTAGCCTCGATATCCCAGTGTGCAAGCTCGCTTACAGGGAACTCGAGAGTGACAGTCTTTGTCTCGCCACCCTTGAGGGTAACTCTGTCGAATGCCTCGAGCTCCTTCTCAGGGCGCTCTACAGCAGAGTCGATTCTCTTCACATAAAGCTGTGCAACCTCGTCAGCCTCCATCTCACCGAGATTCTTGATGTCGAATGTTACATATACTTTATCCTTCTTCTGCTTGCAGGTAAGCGCACCGTACTCGAAGTCAACATATGAAAGACCGTGTCCGAATGCGTACATTACAGGAACGTTCTTGGTCTCGAACCATCTGTAACCTACGAAGATGCCCTCAGTGTAGTGTGACTCAGGTGCAGGGAGGTTTGCGATGTACTCCTGGATCTGCTCGCGAGTATAACCTGTAGCGTCGAGACGATACATAAGAGTGAAGAGGTCCTCGCTTGCGTTCTGACCGAAGTTGCCCATAGCGTAAGCAGGTGAGTCCTCAAGCTTGTTAGGGAATGTGAATGGAAGCTTTCCTGAAGGAGCGATGTCTCCGAAGAGAACCTCTGCAAGAGCAGTACCGCCCTCAAGACCGTTCCACCAGCCCTGAACGATAGCAGGTGAGTAAGGCTCAAGGAAACGAAGGTCTGTAGGACCACCTGAGATGAGGACTGTAGCCACGTTAGGGTTAGCCTCGTAGAGGGCCTTGATCACCTCGTTCTGACCGCAAGGGAGGTCGATGTTCTTTCTGTCGCTGCCTTCAGTCTCGATAGACTTGTTTGTACCGCCGAAGAAGATGACCATATCAGCGTCCTTTGCAAGAGCGACAGCCTCAGCAAGGAGAGCCGGATCTGCAGGCTCATCTGTAGAGTTTGCTGCGAGAGGGTCAACAGGACCTGCAGCAGGTCTGCCCCAACCCATTCTCATCTTGTAGTTCTTGTAACCTGGAGCGTAAACAACCTCTACGCCAGCCTCGGCAGCTCTCTTCTGGATACCCTGGAGAGGAGTGATCTCGTAAAGAGTCTTCACGCCGGCACCGATACCGCCTGATGCAGTAGTGAGGACAGCGTTCTGTCCGATAACAGCGATCTTCTTTACTTCTGGAGCGATAGGGAGGTTGCCTTCGTTCTTGAGGAGAACGATTGACTTCTGAGCGATTTCGTATGCGATCTGCTGAGTCTCTGGCTGTGAAGTCATAACTGTATTTGCCACGTCCTCTGGAACAGGCTCGATAGCGAAGCGGAGACGGAGGATCTCGCGAACCTTGTCGTCAACTACTGACTCAGGGAGAGCACCGTTTCTTACTGAGTCGATGAGTGCCTGGCCGAAGTAGTTGTCACCTGTCATCTGTACGCAGAGTCCGCCGAGAGCAGCACCCATTGTGCTGTGTGTTCCGCCCCAGTCAGAAACTGTCATACCCTTGAAGCCCCACTCGCCGCGGAGAATCTCGTTGTTGAGGTGAGCGTTCTCAGAGCAGTAGTAGCCGTTTACCTTGTTGTAGGCTGGCATAACGCACATAGCGCCGCCTTCCTTGATCGCAGCCTCGAACGGCTTGAGGTAGATCTCGCGGATTGTACGCTCGTCAGCGATGACGTTTACGCTACCGCGGTCAGTCTCCTGGTTGTTGAGAGCGTAGTGCTTGAGACATACTGCAGTACCGGCCTCCTGTGAACCGATAGTGTACTCGACTGAGAGGCGTGCTGCAAGTACAGGGTCCTCTGAGAGGTACTCGTAAGTACGTCCGCCTACAGGGAGACGCTGGATGTTGATGGCAGGTCCGAGGATGATGTCCTTTCCTCTGAGACGACCTTCCTTACCCATTGCCCAACCGTTCTTGCGGGCCATCTCCTTAGACCAGGTAGCAGCAAGTGCAGAACCGGTAGGGAAGTAAGTTGCTGAGTCGAGAGTCCAGCCGAGTGAACGGAAACCGTCACCGTTTTCCTCACGGATACCGAACGGACCGTCTGTGTACTTGATGTCCTGGATGCCGAGACGTGGAACTCCCTCAGAAGACATATTGGTCTTGCTGTGGAGCATCTCAACCTTTTCCTCAAGAGTCATCTGAGCGATAATCTTGTTGATCTTCTTGTCGTTTACAGTGAGTCTGTCCTGTGGAGAGACACCTGCAGCGCAGCCGGCAAGAATGAGCGCCAGCGCAGCGAATTGAAATACTTTTTTCATCGTTATGTGGTTTTGTATAGTTTCCTAATGTAAATATATATACTTTTA
>JAFYWC010000064.1 GCA_017546585.1 Bacteroidales bacterium
ACGCGCAATGTATGAGTTTGCTCGTCCGAGGTCCTTGTAAACCTTTCCAGTCTCAGCATCAGTCACGTAGTCTTCCTTGTTGAGCTTCTGCTTGTCGTCAGAGTAAAGAGCTACGATGATGAAGTCGTTGTTGAGCATATCGTAAACGGTAGGATCGCTCCATACACGTGATTCCATCTCACGGCAGTTCACGCATCCGTGACCGGTAACGTCAACGAATACAGGCTTCTTAGCCTTCTTTGCAGCCTCAAGTGCATCGTCGAGGTTGAAGTAACCCTGAAGGCCGAGAGGGAGGTGGAGTCCATATTCATTCTCCTTAACGACTGTAGTAGTCTCGCCAGCCTGTGCTGTACCGCAGACGAAGTCCTGAGTAGTGATAGGTGGCATATAGCCTGAGAGAGCTCTGAGAGGTGCTCCCCACATACCTGGGATGAGATAAACCACGAAGCTGAATACAGCGATCACAAGTGTAAGACGTGTTACAGAAACGTGCTCTACAGGCTCGTCACCCTCGAACTTGATCTTGCCGAGAAGGTAAAGACCGAGGAGAGAGAACACTACGATCCAGATTGCGAGGTAAACCTCTCTGTCAAGGAGCCCCCAGTGGTAAGTCTGGTCAGCAACGCTGAGGAACTTGAGACCGAGTGCAACCTCGATGAATCCGAGAACCACCTTTACAGAGTGGAGCCATCCGCCACCGCTCTTTCTGAACTTCTTGAGAAGTGAAGGAGAGAATGCAAGGATTGTGAATGGGAGCGCGAATGCTGTCGAGAACGCAAGCATAACCACGATAGGAACCCAGAATGCTGTGCTGCTTGTTGTAGCCTGGATCATTACCATACCTACGATCGGACCTGTACAAGAGAATGAAACAAGTACGAGTGTAAGTGCCATAAAGAACACACCTGCAAGTCCCTTCTTGTCAGCACCCTTGTCAGTCTTGTTGACCATTGACTCAGGAAGAGTGATCTCGAATGCTCCGAAGAATGAAGCTGCGAAGATCATAAAGATCACGAAGAAGAGGATGTTTGGAAGCCAGTGTGTAGCAATCCAGTTGAAGATGTCAGCTGTCACATTTGCACCGCCTGTAATCATAGGGATGAGTACGAGAAGAGCGATAGGCAATGTGTAGATAAGGATGATGAAGAAGCCATACATACCTGCCTTGAAACGGCCTTCTGCTACGCTTGACGAACCCTTCATAAAGAAGGATACTGTCATAGGTACCATAGGGAATACGCAAGGTGTGAGGAGCATAGTGAATCCCCAAGCGATTGCCTGGAGGATGAGTCCCCATACCATACCCTTGTCAACCGGTGCAGGCTCTTCTGCAGGCTCTACTACTGTTTCCTCTTTAGCTTTCTTAGCGTGCTTCTTCTCCTTTGCAGGCTCCTCAGCAGGAGCAACCACTGCCTCCTCTGCAGGAGTTTCAGAGATCGGCATCACTGCGCTTACTGGCTCTACGTTCACCTCGAAATCGAAGTACTCAGCTTTGCAGGAACCGCCTGTGCAGGTGTTCGTGAAGATTGTACCGGTATATTTGGCAACAGCCTCTTCAACCTTTACATCCTGTGCGATGATGATCTCTTTATAGTAATGCTTGGCTGGATCGCCGAACTCATCTACCTCCTCTGTCGGAGTGCTGATTTCATATGGACCGCCTACAAGCTGACCGCCTGTCACTGCAGCGTCCATAATTTCTGTTGCAGAGAACTCGTCTGTAAGAGTGTAAGTGTGATATCCGTCAGCAATCTTGCCGGTGAAGATCACTCTGTACACATTCTCTGCTTCGGCCTTCTCAGTGTGAGCAGACCAAGTCACGAGCTTGTCAGGAGTTCCCTGGGCAAAAGCTGCAACGCAGAAAAGGAGCGCTGCAAGCATTGTCATTATTCTTTTCATTATAAGTAGGTTGTTGATTGTTTACTTCGCAAATGCAACTGATCTTGTTTCGCGGATCACGGTGATCTTTACCTGTCCTGGGTAAACCATCTCCTCCTGGATCCTTCTTGCGATTTCAGTTGAGAGTGTCTCTGCATCCTGGTCTGTAACCTGCTCTGCGCCTACGATCACTCTGAGCTCACGACCTGCCTGGATAGCATAAGTCTTTGTAACACCCGGATATGACTGAGCGATACCCTCCATCTCCTTGAGTCTCTTGATGTATGACTCGATCACCTCGCGGCGTGCGCCTGGACGTGCACCTGAGATGGCGTCACCTACCATTACGAGAGGAGAAATGATAGAAGTCATTTCCACTTCCTCGTGGTGTGAACCGATAGCGTTGCATACCTCTGGCTTCTCCTTGTACTTCTCGGCCAATTTCATACCGAGAATTGCGTGTGGAAGCTCTGGATCCTCATCGGAAACCTTTCCGATATCGTGGAGGAGTCCGGCTCTCTTAGCTACCTTAGGGTTGAGACCGAGCTCAGAAGCCATTGTAGCACAGATGTTTGCAACCTCACGAGCGTGCTGGAGAAGATTCTGTCCGTATGATGAACGATACTTCATTCGTCCGATGAGCTTCACAAGCTCGATGTGCATTCCGTGGATTCCGAGGTCGATGCAGGTCCTCTTACCTGTCTCCATAATCTCTTCCTCAAGCTGCTTCTGGACCTTTGCCACAACCTCCTCGATACGTGCAGGGTGGATACGTCCGTCGATCACGAGCTGGTGGAGTGCAAGACGTGCAACTTCTCTTCTTACCGGGTCGAATGCTGAAAGGAGGATTGCCTCTGGAGTATCGTCCACAACGATCTCGACTCCTGTCGCTGCCTCGAGCGCGCGGATGTTACGTCCCTCGCGGCCGATGATGCGACCCTTGATCTCATCGCTTTCGATATGGAATACTGTAACTGCATTTTCGATTGCAGTCTCAGATGCTGTTCTCTGGATTGTGTTGATGACGATGCGCTTAGCCTCCTTGCTTGCGGTAAGGCGAGCCTCGTCCATTGTGTCATTGATGTATGCCTGAGCCTGAGTTCTTGCCTCTGCCTTCATACTCTCGATGAGCTGGTTCTTTGCCTCTGCGGCTGTCATACCTGCGATTGTCTCGATCTGCTTGATCGCATCCTGGCGAAGCTTCTCGTACTCCTCGCACTTCTTTGTTGCGATCTCCACCTGAGCCTTGAGGTTCTCTCTGATGGCATCAGCCTCCTTGTTCTTGCGTCCGAGCTCTGAATTCTGCTGATTCAAGCTGTTCTCCTTCTGCTTCAGACGGTTCTCTACATCGTTGATCTGCTTGTTCTTCTCATTGATGTAGTGCTCGTGTTCGCTCTTGAGCTGGAGGAACTTTTCCTTTGCCTGGAAGATCTTCTCTTTCTTGATGCTTTCAGCCTCAAGCTCTGCCTTCTGGATGATTTCTTCCTTCTGACCCTTAAGGAGTACCTTGCGGATCAATATGTAGGTTGCGAGAGCGCATACAGCTCCGAATACCGCACAAAGAATGTAAATTAAAATGTTCATAATATGTTGTTAGTTATATATAGTTAGTTTCACATTTGTTGCAGCAGACATAAATAAGGCCAGTCCACTATTACAGCAGGCTGGCCAGATTATTGGAAAAAGCCGTTAGCTTGTTTGACAGAAAATCTTAAATAAATAAGATTTGGGTTCCGGAAAAAACGGTTCAGACATCCTCCGTCCCACAAAGTGGAATCCCCATACGGGTCACCTAGGTCCGTCATCCCCATCCGAGTGTTCCCTGTTACATTATTAGCGTTGATTTCAGCAAAAATAAGTAACTAACGGCTGTTTTTATCAATATTATCAAGATAACCTTCAAGCTCCTTGAGCAGCGTCTCCTCCTCGTTGGCAATCGCTGATATCTGGTTCTTAAGTCCAAGATTCGTGATGCCCAAATTCAATGCCACAAGAGCCAATACTTCCTTGGTGCCTTTAGTCGGGTACTTTTCAAGGTAAAACTTGACTCTCTGATTAACGTCCGCTGCAGCTTTTCTGATCAGCTCCTCGTGCTCGGGAGAATTGACCTGCAGTGGATATGTGTGTTCAGCTATTACTACATTAATACTCTGCGCCATCTTTATCCCTCCATCAATGTGATGCACTTGTCAATCTCCTTGATCAGTCTGTCGATCTTCTTCTTAGCCTCTGCGTTGTCCGCGTTTCCGGCCTTGAATGCGTCAGCAAGCTTTAGGTTATCAATAGTTCTCTCTAACTCTGTTATCTGCTGTCTGTAAGCTTCGTTCTGAATGTTAGCCTGATCCAGCGCAATCTGAAGTCTCTGATGCTCAGCTCTTTCTGTCTCGTATGCAGAAATAAGCTGCTGGATTCTTTTCTTGAGTTTTTCTATCATTTCAAAACTATTCTTACTAATGTGCAAAAATAACAAACTGCTTTGATTTCTCAAAATAAATCAAGAAAATCAAAGCAGTTTTTTATAACGTTCAGCAGCGTTATCTTATCACTTCAACGGCCTTCATACCTTCCTCGATAGCCGCTTTGTTAAGCGAAATGAGGTCAGCATATCTGGCAGGGATGCACTTTGCAAGTCCCTTGTCGATGTTCTCAGACTTTACAATTGGCTTCATCTTGAGGTAAGCTCCCATAACTGCCATATTGTATACCTTCGCGTTACCTACCTGAGCCGCTACGTTGATAGCGTCGATTTTGCAGATCTGGATGTCAGTTCTGGTAGGAGGGTTGATGATTCCGTTCGGATCGTAAACAAGGAGTCCTCCTGGCTTTACAGCGCTCTCGAACTTGTCGAGTGACTGCTGGTTAAGGATGATGGCTGTGTCGTACTTTGTAACGATAGGTGAGCTGATCTTCTTGTCGCTCACGAT
The DNA here is from genome assembly GCA_017546585.1 of Bacteroidales bacterium. Taxonomy (GTDB): domain Bacteria; phylum Bacteroidota; class Bacteroidia; order Bacteroidales; family UBA932; genus Cryptobacteroides. The sequence continues at coordinate 4,803 of JAFYWC010000064.1, forward strand.
AACGCACACGTTCGCAGTACCTCCACGCATCTCAGGACCGTATGAAGGCATCCAGGTCACCTCCATATCCTGCATAATTGCGCAATATGCAAGAATCTTTCCCATCGAGAGGACGCCCTGTCCTCCGAATCCTGCAATGATTATCTCTTCTTTCATAATTACTCTGTTTTTAATACATCTTTAATGTCACCGAGCGGATATTTAGGGAACATATTCTCCACCATCCACTTGTTGGCTGCTGTAGGGCTCATCTTCCAGCCTGAGTTGCAGGTAGCGACGATCTCTACAAATGAAAGTCCGATTCCCTTCTGGCTGTATTCGAATGCCTTTCTGATTGCTGCCTTCGCCTTGCGTGCTGCTACGGCAGTGTGAACTGACTGTCTTGTGATGAATGCAGTTCCGTCGAGCTGAGCGATCATTGGAGCAAGTACGAGAGGGAAGCCGTTGAGCTTCGCATCACGTCCGTAAGGAGTTGTAGCGGTCTTCATACCGAGGAGGGTGGTAGGCGCCATCTGACCTCCGGTCATTCCGTAGATACCGTTGTTGATGAAGATCACAACGATGTTCTCACCGCGGCTGCAAGCGTGGATGATCTCTGCTGTACCGATTGAAGCGAGGTCGCCATCTCCCTGGTATGTGAATACGTATTTCTCAGGATTGAGGCGCTTGGTTGCAGTTGCAAGAGCCGGAGCACGACCGTGAGCAGCCTGCTGCCAGTCTACATTAAGATAGTTGTATGCGAATACAGAACAGCCTACAGGGCTGACTGCGATAGTCTCCTCCTGGATGCCCATCTCCTCGATGACCTCAGCGATGAGCTTGTGAACTGTACCGTGAGAACATCCTGGGCAGTAGTGCATTACATTGTCTGTAAGAATAGGGGTCTTCTTGTAGACGATGTTCTCGGGTTTCTTGATATCTTCGATATTCATAGTGTTTGCTTATTTCAGATTGTTGAACTTCTTGAACTCCTCTACAATTTCGTCCGGTGTGTAGATGATTCCACCCTGTCGTCCGTAGAATCCTACAGGGCACTTGCCGTTTACTGCAAGCTTCACATCGTCAACCATCTGACCGAGGTTGAGCTCGATGCTCATCATACTCTTGACCTGACCTGAAAGTTCCTCGATTCTCTTGGTAGGGAATGGGAAGAGGGTGATAGGTCTGAGGAGACCTGCCTTGATACCTTCCTCACGGAGCTGATCCACAACTGCCTCGCAGATACGGGCCGAACAGCCGAATGCTACGAATACGTATTCTGCATCCTCAGTCTGGTATTCTTCATACTTAACCTCCTGCTCCTTGATTACAGCGTACTTTGCAGCGAGTTTCTGGTTGAATCTCTCCTGTACGTCTGACTCAAGAGCGAGTGAAGTGATCACGTTGTAAGGTCTGTCAGCAGTCTTTCCTGTAGTAGCCCAAGGTGCGACCTTAAGGAGTTCTTCCTTGGTCATACGTGGCTTCTCAGGACGAAGCTCTACCTTCTCCATCATCTGGCCTACGATACCGTCTGCGAGGATGATGACAGGTGTGCGGTATTTGAATGCGAGGTCGAATCCCCAGTCAACGAAGTCGTACATATCCTGAGCTGAAGCAGGTGCAAGAACGATGGCGTTGTAGTCGCCGTGTCCGCCGCCCTTAACGCACTGGTTGTAGTCACTCTGGCTAGGCTGGATCGTTCCGAGGCCAGGACCGCCGCGCTGGCAGTTCACGATAACGCAAGGAAGCTCTGCACCTGCGAGGTAGCTGAGTCCCTCACACATAAGGCTGATACCTGGAGAACTTGAAGATGTGAGCACCTTCTTGCCGCAGCACGCACCGCCGTAAACCATATTGATAGATGATGTTTCACTTTCTGCCTGAAGTACAACCATACCTGTTGTGAGCCAAGGTCTCTCCTTCATAAGAGTTTCCATTACCTCAGACTGCGGAGTGATAGGATAACCGAAATATCCGTCCGCACCGTTGCGGATTGCCGATATGGCAATCGCCTCGTTTCCTTTCATCAGAATTTTCTCTGCCATATCTTCTAGATTTTAACTCTGTAAACAGTGATGACCGAATCCGGGCAGACAATTGCACAGTTTGAACAGCCTATGCAGGCGTCGCCTACCATTTCGGCATAATGATAACCTTTGTTGTTGACCAACTTGGCGAGCTCGATGCTCTTAGTCGGACAGTTTTCAACACAGACACCGCAGCCTTTGCATTTCTGGGTGTCTACCTCGATTGCTCCTTTGAATGCCATTATTGTTAGTATTTAGTGGTTTATGATTTCACTTGGATACGATTTGCCGTAACCTATTAACAAATCGTAGTAAATATAGAGGTTTTTGGTGAAATTATCAAACAAAGTTTCGAATTTTATTATTTATTCCCCTGTGGCGCGATATTTTTAGAAATTTTGTGTAACTTTGAAATCTTAAACCGTTAGCATTATATGGGAGCGATTTTATTAAAAAATATTGAGTTAGAGGGAGTTGCGACAGATGTGCTCATTGAGGGCAATCTGATTGCAAAGGTAGTTCAGTCTGATAATCAGACCGTTGTGCCGGAAGGGGCTGAAGTTGTGGATTGCACAGGAAAGGCCTTGTTCCCATCTTTCATCAATATGCATACCCACGCCGGTATGTCCCTTATGAAGGGAATCGGCGAGGATATGTCATTCCATCAGTGGATCGACAGGATATGGCAGGTCGAGAAGCATCTGGATGAGGAGTATGTCTATCACGCTACCAAGGCAGCCTGTCTTGAGATGATAAAGACCGGAACGACCACATTCAACGACCAGTATTGGCATATGCCTATGGCGTACAAGGCAGCGATGGAGCTTGGCCTCCGACCTGCATTGTCATATGTCGTTCTTGATCAGAACGATCCTGAAGAGTCTGAGCGTCAGAAACTTCAGTGTCAGCAGATGTATGAACTCACCAAGGAGTGGGATGACAAGGCACAGCTCCTTATTTCTGTACACGCCATCTATTCGGTAAGGGAGCCTATGATGCTTTGGGCTGTGGACTTTGCAAGAAAGCACGGTATAAAGATACATATCCACGTATCCGAAACACAGAAGGAAGTGGAAGACTGTATGAGGGAACATAACGGTATGTCACCTGTGGAATATCTCGACAGCCTTGGCGTTCTCGGTCCGGATGTGATTGCTGCCCATACGTTGTGGCTTTCTGACAATGACGTCAGAATCCTTGGTGAAAGGGGAGTGACTTGTGTACATAATATCAACTCAAACCTCAAGCTCGCTTCAGGCTATCGCTTCCGTTACAATGAACTCAAGGCTGCGGGAGCAAACGTGTGCCTTGGCACAGACGGTTGCGGCTCCTCAAACAATCTCGATGTTCTTGAAGCTATGAAGACTTCTGCCATCGTCCAGAAGGCTTGGCGCGAGGATCCGACTGCGATGCCTCTTGATGAACTTTCGGCAATGGTGAACGTCAATGCAGCCAAGGCATTGGGAATCAATACAGGACGCATTGAGGAGGGCGCATTGGCAGACCTCCTGATCGTCAACGTAGATGATTATCAGTTCCTTTCTCCTGCAGGCTTCCTTGCAAACTTCGTATACTCGGCTCATTCACACTGCATTGATTCGGTAATCTGCAACGGCAAGTTCATTATGCGTGGCAGAGTTGTTGAAGGAGAAAAGGAGATTATTGAAAACGCTAGAAAACATATGAATAGATTATGGATCCACGAGTAGAAAAGATTATGACTGCTGCGGAATATATCGCAGCAAAACTTGACGGCAGAAAGCCTGTTGTGGGTATCGTGCTCGGAAGCGGACTTGGAAAGCTTGCCGACAAGATCGAGAATCCGACTATAATACCTTATAAGGATATACCAGGTTTCCCGGTTTCGACAGCAGTCGGCCATAAGGGAAATTTCATCGCAGGAGAACTCGGAGGAAAATTCGTCGTTGCAATGCAGGGACGTTTCCACTATTATGAGGGCTATCCGATGGAACTTGTCACACTGCCTATCCGAGTAATGAAGGTTCTCGGCATCCAGTATCTGTTCGTCTCGAATGCAGCCGGCGGTGTGAACTTCGATTTCAAGGTTGGAGATATGATGGTCATCACAGATCATATCAACCATCTTCCGAATCCGCTCATGGGACCTAATATGGCAGAGTTCGGACCGCGTTTCCCGGATATGACTCGTCCATACGACAAGAACTTGAGAATGAGAGCGTTCGAGATCGCTGCAGGTCAGGGATTCGAATTGAAGTCAGGTGTATATTTCGCAGGAACAGGTCCTTCGTATGAGACTCCGGCAGAGTATAAGTATTTCCGAATGATCGGTGCTGACGCTGTAGGTATGTCGACAATTCCAGAGGTTATCGTAGCACGTCACTCTGATATCCCGGTATTCGGAATGTCAGTGATCACAAACGAGGCTCACGATGATTATGCCGAGGATTATCAGAATGATGCTGACGATGTAGTACTTGCAGCCGACACTGCTGCAGACAAGATGACCACTCTGTTTGCGAAACTTATCGAAACACTTTAATGTAAAGTCTTATAAATGAAAAATGGAGACCTCAGCAGGTCTCCATTTTTCATTTACTGGAATATCGTGCTCCAGGCGTCCGAAGGCATCTCCCAGCCTCCTCTCGGTGAGAGGCTTACTGTGCCGATTGCCGGACCGTCCGGGAGGCAAGAGCGCTTGAACTGCTGGCTGAAGAATCTTCTGACGAATGTCTTGAGCCATTTGTGGATGGTCTCGTCGTCATAGACGTTTGTGAAGGCCTTCTGTGCAAGGAAGAAGATCTTCTCTGCCGAATATCCGTTTCGCATATAATTATATATGAAGAAGTCGTGCAGTTCGTATGGTCCCACGAGGTCCTCTGTCACCTGCTGAATCTCTCCGTTGTCGTTTGCAGGGAGCAGTTCCGGGCTGATAGGGGTGTCTACGATGTCGAGGAGGATCTCCTTTACATTTTCGAATCTGTTCTCAGCTGCCCACTTGACGAGGTTTCTTACCAAAGTCTTTGGTACTCCGCCGTTTACACCATACATAGACATATGGTCTCCGTTGTAGGTAGCCCATCCTAGGGCAAGTTCCGAAAGATCACCGGTACCGATCACGATGCCGTTTGTCTGGTTCGCGATGTCCATCAGAATCTGAGTCCTTTCGCGGGCCTGTGAGTTTTCGTATGTCGCGTTGTGTACTGAAGGGTCGTGTTCAATGTCCTTGAAGTGCTGGATGCAGGCGTCTGCAATACAGATTTCGCGAGAAGTTGTTCCCAGTGCCTCCATAAGATCTGTGGCATTGTTCTTCGTGCGGGCAGTCGTACCGAAGCCCGGCATAGTCACTGTCACGATCCTGCTGCTGTCCCATCCGAGTTTTTCGAACGCAAGGGCTGTTACAAGAAGTGCAAGTGTGCTGTCAAGTCCTCCTGAAATGCCGATTACCGCTGTCTGGCAGTTGATGTGGCTGAGTCTCTTTGCAAGACCTGCTACCTGAATGTCAAGGATCTCCTTATATCTATGAGACGATTCATCTGAAGGGATGAACGGATGTGGATCTACATATCTGCAGAGTTCCTTGTCGAAATCAGTGTCTGCTGTAGCGTCAAGGCTGACTTTCCAATAACTTCCCGCTGTAGGAGTGACGTTGGAGAATACGCCTGATTCCCTTCTGAGATTCTCGATGCGTTCTACGTCGACGTCGGCTATGATAAGTGAAGACTCTGTCAGGAATCTTGTGTTTTCTGCAAGCATAAAGCCGTTTTCCCATACGGATGCGGCTCCTGCATATACGTTGTCCTGGGTGGATTCGCCGAATCCTGCAGAAGCGTATACATAACCGGAGATTGTCTTTGCGCTATGCTGCTTCAGAAGGTTTGTCCTGTATTCGTTTCTTGCTAATGTCTCTCGGTCTGCAGAGAGGTTGGCAATGACGTGCGCACCCTGAAGGGCGTGGTTGGATGACTGTGGAACAGGCGACCAGAGGTCTTCTCCGATCTCGACTGCAAAAGTGCAGTGTCCGATCTCGAAAAGCATATTCGGAGAGATGGTGCAAAGCTGCTCTGCATAGGTGATTTCATCGCTCATTCCCTCGTAGAGGAAGTCGTTCCCCGATGCGAACCATCTGCTCTGTTCTGCGTTTATAATTGTCTTTGGTACAATACCTTTAACAAAACCGTTATTGATGATAACAGCAGTGTTATATAGGCAGTTTCTGTATGGGACAGGTGCTCCGACCACGATTGCACCTGCTTTGCCGCGGCTGAACTCCGCGATGCTCTTTACAGCCGCTTCCGCAGCCTTCACAAGCCTGCTCTGTCTGAAAAGATCTCCGCAGGAATGGCCTGTCAACGAGAGCTCTGGAAATATGACGAGAGAAACTCCCTTGTCGAACGCCTCCTGGCTTAGTCTGCAGATCTCTGCTGTGTTGTATGTCACGTCAGCAACTCTCACGACCGGCACTGCGGCAGCTGTACGTATGAATCCGTAATTCTTCATATCCGTATAAAAAATATGGACGGTCGAGCCGTCCATTCTATTTAAAGTTCCTCGAAATTCACATCGGTGAAGTTCTCTGCTGAACCTCCGTCCTTAAGGCACTTTGTCCTGATGTAGTTGATCACTTCTTCAAGTCCCTCCGCAAATTTCTCGAAATCCTCCTTGTACAGGAAAATCTTATGCTTGTCGTATGCGAAATGGCCATTTGAATCCATCCTGCGCTTGCTTTCTGTGATCGTCAGATAGTAATCCTTGCCCTTTGTGGACTTGACGTCAAAGAAGTATGTACGCTTTCCTGCTCTTACCGGTTTAGAGTAAACATCCTCACCTGAGCGCTCCTGAGCATTTGCTCCATCAAAATCCTCACTATACATAGCTTATCTTTTTTAGTAAATCTCTACAAAGTTAGGGATTTTTCTGAAAATCGGTGTATATTTGCATAAATTTTTGACTACCTATTATGCTTAACAGAAGAATATTGCGAATCAAGGCCTTTAAGGTTCTCTACGGCAGCGTTTTGTCGGAGAATATGTCTATCGATCAGGCAGAAGCTCAGCTTGATCTTTCCTGCGAGGCTACAAGAGAGCTTTATGTCTATATGCTTTCGATCGTGTCGCCACTTACACAGGTTGCGGCAGAAAGAATCGAGGCTGCAAAGGCAAAGTTCAATCCTACAGAAGAGGAGCGCAATCCTAATATGAAGTTTGCTGAGAACGCTCTTGCAAAGCTTCTCGATGCAGATGTTGATTTCAAGAAGGTTCTTGCAAAGAAGAAATACTCTTGGGCTCAGTACGATCTCGTATTGAAGAAGATTATGACTTCAGTCGCTTCGAAGCCATACTTTGCGGAGTATATGGCTTCTGAGACAAGGTCGCTTGCTGAGGACTGCAAGCTCTTTACTAAGATTTTCGAAGAGGAGCTTGTTGACTGCGAGGAACTTGAGATGATCCTCGAGGAGAAGTCCCTCCACTGGAACGATGACCTTGCATATGCGCTCACCTGGTGCTGCCGCACATTCAAGGATCTTGCAGCAGGCAAGAACTGGAGCCTTATTCCACTTTACCAGAGCGATATGCTCACAGGTACTGACGTAGAGAGCGACAAGTTCTTCGTCAAGAAACTCCTAAAGTCCGCTTATGCTAAATATGAAAGATATTCTGCGATGGTGGCACAGTCTGTGACTGGATGGGAGAAGGAGCGTCTCTTCTCAACTGACGTAGTTCTCATCGTTATGGGTCTTGCAGAGGCATCTGCTTTCCCTACAATTCCTGTAAAGGTGACAATGAACGAGTATGTGGAGCTTTCGAAGTTCTATGGAACACCGAAGAGCCGCGCGTTCGTGAACGGTCTTCTCGACAAGCTTATCCAGAAGCTTACCGAGGAGGGAGAGATCAAGAAGGAAGGCAAAGGATTGCTTTAATTAAATAAGATTCAACAACTTAAATTGAAAACAAAATGAATATCTTTACTATTATGCAGGCAGCGCCTGCACAGGGCGGCGGATGGCAGATGTGGATTATGCTCGCTCTTATCTTCGTTGTGATGTGGTTCTTTATGATCCGTCCACAGAGAAAGCAGCAGAAGGAGCTTCAGAACTTCCGTGACAGCCTCAAGAAGGGTGATAAGATCGTTACTATCGGCGGTATCTACGGAACTGTATGCGAGATCAAGGAGGAGTCTGTACTTATCGAGGTAGACAACAACGTAAAGATCCGTGTAAGCAAGCAGGCTCTTGTAAAGGACTTCACTGATCCTACACGTCAGTAATATCTGCTGAAAAGGCGCTATGAAGAGCTTCTTTGACAGAGTGCTCAGTGCATTGAATATCCGCGGGAGAGATTGGGTTATATTGATTCTGTCTCTCCTGTTGGCATTTAGTGTATGGCTCATTCATAACCTTTCATTGAGGTATAACGCCTTTTTAAGTGTCAACGTTTCTGCTGTCTCTAATCTTCAGGGACATTCAAACGTGTCTGCAGGTGATGCAGAGGTGACCGCACGATGCAGGGCTACAGGATACAAGGTCCTCAAAGGTTATCTCAGGAGCGGAAGGATTGTAAAGGTGACTTTCGATCCGTCGGCTCTTCAGCATTATGTCGATGACAGGTATTTCGTGACGTCTGACAGACTCTCCGAGTACTCACACCTGATTTTCGGTGATGAAGTGTCTGTGGAGTATTTCGTTTCAGACACGTTGTTCTTCAGATTTCCTGCTGTCAACAGCAAAAGAGTGCCTGTTGTGCCTGTGACATCGCTCTCATTCAGAGACCAGTATGTCAACAACGGACCTCTTGAGATGATTCCGGATTCTGTGACCGTTTATGGAGAACCGTTCCTGCTTGACAACATCAGTTCGGTAAACACAAAGCCGATCAATTATTTTGATATATCAGACGATATTCACGGTATTGTAAAGCTTGAACCGATAAGGGGAGTGAGGCTGTCCGCGACAGAGGCTCACTATTCAATGGAGGTAACAAGGTTCGTGGATGTGACCGTTGATGTACCGGTAGACGTTGTAAATGTTCCGGCAGACAAGGCTTTGTTAGTCTTCCCATCTACAGTCAAGGTTCTGCTGAGATGCGAGTTTCCTCTTCTTGCCGATCCATACGGCAACGTAAGG
>JAFYWC010000065.1 GCA_017546585.1 Bacteroidales bacterium
AGTATGCTCGCTCTCGGAGAAATCGCGCGCAAGCACGACCTTTTCCTCCTTTCAGACGAGGTATACCGTGAGTTCTGCTATACAGACGAGCCTCACTTCTCGGCGATGAACATCCCAGGACTTGAGCAGAATGTAATCCTCATCGATTCTGTATCAAAGAGATACAATCTCTGCGGAGCACGTATCGGATGCATCATCTCCCACAACAAGGACGTTATGGCTGCTGCGATGAAGTTCGCTCAGGCGCGCCTCTGCTCGCCTGTCCTCGGACAGCTCGCCGCCATCGGCGCACTCGACACTCCGGACGAATACTTCGAGAATGTAAAGGAGGAGTACATCAGGAGAAGAGACTATATGATCACAGAACTCAACAAGATCGAAGGTGTGTTCACTCCTACTCCTATGGGAGCATTCTACACAATTGCCGAGCTTCCGGTGGACGACAGTGAGAAGTTTGCGAAATGGATGCTTGAAAGTTTCAGAATCGACAACGAGACAACAATGGTCACCCCAGCCGCATCTTTCTACAAGACTCCTGGCAAGGGACTCAACCACGTGCGTATCGCTTATGTTCTCGAGATCGAGGAGATGAAGAAGGCCATCAAGATCCTTGCGGAAGGACTCAAGGCTTATCCTGGAAGAACTCTATAATCTTAGGGATCAACATTTTATGGATGAATTCCTCTTCCATAAAATGGGTTCCTTCATAAAGGGCATAAGACCCTTCGCCGAAATGTTTGCGCCAGGTGCGTATGCTGACCACACCGCTTCTGCGATAATGGTCACGAGCACCGAAAAAGGCGAAATCACATATACTGCCGCCGTCTACAGCAGATGCCGCCAAGGCTTCTTCCCTGTGACGGCGGTATTTTTTCAATGTTTCCGGAATGAAATGCAAAGGCTGCCTGTCACCTTCTCTCGGGCGGTAAATACGGTCGAAGACTTTGGTCATACCTGGAATACGTGTCAGCACAGAGAAAATACTGAAGTAGAACGAAGCATTCAGTGCAGGCGACACAAAAAGATGAGGTATTCCGGTAATCTTGAGGGTGTGAAGGCTTCCTAGCGACTCGCCTATCACAAGATCAGGTTTCAGTTCAGCCACCCACGAAAATATCTGAGCACCGGCAATTTCCGGATCGAAATCATATGTACGGCATACCACAGCGATGCCTTTGGGAGCAAGAGCATCACGCAGTATTGAAGGAATGCGGCTGTCCGATCCGCCACCCATACCGTGTATATAAAGTACATTGACCATAACCATAGCAAAGTTATCATATTTTTCTTATCTTTGCCTAATTATGGAATATTAACACAACCACAGATATTATGAAAATCAAATTCATCCTTTCAATTGCAGCTCTTGCTTTTACAGCATCTGCATTCGCTCAGGCGCCAAAGGCTCCGGAGTACGAGTTCACTACTGTGAAAGAGAACCCTATCACTTCAGTAAAGAACCAGTATCGTTCTGGCACTTGCTGGTGCTTCTCTGCACTCTCATTCGTAGAGTCTGAGATCCTCAGAACAAAGGGCGTAGAGGTTGACCTTTCTGAAATGTTCGTTGTAGGAAAGTCATACCGCGACAGAGCTGTCAAGTATGTTCGTCTCGACGGTCACCTTAACTTCGCTGCAGGTAGTTCATTCGGCGACGTTCTTCACGTGATTGACGATTACGGTATCGTACCTCAGGAGGCAATGCCAGGTTTCAACTACGGAACTGACAAGCCAGAGCACAACGAGCTCGACGCTGCTCTCAAGGGATATGTAACAGCAATCGCAAAGAACCCTAACAAGAAGCTCACTACAGCTTGGCTCAACGGCTTCGACGGCATCGTAGAGGCTTACTTCGGCGAGTACCCGGAGACTTTCACTGTTGCCGGCACAGAGTATACACCAGAGTCATACAGAGATTACCTCGGCATCAACTATGACGACTATGTAAACATCTCTTCATTCACTCACCATCCGTTCTACGAGCCATTCATCATCGAGGTATGCGATAACTGGAGATGGGATTCAGCATACAACCTTCCAATGGATGAGATGATGGAGGTTATGTACAACGCTATCGAGAAGGGTTACACTATCGCTTGGGGTTCAGACGTGAGCGAGAAGGGCTTCACTCGTGACGGTCTTGCTGTTATGCCTGTAGAGGAGCAGAAAGTTGCTGCAGGTTCTGACCAGGAGCGTTGGGTAGGCAAGGCTAAGGACGAGCCTAAGGAGGAAGTTAAGACTGAGCTTCCTAAGGAAATGACAATCACTCAGGAGATGCGTCAGGAAGGCTATGACAACAAGACTACTACTGACGACCACGGTATGCACATCTACGGTGTGGCTAAGGACCAGAACGGTACTCAGTACTTTATGGTAAAGAACTCTTGGGGCGAGACTGGAAAGTACAAGGGCATCTGGTATGCATCTGACGCTTTCGTACGCTACAAGACTCTCAACATCGTTGTTCACAAGGACGCTCTTCCTAAGCACATCGCTAAGAAGCTCGGCATCAAATAAAGATGAAGATCACTAGACACATACCTAATACAATCACTTCCTTGAACGTCCTCTGCGGAGTTCTGGGAGTGATTGCTGCATTCGGCCGCAACTACGACATCGCATTCTATTTTATGCTTGCCGGAGCTGTGTGCGATTTCTGTGACGGATTTGCAGCAAGACTTCTCAAGGCATACTCCCCAATGGGAAAGGAGCTTGACTCGCTTGCAGACCTGATCACATTCGGACTGCTCCCGTCGGTAATGCTTTACCAGACTATGCAGGAATATCATCCTGGTCAGTGGTTCAGCTATGTTCCTTTGATCATTGTAGTATTTTCTGCACTCAGACTCGCGAAGTTCAATGTAGACGAAAGACAGAGCGAGAACTTCATCGGTCTGGCGACACCAGCTTGCGCAATGCTCTGCGGATCATTCGCAACTATCTGCAAGATCGATATCCTTAACATTGCAGGACCTGTGACACAGAGCGTCTGGATCATTCCGGCGGCATCTGTTCTCCTTTCAATCCTGCTTGTCAGCGAGATCCCGATGTTCTCTATGAAATTCAAGAAAGGTACTGAAACAGGACTCAAGGTGAGAAGGATCACATTCCTCATCCTTTCAGCCTTGTCTTTGATCATCACCTTCATCCTTGGACGACACATAGTTTACGCTATATTCATCATTTTCACTCTTTATATAGTGATGAATCTCATCCACAAGGTGATCACAAAATAAAAAAAGAGAAGTCATTTGACTTCTCTTTTTTGTATCTATTTAACCTCGAACTCTACCGAAGTTCCTGAAGCGCTGTCGCCTGCGATCCACAAATGGAACTTGCCTGGCTCCACCTTCTTGACCATATCCAATCCGTAGAATGCAAGGTCCTGAACAGGAAGTTCAAATTTCACTTCTACAGTCGCACCCGGAGCAACAGTCACTCTCTGGAATCCCTTAAGTTCCTTTACAGGTCTTGTAACCGATCCCACAAGGTCACGTACATAAAGCTGTACTACTTCAGTCGCTTCATTCTTGCCCTTGTTTGTGAGTTTAACCGTAGCTTCGATCACATCCTCCATACCGTACTCCGACTTGGAGATCGACGGTGCAGAATACTCGAATGTAGTATAAGTCAGACCGTAACCGAACGGGAACTGAGGGCCAAAGCCTGCATCAAGCCAATAGCTTGTGTTGCCGAGTGATGTCTGGCCTGCATTAAGAGGAATATCATAAAGAAGAGTCTCTGTGCCGTTATATGGCCTTCCGGTCATATTATGGTTGTAATAGATAGGAATCTGACCTGTAGCCTTAGGGAATGTCACAGGAGTCTTTCCGCTCGGAGTCTCGTCACCAAAAATGAGATTCGCGATAGCCACACCTCCCATTGTTCCCGGATGGAACGAATAAAGGATAGCATCACTGTGCTCAATTTCAAAATCGAGTTCAAGAGGACGTCCAGCCATAATATTCAGGACAACAGGCTTGCCTGTATTGTGGAGAGCCTCAAGAAGTGCTCTCTGATCACCCTTGAGTTCAATGTCCACGAGGCAATGTGCCTCTCCTGACATAATAGCCTCCTCACCGAGGAAGGCAAGGATAACATCTGCCTTCTTTGCAGCTGCAGCTGCCTTCTTTATACCTTCCTTATTGAACTCTCTCGTATACTTGAGACCTGGCTCATAAATGACATTCACATCCTTGCCATACATCTCCTTGATTGCCTGAAGAGGTGTAACTGTATGAGAAGCCTCGCCGTCGAATGTCCAGGTGCCGAGCTGATCGTGCGGTGCGTCAGCCATAGGACCAGTCACCAGAACTGTCTTCACAGACTTCTTGTCAAGAGGAAGGATGCCGTCATTTGTAAGAAGGACAGCACTCTCCACCGCAGACTTCCAGGCAGCGTCAAGATACTCAAGTTTGTATACTGCAGTCTTTGCTCTTGCCTCATTCACATAAGGATGCTCAAAGAGACCAAGACGGATCTTGATGCGAAGGATATTGCGAACAGCATTATCGATTGTCTCCATAGACACCTTTCCTTCTGCTATAAGTTCCTCAAGGTGGGAGATATATGCATATGACATCATATCCATATCCACACCAGCGTTGATAGCCAATTCACCTGCACGTTTGTTATCCTCAGCAAAGCCGTGGTTGACCATCTCATAGATGGAAGCCCAGTCGCTTACAACGAAACCGTCAAATCCCCACTCGCC
>JAFYWC010000066.1 GCA_017546585.1 Bacteroidales bacterium
AATAACTTTGCAGATATGAAGAACAACCTGAAACATATAGCAGTTGCAGTCATCATAGTCATGGCCTGCCTGTTTACATATCAGAGCTGGTGGCTCATAAGAATGTATCGCAGCGAGGTCGCAAAGACCGAAAATGCAGTCCGTACCGCACTCAGAAACTGCGATTTCGAGGAAATGATAACCCGTTTGCAGAAAGCCCGAGAGGAAAAGTCGGGAGTCGGGTTTACCGGAGACATCACGGTCGGTGCCGGATATGGATCCGGAGGTACAGTCGTGTCGCAGATCAGCACCACGCAATATGAACAGGACACTTTGGGCAGACAGATAAACGGCCATATGACCGGAGTGACAAAGAGGATCAGCCAGACAACCAGCAGTGTTGTGCAGGCAGATAGTCTCCCTCAGAGACCGGAGAATTCAGAACAGGAAAGTATGTTCGAATCGCTTGACAACATGTCGTTGCAGATGATCCGTGGAATGCATACCGGCATAGATGCAATTGATGGTAATCTGAACTTCGGACTCCTTGATTCATTGCTGACCGTCTCACTGAAGGAAACCGGACTGGACGGACGACACAAGATAGAACTTATCACATTTGCCGATTCTCTTGTAAATTTCAATGTCACCGTCGTAGAGAAAGGAGAACCGAGAGTGCTTGCATCTCTTTGCACAGCGGGTTATGAGCCAAGCAATAAGGCAGTCTCTTTTGAATACATCTTCGACGTTCAGGAAACTGCAATGTACCGTCTCTGGATAGAGCCGATAGGAGAAGCCGTCCTGCAGCAGATGACCGGAATCCTTGTCGCCTCTGTACTGATTCTTGTCGTCCTCGTTGCAGTCTTCCTGTATCTGATACATGTCATCCGCACTCAGAAGTCTCTCGACGAGATGAAGTCAGACTTCACCAACAATATGACCCACGAACTCAAGACCCCGATATCGGTAGCATATGCTGCGAATGATGCCCTGCTGAACTTCCCTGATGAAGACTCTCCGGAGCAGCGAAGGAAATATCTCGAGATATCGCAGAGCCAGCTGGAACATCTGAGCGGACTTGTCGAACAGATCCTCTCTATGAGTATGGAACGCAGGAAAGGCCTGGTTCTTCACCGTGATGACATCAATCTTGCTGCATTGGTCGATGATATTGTAGAAAAGCACAGGATGAAGGCAATAAAGAATGTTACATTCACAGTTGATATCCCTTCCGATTTCACCGTCAATGCGGACAGGATGCATCTGAGCAACATCCTGAACAACCTGATAGACAATGCCGTGAAATATTCCGGTGAAAAGGTAGCAATACACATTGCTGCCGATGGAAACAGACTGACCGTCAGTGATAACGGTATAGGAATGTCCTCGTCAGACCTGAAGCATATATTTGAGAAGTTTTACCGTGCCCACACCGGCAATCTTCACGACGTGAAGGGTTACGGCCTCGGACTGTATTATGTCCATAGCATAGTGGAAAAGCACGGCTGGAGCATCACAGTACAAAGCGAACTCGGCAAAGGCACCTCATTCACATTGTCATTATGAGTGAAAACATCAACATACTCCTTGTAGAAGACGAGCCAGACCTCGTCCTGATAATCCGCAACACCCTCACTGGCCAGGGCTTCAATGTCCGCACCGCTATGGATGGAGAGGAAGGACTGCGTATGTTCTATGCGGAAAAGCCTGATGTCCTGGTTGCCGATGTAATGATGCCCAAGATGGACGGATTCACAATGGTAAGGCAGATAAGGCAGACCGACCAGCAGACTCCTGTCCTCTTCCTGACAGCAAGATCTGCCATAGACGACGTTGTGGAAGGCTTCGAACTCGGAGCGAATGACTATCTCAAGAAACCGTTCGGAATGATGGAACTGATAGTCAGACTGCGCTCATTGGCAGGAAGAAGGCAGGTTCAGACCGCTCCTGCTCCTCAGACATACAGAATCGGTGAATTCACGTTCCACCCGGACACACTTCGTCTCGATTATGCCGGAACATCCGAAGAACTTTCGCCACGCGAAGCAAAGATCCTCGAACTTCTATGTGCAAGCAAAGGAGAAACCCTCTACACAAGACCTCTCCTTCTTGAAATCTGGGGCGACGACGATTTCTTCAACTCCCGCAGCCTTCAGGTATTCATCTCCAAACTCCGCCGCCGTCTCGAACCCGACCCACGCATCCGCATCGTCAACGTGCGAGGGGAGGGGTATAAATTGCTGGTAAACGAATAAGAATTCCGGCCAGAAGACTCACGCCCTCTGACCGGAACGGTGCATATAACACTAATTATCTGGCTTCTACATCCTGCTTTTCTGCTGTTCACCTGCTCCTGTACCCTTATATTTGCTTCTTGCACTATTGAAGTTGTACCTTATAGTCAGGACGAATTCTCTGGAATCAAACTCATTCTTCTGGTGAATCTCATAAATATCGCTGATCATACGCACAATATCGCTGCGACCTTTGAACAGATCAACGCCCTTGAGTTCGACACTTAAAGCATCATTGAGGAATGATTTTCTAAGAGATATATCCAGCTGATGCGTAGGTTTCATCAATTCATATATATACTGGTTTCCTTTACCCGTATAGTTATAATCCAGAGTAGCCATAAAGCCCTTAGGAATCTTGAATGTGTTTCCGAACCCCACAAATGGAATCGGCTTGCCAAGTTTCGCTGCATTTCCAAGATAGTCTATCTCCAGCCACTGTTTCTGTACTCCGACATTCAGTCTCGGATACCAGAATGCTATTGTAGGAGAAGCCGACAGCATAGCCTGTACTCTCGGAATGTTCCTGCCAAAGTTAGTATAGTGCAGCATTATTATGTTCTCAAGATCCTCTGGTGCTGTTCCCCAGTGCAGAATCTTCATTTGCTCCACCTGATAACTTGCGGAGAACTGAAGAAACTTCCAAACGGCAGCAAATGATAAATCGTGATTGATCTCAGGCACAAGGTAAGGATTTCCCTTTGTGTAACTATATCTGTCAATATACTGGATGGCATTTGTCAGATTCCGATATGAAGGTCTCGATGTCTTTACTGCGTAACTGAGCTGGAACTGAAACTTACCGGTCCGAGCATTGAATGATGCATTAGGATAGAAATTACTGTAGGTACGGCTCTGATCTTCCTGAAGAATGTCGTTTTCGTAATAATTGAATGAAAGGTATTCATACCTTACTCCTGCTGATATGCTTCCGAATTTCAAAGGATACATATATTCCACAAAGGCATTGGCGTTGTCTTCCTGAATTGTCGTAAATGCATCCGGCACATAACCCTCAGCATTCATATACTCATCATCCCGATGGGTATATGTGTATTCCGTGCCGGCAGTAAGGCTGCCACCGAACAAAGGATATGTAAGTATAAGTTTTGAGGCATATAGCCTGTTGCGGGTATCACTTACAGTATTCACTATTCTGTTATCCTGCATTTCGCTCAATTCGTCATATTTCTGCCTTTCAACATTTCTGCTGTCTTGAAAATCTGCGTTAAAATCTATATTGAGTTTGCCGACGGTACCATTGTAATACATATTCACATAATGTGTCGGTGTGATGTCACCCTCTCCCTGTGATAATGTATGAGTGTTGTCATCAAGAACTCCACCAATGGTTGCCATAGTGTAAGTGTCATTATTCGATGCAGTCAGTAAGTCCATATATGGTCTGTACTGCAATCCGATAGAATGATTTTCATTGAACTGATAATTGAACCCCAATGCTGTGGTCAATCCGTAATCCTTGCCGGAGAAATACGCATCCTGCTTCAATACCAACGGTGACGAAGAGTGAAGGCTCTGCACGATTTCAGTATCTTGATAATACTCGGACTGGTTGAAACTCAAAGTGCCGAAAAGGTCGAATCCTTTATGTCTGTAGTTCATATTAAGAGTCTCATACAAGTCAGTGTTTTCTGACTGATACCAGGTGGAGCGAAGATTGAATCCGAATCCGTCACCCTCTCTCTTGATCGTCTTGATCCTGATGACGGCCTTCACAGTTGCATCGTACCTTGCACCGGGATTATGCACCACATCGACACTCTTGATGTCGCTGGAGTTAAGAATTTCGAGCTCGGAGTTATTTCGGACAAGACGGCCGTTGATATATATGATCGGCGCTCCTTTGCCGAACACCTCGATACCATCTTCCTTTTGAATCACTCCCGGCAACATTCTAAGCACGTCGTTGGCAGAACCGGCATCTGCAAGTACACTGTTCTCAACATTCGTGACAAATGCATCTCCGACTATTTCAGTCTTTGGCAGCACAGCCTTCACAACAACCTTGTCAAGCATTTCTGTATCAGGTTCCATCTTTATGACTCCGAAATCATTGCCTTTCATAGATATAAATTGTGTCCTGTAACTGACGAATGATACCTGAAGAATCGAGACTTCCGGATGTGCGGATATCACGAATAATCCGCAAGTGTCTGTAACCGTGCCGGCAATAAAAGTAGAGTCTGCTTTATGTAAAACCACATTTGCAAATGCAAGCGGCTCATTATTCTCATCAACCACCTTACCGGTTATTGTTTGAGCAAGTGCGTTGTTGCAGATAGACAGAAATATGGTGGCCACTATTAACTTTAATACTGTTTTATGTATCATCATAACAACTGATTTTGTTGCAAAGTTACGTGGAAAGTCATTTATATCTACCTTATGATAAAACTTTCTCAGACTGCAACCCCTTTTGTAACTTATTGATTATGCATTAGTTGCAAATACGTAAAAATATAAAAGTTTATATCGTGGTTCTGATGACTTTATATGATGGGTGCAAACTGGAATTCAACGAGAAAAAAGCATTACCTTTACGAAAAAGAAACATTATGCGGATATACTTATTCCTACTCATATCTTTTCTGGTCAGTTGCACGAATCATCTGACTAAGTCCGACTATGAACAAATATTGGATGCGGCCGAGACCTTACTTAATGAAGGGGAATCATTAAGTGAAGAGACGTCTCTCTGCGAAGCATTGGAGTATTACCGTAATCTGGAGCCGAAGGACTCGACACGATTAACTCAAGCAACTATCCTTACAGCATACCATTATTGGTGGAGAGGAGACAAGCCGCAAGCATTTCAGTTATTGGAGACTCTTGCCGACTCTGACAATAGCGCTTTAGAAGTATTGTACGATTTGGCATCGAAAGACTACGATGTCGAGGCTGCTTATGGCTATATGTGTCGGATACTGCAAGATGAAAGTGCCAGAAATCTAGATAACCTTCATTCATTGGCAACGTTATACTTCTATATGGACAGGAAGGATGACTGCATACGCTTGTTTGACGAACTGCCCCAATATATAAAGACATCCAGAGATTCCGTCCGTTATTTTGAGAGAATCCTTCCCAATCATGCCGACATCATAAGCGAATGCGGGGATATTGAGAAGGCTATAGAACTTCAGGAAACAGTTGTGAACCACTTTATCGGTCAGGATAACTGGTGGGTTGCAAAAGCATACCTGTCTCTTGCGCGCTACTATATATTGCAAGGAAATCTGGAACAGGCAGAACGCCACATTCAGTTATGCGAGGAATATGCAGATGAATACTTTACAAGCAACTTGTCGGCAGCAATACATATGCAGGCTGTTAAAAGTATTCTCTTTTATGCCAAATATAATCGTTTTGACCTGAAAGAGTGGGCTTTGTTAAGCAATCAGATTGACGAGAACTCCAGAATGAAGCAATATGTAAACAATGCCAAAGAGGAAAATATCAGGAATCTCAACGAGCGCAACCTCAAACTGACTATCGAGAAGCAGCGCACCCAGATTATCCTTACTTATGTGGCATTGGCTTTACTGCTGGTGATTGCATTATCTGTATTCTATTACCGCAGAAAGAAGCACCAGATCATCGAGAAGGAGGAAGAACTGGAAGCCTTGCGCCAACTGGTCAGCGAATCGCAGGTGAATACCGAGCAGAAGGATGACCGCTTCTTCAAGAGAATAGTCCTCCAGCAGCTTGGAGTCATACGAATGGCAGCATCCAACCCAACTACAGCAAATCAGGAACTCCTAAAGAGGATGAAGGAGATCACCAGCCAGGAAGTCAATGTAGATGCCCTCCTGAACTGGAAAGACCTATATCAGACAATGGACTATATCTATGACGGATTCTACACATCACTTGTTGAAAGATTTGGAAACATCCTGAATGAAAAGGAAATCCAGCTGTGCTGTCTCCTCAAGGCCAACTTCTCCACCAAGGAAATCAGCGTAGTGACCCAGCAGTCCGTCCGAACAGTCTACCAGCGCAAGAGCACCATCCGTCAGACCCTTGAGATGCCGGAAGGGGAGGATATCGCATCATTCATTTCCAATAAATAAAGCGGCACTTGCCCTCTATGTCTTTCTACGAAAGCCACAGAAGGCAACTATCTATAACTACGGACTGCCGCAAGACTCTCGTCATTTTTACAAAATGCCAAGAGACTTGCTTTTAAGGCAGTCCTCCGGGTGCATGGACGGCGACATCAGCGTATTAGTCGCCCGAGCAAGTCGCCGTCCTCGAGCCTCAATGCGCTTAGTGAAGGTTGGTAATACCATAGTGGCATTAGCGACCCCAGTATTTCAATTCAGCCCCGGTTTGTCATGATTCCATCCCCGGTCATCAGGTGTCTTATCAACGATTTTGGGAAAATCGTTGGACACCTGACTCTCTCCCCACAAAGGCCCACGCCCTCATAACAAACCTACTCTCGTTGATTCCAACCTCAGTGCATTTAATGATAAGCGGCACTCGTCCTCTTGTCAAAGCAAGTTTGTAAGAAGACGACCTTTGATAACTCGCTGTCGCTCGATTAAACAAAGAGCGGTCTGGAGACTTTCGTCTTTTTCCTCCGGCAAATTTTGCGAACTCCGCGATTTTGCCTACGGACAAAATCTCTACGTTCTTTATGCAAAATTTCCTCCCCCAAAAGCCAAAAGACTCCAGCTTGTAATGCCCCTCGGTCCCCACAGGGGAAGAATGATCGCCTTCGCTACCGCAGTGCAGAGTGAACCGTCAGCACTCCGTGGCCCGCTAGATTAACATAATCCAAGGGTTTATTGTGTAACAGACTTCCACCGTCATCACTCGCCCCAACAACCTCAATTTAAGAAGGTTTGAGGCACGTAGGAACGCCCTACAAGCGTCAGATTACACAATATGGATTATAATGGGAACCACTTTTAAATGAGAACCACTCTCTAAAATCCACTCTCTGCACATCTCTGATGCAATATCTGGTTCTCATTTCTTTTCTCGTTTTTTACTACTCAATTGTCAACGCTGATAACTTAGTGGGAAG
>JAFYWC010000067.1 GCA_017546585.1 Bacteroidales bacterium
TCCGGGCTGCGGCGGCCGTTCGCGAACGCAAGGAGCGAGCGGATGAGCAGCTCGGTGTTTTCTCGCGGAGCCTCACCGGTGACGAGCACATTGGAAAGGTTCACTTCCATATCCATAGTGATGCCTTCCAGAGCCAGTTTCTGTCTGAAAAGACTTCCCTTCACTCCGGCGATGTTGCAGAGGTCGAAGTAGTCGGACATAAATGCCCCCTCACCCTTTGAGAGGTCTGGAATGCTTCCGTATCCGCCGTTCATACACATAGCGTAGAACATCCTTCCGTCTGTATTCATCTGCTTGTACACAACCTTGAGTCCGTTGCCGAACTCCATTGTGTAGCCTCCGGACACGTGGTCCTTCTTGGTTGACCCTGCCTTTATCTTCGGGCCTATGCCAGGAAGAGCAAGAGTGTCGGTTACGTTGAAATACACTATATCCGAATCGGACACTTTACAATCTGTATAGAGGAGGGCGGAAGCGATGCCGGAGAACATAGTCCTGCGAACCTCGTCAGAGATTTCCTTGGATCCGAAGAAAGCGAGGCGCTCAGCCGGAGATGCCAAAGATCCGTTGTACAGATACGCTGCGATGCATCTTTCTACATATTCGGCATTGCTTTTCACCGCTTTGTCGGCAGTCTCGGAAAGCTGTCTGAAATATGCATTTTCCGCAAGGCGGAGTTCCTCCGCTGTCGCTCCGTTCGCGTCCAATCCCGACATAACCGACGACATTATCGCATATGCCTTGTCTGCATCAGGTTCCGGAACAGTCACTGCCAGACGGAAGAGTTCGTCCGACGGGCCGGAAAGGCTGCCGCGGTGGCTGAAGGCCACGTCTGCAGCCGGAACGTCGGACTGCTCGAGCCTTGTGAAGATCCTGTCTTCGAGAACGTATCCCAACTCATAGACGGCCTTCTCATAGATGGCAGTCTGAACTGTGTTCATATATTTTTCCGGCGTCCTCGGAGCCTTCCACTGCATTGTCACAGTGGTGAGTCCGGTGCGCGGATCATTCGCCTGACTGACGTCAGTGCTCTGCTCCCCTCCCCACACATACTCCTTGTGCGCCGCCGGAGCCTCGTACGGAATCATAAACGACATCGACCTGATCTTCTGATGGACAGAAGCCGCATCAACATCTCCCGAAACGATGATGGCCTGATCAGCCGGCGCATATGAGGAATTGTCCACTATGTCCATAAGGAACAAGAGGGTGGAATCCACCGCCGCCTGGTCCCTTACAGAAATGTCTCTGAAGTGATATACGACAGCATCCTCACGCACATCGGCAAAACCCTTGCGGCCTGGACGCGAACCGTGTCCGGTAAGGAACCATCTTGGAGACTGACCGGCTAAACGAGGAAGAGACTCCAGCAGGGATTCTGCTGAAGACCGTGTACTTTCCTCGGCATCAACCTTCTGCACGACAGCAAAATCGGCGAGTCCTTTATGCGACGGATTCGAGGCGATATAACACGTGATGCCATCGGGCAGAGCAGCGACAGTCACTGCTGCATCCGAGGGCAGAAGCGGAAGGTCCTGTGCTGGCACGATAATTGAGTACAACAGCGCCGATACAAGGGCCAATATCTTTACAAATCCTTTTTTCATCATAAATCCTGAAACGGAATGCAAAAATAAGACAATTTTTTCCTATTTTTGCATCTTTGGGTCCTATGGGATAATTATGTTAAACTTTTATAAATCATTATGAAGAAAATTTTCATCTTTTTTGCAGCAGCCATTATGGCCGCAGGCGTAGCTTCTGCACAGGACATCAACTCTGTTACAGAGACTTACAACAACGGTGCAATGGAGCTTGAAATGGGTAACAAGGAGGCAGCTCTCGGATACTTCCAGGCAGCTCTCACTGCAGCTGAGGAGCTCGGCGAGGAGGGTCTCCAGATCGCAGAGAACTGCAAGAACACTATTCCTGTTCTTATGGGTTCAATCGCTAAGGATTACATCAAGGCTGAGCAGTTTGATGCAGCTCTCGAGCAGCTCAACAAGACTATCGAGGCTTCTGAGCTTTTCGGCAACGCAGCAGAGGTTGAAGAGGCTAAGACTCTCATCAACCAGACTTTGATGGCAAAGGGTAACTCACTCATCAACGCAAAGGATTTCGCTGCAGCAATCGAGGTTTACAACCAGGTTATGGCAGCTGAGCCAGCAAACGCGATGGCAGCTCTCCGCCTCGGTATGGCATACGGCGCTACAGGCAACACAGAGGAGGCTGAGAAGGCATACCTCGTTGCAGCTGAGAACGGCAAGGAGAAGGACGCTTACAAGCAGCTCTCTAATCTCTTCGTAAAGCAGGCAGCCGCTGTCCTCAAGTCTAAGAACTACGCTAAAGCTATCGAGCTCGCTCTCAAGTCTAACGAGTACCTCGAGAACGCTACTGCAATGAAGGTTGCCGGTACAGCTGCTTCTTCACTCCAGAAGAACGCTGAGGCTATCTCATACCTCGAGAAGTACCTTGAACTCTCACCTAACGCTAAGGACGCCGCTCAGATGAAGTATACTATCGCAGCTACAGCTCAGGTTATGGGTGACAACGCTAAGGCTAAGGAGTACTACACTGCTATCCTCAGCGACCCTAAGTTCGGTCCTACAGCTAAGCAGATGCTCGAGACTATCAAATAATGATGAGAGAACTCGAACTGCTTGCTCCGGCAAGAGATTACCAGATCGGCATCGCAGCAATCGACTGCGGTGCCGATGCTGTGTATATCGCCGGTCCGCAGTTCGGAGCGCGACAGGCAGCCGGCAATGATGTCGACGACATCAGAAGGCTGTGTGAATATGCGCACAAGTTCGGCGCAAGGATATTCGTTACGCTGAACACAATCCTTTACGATGATGAACTGGAAGCCGCATACCGCCAGATGCTGGCAGTGCAGGAGGCCGGTGCCGATGCCGTCATCGTTCAGGATATGGCCATCATCGAGATGGCGAAAAAAGGCATCGGTAATCTGAAGGAGGACATCCGCATTCCGCTTCACGCATCTACACAGTGTGCGATCAGAACACCGGAACAGGCACGATTCCTAGAAAGTCTCGGATTCTCGAGACTGATTCTTGAAAGAGAACTCTCTCTTGAGCAGATCAGTGCTATCCGCGAAGCGGTATCCTGTGAGCTTGAATTCTTTGTGCACGGTGCGCTATGCGTATGCTACAGCGGACAGTGTTACCTTTCTGAAAAGATCGCCGGAAGAAGCGCCAACAGAGGCGCCTGCATCCAGGCCTGCCGCTCACGCTACGACCTTATTGACGCTTCGGGCAAGGTGATCGTGAGGGATAAGGCCCTTCTTTCACTCAAGGACTACAACCTCAGAAACAGGATCGCTGATCTTGCTGAAGCCGGTATCTCGTCATTCAAGATCGAAGGCCGACTCAAGAACGCCTCCTATGTAAAGAATGTAGTGAGGGACTACTCCATCGCTTTGGATGAACTCATCGAGAAACGTCCTCAGGACTATTTCAGAGGTTCATTCGGCAAGGTCTTCGGAGGCTTCACTCCAGATACGAGAAAGACCTTCAACAGAGGATATACAGAACTCTTCATCGACGGAAAGAGAGGCAGATGGGCAGCTATGGACGCTGCCAAGTCAATGGGTGAAGAGATCGGAACAGTCACAGCGCTGAACCGAGACAAGTCTGTCCTCACACTCAGGTTCACAGCCGGCAACATCACTCTCGCCAACGGTGACGGATTCTCGTTCGTCGCGAAGGACGGCACCGTGGAAGGATTCCGCGGAGATGTCTGCAGCGGGAACACAATCAAGTGCAAGAGCACACAGTCACTTTTCACTGGAGCAAAGATCTACAGAAACATCAGTGCAGCCTTCGAGAAGGAACTCGAAAGACAGGGATGCACAAGAGAAATCCCGGCGACCGTATTCATCGGTTGCGTCAAGGACAACGGACTCTGGAGAGTCGATGCCACTGCGATCAGCGAGGATGGCAGAACCGCTACCGTGAGCATCGATGCAGGTGACCAGACAGCAGTCAACTACGGCAGAATGATGGAGATGATCACAGGCCAGATGAGAAAGAGCACAGGTATGTTCCGATTCTTCATCGGTGAGATCAATGCTCCTGAGGAACTTCCGTTTATGAGCGCCTCAACCATCAATTCCATCAGAAGAGCGCTTGCCGAGAAGTTGGAGGCTATGCCTTGCAACAAAAGAGACCTTCTGGTAAGGGAACTGCGTGTAGGTTGTGAGAAGAGATGCGTTATGGAGGGTCCTCACCAGAAAATCTCTTATAAGCAGAATGTGTCCAATCACATTTCGGAAGGCGTATATAAGGCAGCCGGGGCTGACACTACGGAAAAGGCTTACGAACTGACGCACAAGGACGGAGCGGAACTTATGCGCACAAAATACTGCATCAGATACGAACTCGGTCTCTGCCCTATCCACCAGAAGGCCAAGGACAGCGGTCCTCTCTTCCTCCTCAACAACGGCCAGAGATTCGCTCTCCATTTCGACTGCCGCAACTGCGAAATGACCGTCAATGACTAATATTCAAGGACTTCGAAAGTGAGGTCGACGTCGCCGAAGTGGCCGACGAGATTGCTGTTGGCTTCCAGCCATCTGCCGGTAAGCTGGCCTCTCCAGACGACATCGTCTCTTGAATGGAACGGGATCTTTATCTCGACTCCGTAACTTTTGGAGGCCACCCTCACAAGGGCGGTGCAGTTCCAGTCTTCGATGGTGCCGCCGTCATCTTCAATTATCATAAAGGCACAACTCTCGAGCTGCGGGCTCCACTCGGAAATGAGCACGGCATTGAACGGCTGAGGAATTCCCAGCTGGTTTCTTCTGACGACTATCACGAAATCTGTAACCGTCGGACTGTAAAGCCTCAATTCCGCCTCTGTAGAAGCCGTAAAGTCTTCCACTGCACCGATCTTGACGAAGAACTCTGAAGCACCTGTAAACCAGGGATCGTAGTTTCTCTTCATAGTAAAATCCTTGAGCATCAGGGATTTGAACCCGGAGCCAGATGCCCTGGCCGCAGATGCGAAAGCAGGTGTGACAATGATGGATCCGCCGCCGGATCCCCATTCCGGATCTTCACGTCTCAACATCTCCAATGTAGTGAAGTCTGCATCTGAGTTTCTATTCACCACCCATACAGGCACTTTCTCTGCCATCGCCTCATCTACCAGCACTTCCTCAACATAGCGTGAGCCATCATTGTCAACTGCAATTCTATATCCTATGTTCACCGCTGAATTGTCTTCAGGATCGAAGGTCACGACCGGAAAGGTCTTGCCGTCCCAGTTCTCGGAAAACGGCCAATAGATCTGCATATCCGACTTCTGAAGTTCATCAAGCCATTTGTCCGGATCTGGTATCCTGGCAGAAGACTTCGTCGACACACCTCCTCTGACATACTCACGGATAAGGTTTCGCAAAGGGTTCTTATATTCGGCATTGGACTTTGTATCCTCATCTCCGACTCCGGAACCAGGGGATTCAAACAAGTCAGACATAGTATATTCTTCATCATATCCGTTTCCGGAAGATGCCAGGACAGCGTTGTGCACCT
This sequence comes from Bacteroidales bacterium, assembly GCA_017546585.1. Taxonomy (GTDB): domain Bacteria; phylum Bacteroidota; class Bacteroidia; order Bacteroidales; family UBA932; genus Cryptobacteroides. Next base: position 5,556 of record JAFYWC010000067.1, read on the forward strand.
CGGACAGATGGGATGCATCCATCGGAAGACAGGCGAGGATTTCAGCCACCTCGTCGAGGGCGACATAAGGCTCGTTGCCGGTGTGCTTATCGATGTCGTCATCAATGAATTCACAGGCTGCAAAAACCGGAAGCAGCGCAGCAATAATGATTCTTTTCAGCATAGTCTTCATATCTCATAAAGTTTCTGCTGCAAAGTTCCTGACGATTATCCGCGTAACAAAAAAGTACGCGGATAAAAACAAAAATCGCCATCGGAGCACTCTCCAATGGCGATTCAGTATCAAAAATTTGTTTGACTTTTATAAAAAATCAAATAAAATCCACAGCCGTTTATCTGCTGAACTTCACGAAACGGGCGCGTTCCGAAAAGTCCTTTATGACCTCTGTCTTCGTGAAGCCTACTTCCGCGAAGGCTTCAGCAGTCTCCTCCCCGAGTGCTTCATTGATTTCGACTATGCCGAAACCGTCTTCCTTAAGGAGTGCCTTGGCCCAAAATGCTACTGCACGATAGAAGACGAGCGGATCGTCGTCATCTACAAAAAGAGCCATATCCGGCTCATAGTCCAGTACGTTCTTTCTCATCAGCGCCTTCTCCGACTCCTTCACATAAGGAGGATTGCTGACTATCACATCAAAAATGCCCAAAGACTCTATAGGACCGGCAAGCACATCCGCCTTTATGAACTGCGGATTCACTGACGGGCCATCTTCGAACGACTGGGTCGATGCAACCTTCAAGGCATCTTCAGAAAGGTCTACAGCTGTAACCTCCGCTCCCTGCAGTTCCATCGCCAATGTCCAAGCTATGCATCCGCTTCCGGTGCACAGATCCAGGATACGCATAGGTCTGCGTTTCGAGCGTCCGTCCATAGTCACCTCTCTGCAGAGGAGTTCGGTTTCAGGACGCGGAATAAGCACAGAAGGGCTCACATTGAAATCGCGTCCGTAGAAGTTGGCCTTACCTATTATATATTGTACCGGTTCGAAGGCAGCCATCCTTGCAAAAGCCGTACGGGCCATATCGGCATCAGCCTCTGCGACCTCATAGGCCGGCTCAAGAATGTGCGTATGTCTGGACGTTCCGAGCAGATGCTCAAGATAGATGAAGACCATCTCTCGCGCCTCCCTTTCAGGATAGGCGACGGAAATGGTCTCGGTTCCTTCTTTTATGAGCTCCTTGAGAAGCATTATGAATTCTCGATTACTGTAGAGAGGAAATCGGTCATCGACATTCCGGCCGCTCTCACCATCTGAGGTACGAGAGATGCGGATGTCATTCCAGGGATTGTGTTCACCTCAAGGAAGTAAAGTCCTTCCTCTGAAGCGATGTAGTCCACGCGAACAAGTCCTGCACATCCGAGGTGGCTGTAGATCTTCTTGGAAACCTCCTGGATCTCGTCTCTGAGCGCATCAGGAATCTGTGCCGGGCAAACCTCCTTGCTATGGCCCTGATACTTGGCCTCATAGTCGAAGAACTCGTTCTCTGTAATGATCTCGATGACAGGAAGAGCAACGTTCTCCTTTCCATTGAAATATACAGCGCAGGTAAGTTCACGTCCTACTACCGCAGCCTCTGCGATGAGCATATTTCCTTCAGAGAAAGCATAGTCGACAGCCTTGTCGAAATCCTCCACTGTCTTCACCTTTGTGACGCCGAAGCTGCTGCCGCCGTCTGTCGGCTTAACGAACATAGGAAGTCCGAGCTGCTCAGCAGCCTTTGCTGCAAGCCCATCGACAACCTCTCCCTTTCTGAGGAAAACGTCCTTGGCGCACTTCACATAGTCCACATCCTTGAGATAGCTCTTGCAAGAGAACTTGTCGAAAGTGATTGCAGACACGAATGCGTTGCATCCGCTGTGCGGGATGCCGAGCATCTCGAGGTAACCCTGCATAAGACCGTTCTCGCCAGGTGTACCGTGCTGCATAATGTATACAAAGTCGAAACGCACCTTCTCGCCGTTCACCACTGCAGAGAAGTCAGTCTTGTCGATCACAGGACGCTCGCCCTCCGCGAAAGCCACTCTTTCCTGGCCCTTGAGTCTGTACGCCGCAACAGACCACTGTCCGAAACGTGCGAAGACCTCATAAACATCGAATCTTTCTCCGTCAATCTGCGAAGCGGTAAACTGTCCGCTCTTCACCGACACTTCCCACTCGGAAGAGTCGCTGCCGTATATCACAGCTATTTTTGTGTAATTCTTCATTCTTCTAGTTGAAATAATTGTCCATATCTTCCTCGAATTCGTCCGGAACCACTTCTTCCACTTCCTCGCCTTCCGCAGGGATGCTGCTTCCGTCGCAGTTCAGATTCAGTTCGTAGCCTACAGGCGCATCGAACGCTGTCTTGCTGTAGTAAGCCGCAAGCGAAGGATCCTTCTGAACTTTCTGCATAAATATTCCCCAGATAGGGAGGGCCGCACCGGCACCACCACCGTCTCCGGTCCTGTTGAAGTGCACCTGCATATCCTCGAATCCTGCCCAGGCACCTGCCGTGAGCTGAGGTGTATATCCGATGAACCATCCGTCCGCATTGTCGTTGGTGGTTCCTGTCTTTCCTCCGATCTCGCCGGTGAAGCCGAAGCGGCCTCTGAGCGCATATCCGGTACCTCCGTTGACCACACCCTGCATCAGGTTAGCCATAAGGTACGCTGTACGGTCGCTGACTGCCTCCTTCTTTCTGGTTGTGAATTCAGAAAGCACGTTGCCCATATTGTCGACGATCTTTGTCACGAACATCGGTCTTACATATACTCCCTTCGAAGGGAAGGTGTTGTATGCAGCCACCATCTCATAGAGGGAGATGTTCGCAGAACCTACGCAGAGAGGCGGAACCGGGTCGAGGAAGCTTCCCACACCCATCTTTCTCATCATCTCCACCATAGCCTCAGGGCCGTACTGCTTCATAAGGTAAGCCGAGATGTTGTTCGAACTCTTTGCAAGTCCCCACTTGAGGGTAACCATATTTCCGATGTACTCGTCCTTGTCTGTACTCTTTGGAGTCCAGATCTTGTCCTCGCTGATGATGAAGGTCTGAGGCACGTTCGCAACCTTGTCGCAAGGAGACATTCCCTCCTGCATCGCAAGTGTATAAAGGAAAGGCTTGATTGTAGATCCGATCTGACGCTTGCTCTGACGTGCGTTGTCATACTGGAAATACTTGAAGTCAGGGCCGCCGACATATGCCTTGATATGTCCTTCATCCGGAGTCATCGCCATAAACGATGCTCTGATGTGGGCCTTGTAATAACGTATCGAATCGTCTGGCGTGAGGACTGTGTCCGCATAGCCCTTCTGGTTCCACGCAAAGATCCTCATCTGGACAGGCTCCTTGAAGCTCTTCATAATCTGGGCCTCTGTCGCTCCCGCCGCCTTCATCCTGCGGTAGCGGTCGCTGTCGCGCCTTGCCCTCTTCATAATGCCGTCGATCATACTCTTCTCCACCTCATCGTCGAAAGGAGCATTGGTCTTCCATCTCATCTCGCGGAAGAACCTCTTCTGCATATCCGAACCGAGATGCTGCTTCACTGCCTCCTCGGCATATCTCTGCATCTTAGGGTTGATGGTGGTGTAGATTCGGAGACCGTCTCTGTAGATATCGTACTTCGTTCCGTCCGGCTTCACGTTCTTGTTGAGCCATCCGTAAAGCTCATCGTCAGCCCAGAGGAGCGAGTCAACCACGAAGTCCTCGTACTGGCTGTATGAAGAACGCTTAGGCTCGTCCGCATTCATAACACGGCGGAGCATATCTCTGAAATACAGACCCGAGCCGGCAGTATGGTCCTGCACCTGATATGAAAGTGTGATAGGCTCGAGCTGGATGGAGTCGCGCTGGGCCTTTGTGAGGTAGCCCGCCTTCTCCATCTGCGAGATCACGAAGTTTCTTCTGACGAGAGACTTGTCCGGGTTGAGGGCAGGGTTGTATCTTGTAGGCTTGTTGACCATTCCCACAAGAGTAGCCGCCTCCTCTACCGTAAGGTCAGACGGAGCCTTGGCGAAGAAGGTCTGCGCGGCAGCCTTGATGCCGTAGGCGTTGCTGCCGAAGAAGACCTGGTTCATATACATAGTGATGATCTCGTCCTTGGTGTAGCTGCGCTCAAGCTTTACAGCGGTGACCCACTCCTTGAGTTTGATCACTACCATCTTGACGATGGACATACCCGGGATCCTGCTGCTTACATCAGCACGCGGATAGAGGGTCTTGGCGAGCTGCTGTGTGATGGTACTTCCACCTCCCTGGCTCGAATCGCCTCCGAGAAGGGTCTTGAATGCAACTCGGCCGAGACTCTTGAAGTCGATGCCGGAGTGCTGGTAGAATCTCACGTCCTCTGTCGCGACTGCAGCATAGACGAGGTTCGGAGAGAGTTCGTCGAAGGTGACGTACGAACGGTTCTCTATATGGAATGTAGAAAGGATGGTCTTTCCGTCGTCCGCCAACACCTGAGTGGCGAGGTTGCTGTCAGGGCTTTCGAGTTCCTCGAAAGAAGGTATGTCGGCGAAGGCCCAGACAAGGCCGATAGTGCCGAAAGCTGCCACAACAGGGATGGAGAAAAGCACCCAGAACCACCTGATTATTTTCTTTTTAGTCGCGTCTGTCATATTGTCCTTATTTCTTATAAACTCACAAAAATAGCAACAAAATTTGGAAATTTGCCCCGATTGTGCCTTACTTTGCACTTTCTTTTGAAAAAGAGGAGTAATGATAATGAAGGAAGGAAAGAATCTAGTCATCGTCGAGTCTCCGGCAAAAGCCGGCACAATACAGAAGTTCCTCGGAGAGGATTTCATCGTAAAATCAAGTTTCGGACATATACGCGATCTTCAGGACAACGGCCTCAGCATTGATGTGGCAGACGGTTTCAAACCGGAATATGTGATTCCGGCAGACAAGAAGAAAGTGGTGGCAGACCTCAAGAAGGCTGCGAAGGAGGCAAAGACAGTATGGCTTGCATCCGATGAGGACCGCGAAGGAGAGGCCATTTCCTGGCATCTGTTCGAGACACTCGGACTCAAGGATGAGAACACAAAGAGAATCGTGTTCCACGAGATCACAAAGAACGCGATCCTCAACGCAATCGAAAATCCACGCAGCATCGATATGAGCCTGGTGAATGCACAGCAGGCACGCCGCGTGCTCGACCGCCTCGTTGGCTTCGAACTCTCGCCGGTACTTTGGAGAAAGATCCAGCCGAAGCTCTCTGCTGGACGAGTTCAGTCAGTGGCCCTCCGTCTCGTAGTGGACCGCGAAAGAGAGATCCTCGCATTCAGCAATGAACAATATTATAAGGTAGACGCATTCTTCCACCCCGAAGGAACTCCGGAGAAGACCCTCGTGAAGGCGACTCTCGACAGAAGGTTCCCGGATATGGAGAGCGCACGCGCCTTCCTCGAAAGATGCATCGGAGCAGAGTTCTCCATTTCGGATATCGAAAAGAAGGACGCGACAAGGACTCCGGCCGCACCATTCACGACATCGACTCTTCAGCAGGAGGCTTCAAGAAAGCTCAGACTTTCCGTAAGCCAGACAATGAGCATCGCACAGAGACTCTACGAGCACGGACTCATCACATATATGCGTACCGACTCGACAAACCTCTCTTCGCTTGCGATCAACACTGCAAAGAAGTTCATCTGCGAGAATTTCGGAGAGGAATATTCTAAGGTAAGACAGTATAAGACAAAGGCCAAGGGCGCACAGGAGGCGCACGAGGCCATCCGACCTACATACATCGAGAACTCCACAATCGAGGGAACTCCTCAGGAGAAGAAGCTCTACGAGCTCATCTGGAAGCGCACAGTAGCGTCACAGATGGCTGATGCGAGCATCCTCAGGACAGACATCAAGGTATCGTCTGACAAGGGCGAGGAGAAGTTCAACGTACAGGCAAGCCAGGTGATGTTCGACGGCTTCCTCAAGCTCTATATCGAAAGCACGGACGAGCCTGCACAGGATGACGAGATGACCATCCTTCCTGAGATGAAGATCGGCGACAAGATGTTCGAGAAGGGCATCACAGCAGAGTGCAAGTTCACTTCCGCTCCTTCAAGATATTCGGAGGCAACCCTCGTGAAGAAGCTCGAGGAACTCGGAATCGGACGTCCGTCTACATATGCGCCTACAATCTCGACCCTCACAAAGGGACGCGGATACATCGTCAAGGGCGACAAGACCGGAGAGAAGCACAGCGTCACAAACCTTGAACTCAAGAAGGGTGTCGTGAAGGCTTCTGCGAAGACAGAGACTGTCGGAGCAGAGAAGGGACGCCTCCTTCCTCAGGACATCGGAATGATCGTGACAGACTACCTCGTAAAGAACTTCGAGACAATCCTCGACTACAGCTTCACAGCAAACGTCGAGAAGGATTTCGACAAGATCGCAGACGGCGAGATGGTATGGAACAGCGTGATCAGCGAGTTCTACGGCGATTTCCACTCAAAGGTTCAGGAGACTCTCAGCAACAAGGAGTACAGCCACGTAAGCCGTGACCTCGGCGTGGACCCTAAGGACGGACAGCCGCTTGTGGCGCGCTTCGGCCAGTATGGTCCATATGTACAGAAGGGCGACGGAGACAACAAGCAGTATGCGAGCCTTGCTCCCGGCCAGCTCATCGAGAGCATCACGCTCGAGGATGCGCTCAAGCTCTTCGAACTTCCGCGCACAGTAGGCCAGTTCGAGGGAATCGACATCATCTGCACAAAGGGACGCTTCGGTCCATACATCAAATACGGTGACAAGAACATCTCTCTTCCACGCGGCACTGACCCGTTGAAGATCGATCTCGAGTCTTGCATCAAGCTCATCGAAGAGAGCAACAGCAAGAAGACAGGAGGCATCATCGCAGAGTACCAGGAGAGCGACATCCAGGTGATCGACGGAAGCTACGGACCGTATATCAAGCACAACGGAAGCAACTACAAGATTCCTAAGGGAACCGACCCTGTTACGCTTACAGAAGAGAAGTGTAAGGAGATCATCAGCACCTCCGAGCCTACAGGACGTAAGAAAAGACGCAAGTAATATTACGAAATGTTATTTTTTCGGCCGCGAATATTGACAAATGATATTTTGTCATTATATTCGCGGCCGAAAACGTTATAAATCATTACCTGCTATGTCATCCTATCAGTTAGATCAGATCGATCAGAAGATTCTTTCGTTCCTTGTGAAGAACGCAAGAATGCCTTTCCTGGAGATTGCACGCGAGTGTAATGTATCCGGAGCTGCTATCCACCAGCGAGTTAAAAGACTCGAGTCAAACGGAGTCATCACCGGCTCCCGCCTCCTTGTAAAGCCTCAGGCTCTCGGCCTGAACGTGTGCGCATTTGTAAGCGTATCCCTTTCCGAGGCTAACAAATACCCAGAGGTAATCGCGGCGTTCAAGAACATTTCAGAAGTAGTGGAGTGTCATTTCGTAACCGGAAAGCACAACCTCCTCATCAAGATCTTCTGCTTTGACCACGATCACCTTATGCAGATCCTCCTGAACACGATCCAGAAGATCCCGTATGTCCAGCAGACGGAGACACAGATCTCACTCGACCAGGCGATCGAGCGTCAGGTATGGGTGAAGGAGTATCAGAACACCAGCTTTTCAGCTAGCGTGAAGAAGCATCACAAAGAGAAAGAATAGCTTTCGCCAGGATGAGATCATCCTGAGTCGTAATCTTTATATTGAACCTCTCGCCGATATGGTATGAGAGGTTTTTTCCGTATTTAAGGACCACTGATGCGTCGTCTGTAAAGGCAGTGTCGTAAGGCTGTGAATACGCCTCCTTGATGACTTCGGACTGGAAGATCTGAGGGGTCTGCGCACCGAAGAGAACAGAGCGGTCAACTGTCTGACCTTCAGCGGTTACAAGAGTCTCGGATCCGTCTTTTTCCTTGACCGTATTCAGCACTTTCATAGTGTCCACGCAAGGGATCACAGGTATGAGTCCCGGCACATTTTCAGCCTTCGAAAACATCTCTTTCACGAGGTTTTCAGAGACCAGCGGACGGACTCCGTCGTGCACTGCGACAAGGGCTCCGTCAGGCACCTTGTCGAGGGCGTTCCTGACAGAGTGAAAGCGCGTGATTCCACCTTTAACAAGCACCTGGGGACAGATGAAATTCTTCTCGAGGCAATAGTCTCTCCAATAGCCGATGAACTGCTCCGGAAGGACCGTGATTATCTTGATGTCGGGGCAAGCCTTGAGAAAGAGTTCTATGGTTCTCTGGAGCACAGCCTTGCCCTCCAGTTCTATGAACTGCTTCGGCATAGCAGCTCCCATTCGGGATCCGCTGCCCGCAGCCATCATAATTACATATTTTTTTCTGTCCATAACGCAAATTTGTTCTACAAAATTAAGTTATTTTTTGTAATTTTACGGCCTATTTGATTAACCGGAATAACAGCAGATAAAAATATGGGATTTTCTTTATTGACACAGGAGATTGCAATGGACCTTGGAACGGCTAACACCGTCATCTTCCAGAACGATCAGATCGTCCTCGACGAGCCTAGTATCGTGGCAATCGACAACAACACCGGCAAGGCTATCGCCCTCGGACAGAAGGCAAAGCTTATGCAGGAGAGAGAGAACCCGGGCATCAAGACAGTACGTCCTATGAAGGACGGTGTCATCGCAGACTTCAACGCTGCGGAGATGATGATCCGTGGTTTCATCAAGCAGGTAAACAGCAAGCGCAGATCTATCTTCACACCGAATATCAAGATGGTGGTCGGCATCCCTTCAGGTTCTACTGAGGTGGAGATCCGTGCGGTGCGCGACTCGTCGGAGCACGCGGGAGGCCGTGACGTATATCTGATCTACGAGCCAATGGCTTCAGCCCTCGGTATCGGTCTCGACGTAGAGGCACCTAAGGGTAATATGGTCGTTGACATCGGAGGCGGTACAACAGAGATTGCCGTGATTTCACTCGGCGGTATCGTAGTCCAGGACAGTATCAAGGTGGCAGGTGACGTATTCACAAGCGACATCCAGCAGTACCTCCGTCAGCAGCACAACATCAGGGTAGGTCAGATCACAGCAGAGAAGATCAAGATCGCTATCGGAGCCGTGATTCCAGACCTCGACGGCGACGAACCGGAGCCATACGCAATCACAGGTCCTAACCTTATGACTGCGCACCCTGTACACGCTACAATCACTTATCAGGAGATCGCACACTGCCTCGACAAGTCGGTTGCAAGAATCGAGGCCGGCATCCTTCACGTACTCGAGCAGACTCCACCGGAGCTTTACTCGGACATCGTAGAGAACGGTATCCACCTTGCAGGTGGCGGCTCACTCCTGAGAGGTCTCGCAAAGCGTCTCACAGAGAAGGTGAACATTCCGTTCCACGTAGCAAACGACCCGCTCAGAGCGGTTGCGCGCGGTACTTGTCTGGCGCTCAAGAATACAGACAACTACACATTCCTTATGAGATAAAACCTTGCGCAAAGGCAATATCATATACGGCTTGATCGGTGCAGCTATCTTCATCATTCTGGAGGTAGCTGCATTGACTATGCTAAGCCATAACGCCCAGCTTCAGAGAACCTGGATTTCTTCAGGCATTCAGGGAGTGATGGGTTCTGTCTGGGGTTTCACCCAGAACATCAGCGACTACTTCTCGCTCAGGAAGAGCAATGACGAACTCGCCCAGGAGAATTTCGAACTGAGGCTGAAGCTGGCGAAGGCCGAGGAGGCCCTCACAGCCGATCTGAAGGCAGAAATCCCTGCCGGAAGTTCAGTCGGCGAGTACATCTATATTCCTGCGACCATCGTAAAGATCAGCAACAACACCCAGCACAACTATATGATCGTCGGCAAAGGCTCTAACCAGGGCGTTGTCGAGGGAGCCGGAGTTATCACCGGCAAAGGTGCAGTGGGAGTGATCGATGCGGTAAGCGAGAACTACTCGTATGCAAGATCATTCAAGAACCACGAGATGAGCATAAGCGCCCGACTCGGAAAAGAGGGCGCGGTGGGTCCGCTCAGCTGGAACGGCAGGACAGGCAACGGCGCCATCCTCAAGGAGATTCCGCATCACGTGGAGTTCGCTCCGGGTGACACTGTGTACACCAGCGGATATTCTTCGATCTTCCCGCCTGACATTCCGCTCGGCGTGACAGGGGCATCGAAGATCGTGAACGGAGCCACATACGAAATCGAGGTGAAGCTTTTCGAAGATTTCGGATCAGTGAGATATGTCACTGTGGTGGAAAACAAGGGACAGGTTGAAATGAAGAGACTGGAGGAGGAGCAATGAAGGTAAATCAACATTTCGGAATACTCTATACTCTGCTGGTCATCGCACAGGTGATCCTGTGCAACTATGCCCAGCTCGGTCCATATGTGATGCTGTCTATGCTTCCTGCTATGGTGTTCTGCATCCCTGTCAGCGTCAGCACGATAGGATGTATGTTCATAGCCTTCGCCAGCGGACTGGCGGTGGACTGGTTCTCTGAAGGTCTCATCGGCCTCAACACTGCAGCCATCCTTCCTGTGGCGGCGCTCAGGACAGGAATGGTGCGTGTATTCCTTGGCGAAGACATCATCTCCAGAGGCGACAGATTCTCGTTCAGAAAGAACGGTGTCGCCAAGATTTCAGCGGCACTCATACTCAGCATCGCGATATATCTGGGACTCTACGTCATTCTTGACGGTGCGGGCACCAGACCGGCCTGGTTCAACTTCACAAGGCTGGGAGTCTCTCTCGTATGCAACTACATCCTTGCCCTCATAGTCACCGACATCCTCACTCCGGATGAAAGAAAGTAGGAGGGGAAGACGATGAAGCTTAACAGGGAGAACAAACTTCTCATCGGACTATGTACTGCTGCGGCGATTCTCATCGTCAAGCTTTTCAACATCCAGATAGTCGAAGACAAATACAAGCTCAGCGCTGAAAACAACACGATGGTGTATTCCACCATCTACCCTACCCGTGGCATCATCCTCGACCGCAACGGGGATATCATCGTGGGCAACAAGGTGGCTTACGACCTTATGGTCACTCCCAAGGATGTGACGGCTTTCGACACATTGGCCCTTGCCTCTGTCCTTGATGTGGATCCTGACGTGATCAGGGAGAAGATGAAGGAGTACTACAACAACCGCAGAAGGATCGGCTACCAGTCTGTGGTGATGTTCAAGAAGATTCCTCAGCACACTTATATGAAGTTCGCGGAGGTGGCTTACAAGTTCCCCGGATTCAGGGGCCAGCCGCGAAGCATCCGCGAGTATCCGTTCAATGCGGGAGGCAACCTGCTCGGCTATGTGTCCGAGGTGAATGCGAAATATATGGAGCAGCACCCGGGAGAATACAAGGCCGGCGACTATGCCGGAATGACCGGCATCGAAGCGGCCCGCGAGAAGGAACTGCGAGGAGAGAAGGGCTACAACATCTGGCTCAGAAACTCGAAGAACAGGATCGAATCACGATACAACAACGGCGAGGACGACAAGGAAGCGGTTCCTGGCGACGACATTATGACTACCATCGATGCGGAGCTGCAGCATTACGGACAGATGCTGATGAACAACAAGGTCGGCAGTCTGATCGCAATCGAGCCTTCTACCGGCGAGATCCTGACAATGGTTTCGAGTCCGGGTATCGATGTGGATATGCTTGCTGACTTCGGACAGCATTACAATGAGATCCTTTCGAATCCGTACAAGCCGATGTTCAACAGAACTGTGCAGGCGCCTTATCCTCCAGGATCGGTATTCAAACTGGTCAACGGTCTGATAGGACTTCAGGAGGGTGTGTTCACTCCGGGAACTACGTACCCTTGCAGTATGGGATACCATTTCGGAAAGAGCAAGCTCGGATGCCACGCGCACAAGTCTCCTGTCAACTTCGAGGAATCGATAATGATGTCCTGCAATGCCTATTACTGCTATGTGCTGAGAGGCATTCTCGAGAATCCTAAATATGCGTGCATCGATGACGCTATGGACACCTGGAGAGAGTACGTGATGAGCTTCGGATTCGGACAGAAGCTCGGCAGCGACTTCCCATCTGAGCTCGGAGGATTCATTCCTGATTCGAAATACTACAACAGATATTATCGCAAGGGCGGCTGGAAGGCGACGACCGTCATCTCGCTGTCGATCGGACAGGGCGAGATCGGATGTACGCCGCTCCATCTTGCCAACCTCTGCGCCACAATCGCAAACCGCGGACATTATTACATCCCGCACATCATCAAGGACTCCGAGAATGTGGAGATCGATCCTAAGTACAAGGAGAAGCACTACACGATGGTGGATACGACTCACTTCCCTAAGGTCGTGGGCGGTATGTACAGGGCTGTGAACAGCGGATTCGGTTCAGGCGGTACGGCCAGCATCGCGGCGGTGGAAGGTCTTGACATCTGCGGAAAGACCGGAACCGCACAGAACCCGCACGGATACGACCACTCGGTGTTCATCTGCTTTGCGCCGAAGGATGATCCTAAGATCGCCGTGGCGGCTTATGTGGAGAACGGAGGATTCGGAGCCTCATATGCGGCTCCTATCGCATCGCTTCTCACGGAGATGTACCTCAACGGAGAGATCGGAGAGGACAGAAAGGGACTTGAGAAGAGGATGCTTGGTGCAAACCTTATGGACAGGGTAAAAGTAAAGAAGTAAATGCGCGAACTTGGAGGACATAGAGGAAGAGGAATGGCAAAGACCATCGATTGGAAGCTGGTGATATATTACCTGCTTCTGATCCTTATCGGTTGGGCCAACATCTACGCTTCGGTGCAGTCGTCGGAGCCGTCATCGATCTTTGACTGGGGCTGCCGCAGCGGAAAGCAGTTCGTGTGGATCCTGACGTCGTTCGGCCTGGCGGGCATCATCCTTTTTGTGCTGAGCCCGAGGGTGTACGAGGGGTTTTCACTTCCGATATACCTGTTTACGTTGCTGCTTCTTGTGGCAGTGATCTTCCTGGGAATCGAGGTGAAGGGATCCCGGTCCTGGTTTGAGTTCGGACCCATCAGATTCCAGCCTGCGGAGATATCGAAGATATCCACGTCGCTTATGCTGGCGACGGTTATGAGCCAGCTGGGCTACAAAATAGGCAGGATGAAGGACTTCATTCTCACTGCTTTGATCATCCTCGTCCCTATGGGCATCATCGTGATGCAGAGTGAGACAGGATCGGCGCTGGTGTATATCGGATTCATCTTTATGCTTTATAGGGAGGGTCTGTCGGGATGGCTCATCTTTATTGTGGGTATGGCGATCCTACTGTTTATCCTTACTCTTACGGCATCGCCTTTCACGGCCATTCTTGTTATGGCAGGAGTAGGCTCTATGTGCATATGCCTGTATTCCGGAAGGTTCAAGTGGTGGCTGCTTATCGGAGTGCCTGCAATCGTGCTGATGGCATTTGTCCCAAGCATTCTGGGAAGCCTTGCGGTAACACCGGAGGAGGTGGTCGAGGGGGCTGTTGAGACAGTTGCCGAGAGCGCATCACTCTTCAGCAAGATAAAGCCTCTGTATATTCTTCTGGCAGTGTTGGGATGTCTTCTTCCTGTGGGAGTGTACAGGGCGTTCCGACAGAGGAATATGTTCTCTCAGCTGGCGCTTGTCGCTATGGTGGGAGGAACTCTGCTTGTATTCTCTGCTGACTTCATCTTCAATAATGTGCTTCAGGACCACCAGAGAAAGCGTATCGAGGTGCTTCTCGGTATGAAGGAGGATCCTTCTGGTGTAGGATACAATGTGAACCAGTCGAAGATCGCGATCGGATCTGGCGGAGTGTTCGGCAAGGGCTACCTCAACGGAACACAGACCACATACGGATTCGTGCCCGAGCAGAGTACCGACTTCATCTTCTGTACTGTCGGAGAGGAGTGGGGCTTCGTGGGATGTACGGCCGTGATACTTCTCTACGTGCTGCTTATCTGGAGGATAGTCAAGAATGCAGAACGCAGCAGGGAGGCCTTCACACGTATATACGGCTACTGCGTCGCCTGCTGCATCTTTATGCATCTTTTCATCAATATCGGTATGACTATCGGTCTGATGCCGGTGATCGGTATTCCGCTTCCGCTTGTCAGCTACGGCGGTTCGTCCCTCTGGGCGTTCACCATCCTGATCTTCATCTTCATTGCGCTCGACCGCAACGAAAGGAAGTATTTCTAGAGATACATCTGTTATTATACAGCAACACCACCAAATTAAAACAATCCCTCCCACTGCGTGGGCCCCTCCCTCTGCGGCCAGAGGGGTAGCACGGTTTTAATTTGGTGGTGTTGCTGTGTATATAGGTATATACTATTCTCCGAAGAGGTAGCGGTGCTGCTCTGGAGTGAGGGTGTCGATTTCACATCCCCAGTATGCGAGCTTGCGGGCAGCGACCTCCTGGTCGATAGCAAGCGGCACGTCATTCACCATAGCACCTGGCTCACGGCTGACGCTGTCGCGGTTTTCCACGAGATACTTTGCACTGAGGGCCTGGATCGCGAATGACATATCCATAATCTCTGCCGGATGACCGTCACCTGCAGCGAGGTTCACGAGACGGCCTTCTGCGATGATGTAGATTCTGTTGCCGTTCTCGAGAGTGTAGCCTACGATGTTCTTACGTGCAGGCTTGACATCCTTCGCGATAGCCTTGAGGCCAGCGACATCCACCTCGCAGTCGAAGTGACCTGCGTTGCAGCAGATTGCTCCGTCCTTCATATTGAGGAAGTGCTCCTTTGTGATCACGCCGTCACAGCCGGTAACAGTAACGAAGATGTCACCGAGCTGAGCAGCCTGCTCCATCTTCATCACCTTGAAGCCGTCCATCACAGCCTCCATAGCCTTGATAGGGTCAACCTCAGTCACGATGACCTCAGCACCGAGACCCTTGGCACGCATAGCGACGCCCTTGCCGCACCAGCCGTAACCTGCTACGACCACGTTCTTGCCTGCGACGATGAGGTTTGTCGTACGGTTGATGCCGTCCCATACAGACTGGCCTGTACCGTATCTGTTGTCGAAGAGGTGCTTGCAGTCAGCGTTGTTCACAAGCATCATAGGGAACTTGAGTGCCTTTGCCTTGTTGAGCTGAACGAGACGGAAGATACCTGTTGTAGTCTCCTCGCAACCTCCGATTACGTTAGGGATGAGGTCTGTGTATTCTGTGTGCATAAGGTTCACGAGGTCACCGCCGTCATCGATGATGATGTTCGGGCCCACCTCGAGGACTCTTCTGATATGCGCCTCATACTCCTCTGGAGTGGCATCATACCACGCGAACACGTTCAATCCTGCCTCAACGAGGGCTGCCGCGATGTCGTCCTGGGTAGAAAGCGGGTTGCTTCCTGTCACATACATCTCTGCCCCACCTGCTGCGAGCACCTCACAGAGGTATGCTGTCTTCGCTTCAAGGTGTACTGAAAGTGCCACTTTGAGGCCCTTGAAAGGGAGTGTCTGACGGAACTCTTCCTCGAGTCCGTTCAAAAGGGGCATATGATGTCTTACCCAGTCAATTTTGAGTCGGCCGTCCTGCCAAAGCTGCGGATTTCTGATTTCGCTTGCCATAAATAATGTCTGTTTTTGATTGATTCGGGCGCAAAGATAGTTTTTTTTGACCACAAAAGCGGAATTTTCACCACAAGGGACCCGTTTTAGCCATTTAGTTCAGAAATATTTTTGGCATTGTGATTGAGAAAGGTAATTTTGCATCGTTCATTCAATATCTGTTATGGGACTTTTGACTGGAAAGACTGCTCTTGTAACGGGAGCGACACGAGGCATCGGAAGGGCGATAGCCCTGAAGTTTGCCGAGGAAGGAGCGAATGTGGCCTTCACCTACAGATCACAGCACGAAGCGGCACAGACCCTCGTTGCAGAGATCGGATCCTTCGGGGTACAGGCAAAGGCATACGCTTCGGATGCAGCTTCTTTTGAAGACGCCCATAATGTGGTGAAGGATGTGAAGGCAGTGTTCGGACGCATTGACATACTTGTGAACAACGCGGGTATAACAAAGGACGGACTGATGATGAGGATGGATGAGGCGCAGTGGGACGCCGTGATCGACACCAACTTGAAGTCGGCATTCAACTTCATTCACGCCTGCACACCGATAATGGCAAGACAAAGATGCGGAAGCATTATAAATATGTCGTCTGTCGTAGGCATTTCAGGCAATGCCGGTCAGTGCAACTACTCGGCTTCAAAGGCCGGACTGATCGGACTGGCAAAGTCGATCGCCAAGGAGATGGGACCACGTGGAATCCGTGCAAACTGCATTGCACCTGGCTTCATCGCGACAGATATGACAGAAGCTATTCCTGAAAATGTACGCCAGGAATGGGAGAAGCAGATTCCACTGCGCAGAGGAGGCACGCCGGAAGACGTGGCAAATGTGGCACTCTTCCTTGCCAGCGATATGGCGGGATATGTCACCGGACAGGTGATCAACTGCTGCGGAGGTATGGACTGCTAGACGATACGGACTCTTAACACACATCACAACAAAAAAATTATCGTATCTGAACCTTAAAACCTAAACCTAAGAGGGTGATCGGAATTACCGGTCACCCTTAATTCTTGTCACACTATTCCGATTTTCGTCACATTTTTCTCTTTTTTAAACAGGTTTTTCTTTTTCTTTAACAGAGTCTCGACGAAAATGCCTTGATTGCCGGGATGAAGAAATTGATTTCAGACCATATCAAGGCATTGGCGGACCTGATGCTGCCGCGGGTGTGCATTGTCTGCGGCAGGAAACTGCTGATCTATGAGAAGCATCTGTGCCTGCCTTGCTGTGCGGATATGCCATTCACCCATTTCTGGGAAAGGTCGCACAACCCTATGGCGGACAAGTTCAACGGACTGCTCCAGGAGAGTCCGGGGCTTGTCACTCCGGAACATTACGCCTACTGCTGTTCCCTGTTCTTTTATGACCACGACGCTCACTACAGGATGATTCTATACAATCTGAAGTACAGGGGCAATGTGGAGGTGGGTGAACATTTCGGAAGGATGCTGGGGATGAGGATAGCAGAAAGCGCACATTTCCGGGATGTGGATTGTGTGATTCCTGTGCCGCTGCACTGGAGGAGAAGGTGGAAGCGCGGGTATAATCAGGCGGAGGTCATAGCGTCAGCGATGGCCGGAGCACTGGGCGTGACGATGCGGACTGATGTCCTCAAACGAAGGAGATACACGAAGACGCAGACCCAGCTGGACATAGAGGCCAAGTCGGCCAATGTGTCCGGGGCATTTGAGGTATGTCGTTCAGATGTCGGGAATGTGAAGCATCTGCTAATCGTAGACGACCTGTTCACTACAGGCAGCACATTGATGGCCTGCTTCGCTGCCTTGCGAAAGGCATTCCCCTATCCCGTCAGGATAAGTGTCGCCACCTTGGGATTCGTGGGCAGATGATTACGGTTTGACTGTGATTATGTCTTTGGGAACGAAATAGAAACGCACTACGTCGAAGGCTGTCTTGGCATCGCTGACGATGACCTTGTCTGCAGTCTTCAATGCGATTCTGAGGCGGTGATGATGGAAGTGTCTCTGGAACCAGTTGTATGGATGGTCCCTGTCACTCAAATAGCTGATGTCGCCTACCTCGACGACCTTCAGTCCGTCTTTGTCTGTATACTTTTTCACCTGTGTATCTGTTGATGATGCAAATTTAACTATTTTTGCAGCCTATGCAATTGAGGCTTCACATATACATCGTTTTCGCTCTGCTGTTTTGCTTCAGCGGAGGGAACGCATATGCGCAGACTGCAACCATCAGGCCATCAATAGACAAGGACATATGGGAACTTCGAAGCAATGCGATTCCGGAGTTCAGGTCTCATTATGACGACTACCTTCAGTATGCACCCGTGGCCTTGCTTGTAGGTATGAAGGCGGGAGGTTACGAGAGCAGGACGAAGTGGGGCAGGATGCTGGTGAGCGATGCGTTTTCGGCTGCGGTTATGGCTGGAGCAGTGAACGGAGTGAAGTATACCGTCGGAAGGCTCAGACCGGACGGAAGCAGCCAGAATTCATTCCCGTCCGGGCATACGGCCACGGCCTTTTTGACAGCTGCGCTGCTGGATATGGAGTACGGATGGAGAAGTCCGTGGTTCAGTATCGGAGGCTATACCGCAGCTGCAGTTACCGGCGTTTCACGCATTATGAACAACAGGCACTGGATGTCCGACGTGGTGGCGGGAGCTGCCATCGGCATAGGTTCCGTGCATCTTGGATATTACCTTGCGGATCTGATTTTCAAGGAGAAGCAGCTGTATGACGGCTATGAAAAACCGGCATTCTGCTATGATCCGTCACAGAAGCACTATGTGGCGGAACTGATGTTCGGAAGACGTTTCATTCTGGGGTCTGCAGGCCTGAAGGACGACGGAACCCTTCCTGTGCGAGGCGGTCTTGCAGGTCTGTCCACGGACATAGCACTGGCTCCCGGCGTCGGCCTGACTGCCCTCGCCTCCGCCAGTTCGCTGACTTATGCAGCCGGCAATGTCGACTGTATGTATTCTACCCTGGCCGGAGGTTTCTACAACTTCCCGTTCGCAAAGGTCCTTGAGCTGCAGGCCAAGGTGATGCTCGGATATGCGTGGCTGCGAAGCGGCACCGAACCCGGCCCTGCGACAGGGTTCGGGGAGCGCGCTTCGGGAGTGGATCTCGGAGCAGGACTCGGACTGAGTCTCATCATCGACAGCAATTTCAAGCTGAAGGCCTTCGCCGACCTCGAATCGGTCAGACTGAACGGCGGCCAGCCTTGGCTCAACACTCTCGCCATCGGCTTCTCATCCGCCTGGTTCTGGTAGCGAGATTACTCGCCATTACGAGTTTTTATGACGGTTTTCCACAAACCGAACTGATTTTCCCAAATTTTGACTATCTTTGTGCCCGTTCGCCTTGGTGGTGGAATAGGTAGACACGCGGGACTTAAAATCCCGTGGACAGCAATGTCCGTACGGGTTCGATTCCCGTCCGAGGCACCACAATCGCCCTTCTAGATATCTAGGAGGGCGATTTTTTAAAATTTGCTCCAAATTTGCTCCGAAGCTTTGCAGCCCTCTTCATATTTGCAGTTGATAGAAATAATCTTAGGAATTATGATTCAGTGAGCTTTCGGCGAACTCTTCAGTTTCGCTTGAAAGCGCTGAGTTAGGCCATCTATCGAAAGATGGTTTAGTACCAAAAGAA
>JAFYWC010000068.1 GCA_017546585.1 Bacteroidales bacterium
TGGAAAAATCGCGCGCGCGAGACCCTCTACAGCGGTTGTCTGCTGACCCTTCTCGTCACAAAAAAGAGATCCACAAAAGTCGCTATAAAACTGACCCCTGCCAGAGCTATTCTGACAGGGGATTTTTTCGTAGTTTTGGTTTCCGTCCTGGCCGACGGGGAAACTAAAACAACAAATTTATGGCAAAAGTAAAAAATATTCTCCGTTGCTATGCAATGGGAATAGGAATGCGAAGCATTGCCAATGTTTTTCGCATCTCGCGGAATACCGTACGCAAGTACGTCCGCTGGTATCAAGACAGTGGCCTGACTATGCCACAGGTGATGCAGTTGTCCGATGATCATCTTCAAGACCTTCTTTCTGAAGGACGCACACGTGAACGCACACCATCACCACGTCAGGTTGAACTTGAGGCTCTTCTTCCGGGATACGCCAAACGTCTCAACCGCAAGGGAGTAACAATGAAGTCTCTTTATGACGAATATGCCAAAGCATACCCAGATGGGTACAAGGAGACTTTCTTTAAGACGTTGCTCCGCCGTTACATGTGTGAGGTAAAGGTTGTGGGGCACGTTGAACATCCTGCAGGAGATCAGATGTATATCGACTATGCTGGCGACCGCCTTGAGATAGTGGACGCCGTTACCGGAGAAGTTGTGAAAGTAGAGGTGTTTGTGGCTATCCTTCCATGTAGTCATTACACTTACTGCGAGGCTGTATGGTCTCAAAGGAAGGAGGACCTGATAATGGCTTGCGAGCGCGCACTCCGCTTCTATGGAGGCGCCCCAAGGGCCATTGTCCCAGACAACCTAAAATCTGCTGTAACTCTTAGCGACCGCAATGAACCCATAATCAACGAAGAGTTCGCAGCCTTCGCGGAGTTCTATAACTGCGCGGTCTATCCTGCACGAGTTCGACGTCCGAAAGACAAGGCTTTGGTGGAAAATGCGGTCAAACTGATGTATCGCTCTGTTTATCAAGATATATCAGGTCTGACCTTCCATGACCTTGAGTCCCTCAATGATGCAATCAGAACTTCACTGGATGCGTTTAACAACAAGAAGATGGCAAGTCGCAAACAATCTAGACGAGAGCAGTTCGACGAGTTCGAGGCCTCCTTCCTGCAACCGCTTCCAGAGATGAGCTTCCAGATGAACGAGCGCAAGACTGCAACTGTATTGCGCAACGGGTACGTAACTCTCAATAAGCATCATTACAGTATGCCGAAGGAGTATATCGGAAAACGTGTGGACATCATCTATGATGCAGACACCCTGAGTATCTACCACGGAATGAAGCTCGTTACCACTCATCATAGGGATGATACTCCTTATGCCTATACGCAGAAGGACGTTCACAAACTTCCTGGACGAAAAGGCAGCTACGAGAAAGATATCGAGGAGATATATCAGCGCGCAGCCCAGATCGACAACATCCTCCTTGTATATCTCAAGGAGGTGGCTGCCGAACAGAAATACCCGCCAATTGTCTTCAAGGCATGCAGAGGCATAATGTCCTTGGAGAACAAATATGGACTGTCACGTCTTGTTGCGGCCTGCGCATACGCTACTCAGGGACGCTTCTATGGCTATCAAGCCATAAAGGGTATCCTTGAGCGCGGAGAAGACATGGAGTTCATATCATCTGAAGACGGCGAGTTCGTTGCAACTCAGCCTGCCGCACCTGTTCAACATAAGAACATCCGTGGCAGGGACTACTACTCAAACAAATCAAAAGAAGAAAAGAATGGAAACAAATAACAAAACTGCACCTATTACTCCAGAGAAGGATCGTAATGCAGTATCTCTGGATCTCATGCATAGAATGAAGATGCATGGCATGGCGGCTGCCTTTGAGGATAGCCTATCTTCCACCATCGCTGAGACGATGACTCCTGACGGCTTCCTTAACTGGTTGCTGTCTATGGAATGGGACTATCGCAGCGCGGCTGCTATAGAAAGGCTTATCAAAGGGGCCTCGTTCCGATACAAGGCCTATCCTGAGGAGATAGACTATACTATCCACCGCGGACTAGAGAGAAACCAGATGGAGCGACTACTGTCCTTGGACTTTATACGCCAGTCGCAGAATCTGTTCATAACAGGCTCATCCGGAACCGGAAAGAGCTTCATTGCTACTGCAATCGGACATCAGGCTTGCAAGAATGGAGTGAGAACCATGTATGCAAATACAGCCAAGCTACTTGGCTCCTTGAAGGCAGCCAAGGCGAAGGGAACTATAGATAGTGAACTGAAGAAGATAGAGAAGAACTCTCTTTTAATCTTAGATGACGGCTTCCTTGTGCCGCTTGATCCGAAGGAAAGAGCTCTGCTACTTGAGATCATTGAGGACAGACATGGACGCAAGTCAACTATCATCACATCGCAGTTGCCTGTCTCTAGCTGGTACGATGCTATCGGTGATCCTACTGTTGCCGATGCAATCCTCGACAGAATCGTGCACTCTGCGCATCAGATCGAACTCTTCGGAGAAAGTATCAGAAAAATAAACGCTCGAAAGAGCAAGAAGTAAAGTCGCTCTAACTTTGACCCCATCGGCCAGGACTTTATATGGGTCAAATTGAAAAAAATATCGCGGGTCTTGAGCCGCCCGCTGTAGAGGGTCTCACACGCGCGCCTTTTCCA
>JAFYWC010000069.1 GCA_017546585.1 Bacteroidales bacterium
ACCTTGCCTACGAAACAGATTCCCTGTGAGTCCTTCTTGTCTGCAGACGGAAGATCAGCCTCAGAAGCAAGTCTGCGAACTTCAGGTTTCTCTATATCTCCTACTGGAAACATCGCCTTTGAAAGCTGTGTCTGGGTAAGCTGACAGAGGAAGTAGCTCTGATCCTTGTTCGGATCTGCTCCGGCCAGAATTCGATGTACTGTCTGTCCGTCCTGTCCCTCGAAACTTTCCTTTCTGCAGTAATGTCCGGTAGCGACATAATCGGCACCGAGTTTTTCAGCGCATTTCAGGAATGCGTCGAATTTGATTTCCCTGTTGCAGAGTACGTCAGGGTTTGGAGTGCGGCCTTTTTCATATTCGTCGAACATATAGTCCACTACCCTCTTCCTGTACTCCTCGCTCAGATCCACAAAATAGAAAGGGATACCTATCTTACGGGCTACAAGCTCAGCTACGAATCGGTCCTCCTCCCACTCGCAGTCTCCGTGGAGAGTGGTGGACGCATCGTGCCAGTTCTGCATAAACAAAGCAAAGACATCATAACCCTGCTGCTTGAGAATCCAGGCTGCCACACTTGAATCTACGCCACCGGAAAGCCCGATACACACCTTAATTTTGCTGTTATCCGCCATAAAACAGGTCTTTTTAAATAAAAAGCATTATATTTGTGAATTGTGCAAAGATAACTTAAATACGCAGTTATGACAAGCAAAGAAATAAAAATCTCCTACCAGGAGTATGAAACTCTGGACCAGCTCGAGCCGAAGGACAAGGAACTTGCCCAGGCAGCAATCGAGGCTACAGCGTTGGCATATGCACCATATTCAAAGTTCAATGTCGGTGCAGCAGTGATGTTTGAGGACGGAGTTATCGTTAAAGGAGCAAACCAGGAAAACGCCGCATATCCATCAGGTATCTGTGCTGAAAGAACAGCACTCTTCTACGCAAGCGCCAGCAGACCGGACAAGGCTATGGCAGAAATCGCCATTGCAGCGCAGCAGAACGGCGAATTGGTCGAAAGACCTGTGACTCCTTGCGGAGCCTGCAGACAGGTTATGGCTCAGTACCAGACCAAGAGCGGCATTCCAATGAAGGTACTGCTCATCGGAGCTCAGAAAATCTGGAAATTTGAGAAAGTCGACGATCTTCTTCCACTGATTTTCGACAGCATATAAGAGAATTGAGGTAGTTAATTTTGCTGGTTTCCAAAATTTATCTACCTTTGCAGCCGGGTAAGTCTTACACGACCAGCTCCCTCCGAATTCCCCCAGGACTTGACCGTAGCAAGGGTAGGAGGTCGTAGCGGTGCGATGTAATCAGCTTACCCTTTTTTTATACCCATAAGTGAACAGACTGACCAAACTATGAAGAAAATCTTCTTTACGTTTATCCTTGCCGCAGCTGCAATGGCCTGCGGAGAGATAGACAAGTATCCAGGAGCGGACGATTTTGCTCCAGGACAGGGAACGACAAAACCGTCGGACGACAAGTTGCCAGAAGAGAATCCGGGTTCGACTCCAGGTGACTCATCTTCTCAATTCACAACTGCCGACATCGGACACAGCGGCCTGACATACGTATGGGACGACAGCGTGATTCCGGAAATCACAATCAACGTATCCGTTGATGAATGGAATAAGCTTCTTGGATATTATGACGCCAACTCCAATACAAAGGAATACATCCACTGCGACGTCACATACAACAAGAATGGAGAGGTTACAGTTATCGAAGACGCAGGCATCAGGCTTCGCGGCAACACATCACGCCGCAGACCAGAAGGCAATTGGGGTGAAATGCACACTACCGACAACACAGACTGGCGCCACTGCCACTTCGGTGTGAACCTCCGCAAGTTCAAGAAAGACAGCGACCACGAAATCAACGGAATCAGAAAGTTCAACCTTAAATGGTTCAAGGATGACGCCTGCTATGTAAGAGAGGTGTTCTGCTATGACCTCTTCCGCCGTGCCGGCATCTGGACTGCAGCATTCGACGTATACTGCCGTCTTTGGATTCACGTAGAAGGAGACTCGGAGCCTGCGTATTATGGTGTGTATGAAATGATTGAGCCATACGACAACAAATATGTCGAGAAGCGTGAGAAGTGGTTCGGAAGCGCAGACGGAAACCTTTGGAAATGTTCGTGGGCCCAGAACCCTGCCGACCTCAGCGACGAGAATGCAGTGATGGGAGAAGACAACGACAGAGACGACTTCACATACGAGCTGAAGGAGACCGAGGGCAATTTTACAGATGCCAAAGCTCAGCTCCAGGACTTCATCAAGAAGATCAAGGGCAAGGGCGATGAGAGTTTCTACAAGTGGATCAAGGAAGTATGCGATGTGGAACTCCTGATGAAGACTTATGCAGTAAACGTTGCACTAGGTATGTGGGATGACCTTTGGAACAACGGAAACAACTACTATCTGTATTTCAACAGCCTTGACCTTTACGACTACAAGGTATTCCTCATTCCTTACGACTACGACAACACTCTTGGAACAAGCAACGCTTATGATGCAGCGAAGCAGGACCCTTACAACTGGGGTGACAGAGGTCTGCTGATTGAAAGGATGATGAAGTTCGAGGAGTTCCGAAACATCTACAGAGACGAGCTCAAGCGTCTTGTGGATCCTGCAAACGGTCTTATGGATTACTCCAGTGCAACAAAAAGGATCCTTGACTGGCAGTCAAAGATCCGTAACTATATCTCGAATGACACCGGCGAGGATATGTACATCGAAGACAGACCGGCAAGCTGGGGTCACATTGGAGATTATCATTTGATGTCCACTGACAACAACTACTTCATTGTCAAGGCTGAGACTATCAACAATATGAAATAGCTTATTCAGCGGTATAGAATTCTATGATACGGCCGAGGGCTCTCTGACATACAGGACAGAAGCTTTCGGCCCTATTTGTATGCATTCGGCAATCCTTGGCCGGTCTGTACACACCCTTTGACTGATAGCCGCCACCTTCCAGAAGTTCAGCTTCACCTGCCTCAAGCATATCCTTCCATTTCGACTCGAAATCAGCCAACGTAGTGATGTTCTGCTCCCAAGGTTCAATCTCAGGATAGTAGTATTCCACATACTGGTCATCATAGTAATATTCATCTCCAAGACCCGCAAAACTGTGACCGAATTCGTGCACTACCACTGGTTTGAATGCAGGATGATGCGCAGTAGTGAGAGTGTAGGAATTATAGATTCCACCGCCACCGTAAGTATCTGTATTTGCGAGGATTACAATATGTTCATAAGGAACTCCGCAAAGCTTGTCGTGCATATTCTTCAGACGTAGCGTAGTGAGGTAACGGTCCATATAGAAGGTATTGAAATGCGACTTGAGCGCAGTGTCCTTCCACTCCCCTCTGCCAGGCACGCTTACGCCGCTTTCAGCAGACTCCAGCGCCACTGCCACGAAGTTGAAACGGTCCTTATACTGGCCGAACGGCTCGTGCGCAAGTATCGCTTCCATCGCGGCCTGCGCATCCGCATAGAAGGTATCCATCTCCTCAGCCGTATAACCTTCGGCAACGATGGCAACGTCTATTTTCTCCTCAGGTGTTCCGTTGAGCATCAAGTACTTATGTTCCGGAGTCTTCGGCGACAGATGATGTATGAGCACATCCTTCGGATCGACCTTATGCGACAACGATGCGACCACATTTCCCCAGAAATCATAGAGCATTACCTTCACTTCAGCCTCCGCTGTCGGCATCGGAAGAAGGAAGACATTCTCAAATGACTTTCGCACTTTGGTAGCCTCCTCTGTAGCCTGCCATTCCTGGAAAAGTGTCGAGAATGACTGGCGGTAAAGAGTGTCACCTGTCTGGACATCGGTCATACAGATCTGACCGTTTCCGCGCAGATGAACCTTCTTCAGATTCACTGTGCGGCCAGCCCATCCGTCGAAGCAGTAGGCTTCATCCAATGAAATCTCCACAGACTTGTCTGTTCCGGAGAATATATAGTCCAATCTGAGCGTCTGACTCTGGGCCCACAGCCCTACAGACGCAACCATAGCCAAAATCGTCAAAATTCCGTGGCGCATAACTATCTACCATTCAATTATTTACACCAACTGCGTGCTCCCCTTTGGCGGCACGCAGTTTCTATAACACACTAATACTCAACAAGTTGAGCGCCACGCTAAATTTTAGCGGCGCAGTTGATGCCGTCAAGGGCCGATGACACGATACCGCCGGCGTAGCCTGCACCCTCACCGCAAGGATAGAGGCCAGGAAGCTGCGGATGCTCGAGAGTCTCCGGATCACGCGGGATGCGGACAGGAGACGATGTGCGCGACTCGACTCCGAGAAGGAGTGCGTCATTTGTATAATAGCCGTGCATCTTCTTGTTTCCGATCTCAGGGAACGCGTACTTGAGGCGGAGCGAAACGTGCTCCGGAAGGAGCTCGTGGAGCGGAGCGTTCTCTACGCCCGGATGGTATGAGCTCTTAGGAAGATTTGCAGAAGGGATTCTGCGGCAGAAGTCCATCATACGCTGTGCAGGTGCCTTGAGCGAACCTGTATACTCGAACATCTTCTTCTCGATATCCTGCTGGAATCGGAGCAGAGCCAAAGGACCATACTGTGCATACTCAGGGAAATCCTCCGGTTCAATCTGAACTACGACACCTGAGTTTGCCCACTTGGAGTTACGCTGAGAGTTAGACATACCGTTCAGAACGAGCTCTCCCTCTGCTGTCGCAGCCGGTACAAGGATACCGCCCGGACACATACAGAACGAGAACACACCTCTGTCAAGTACCTGTGTAACAAACGAATACTCAGCAGTCGGCATATATGGCTGATACTTGCCGTGATACTGGATCTTGTTGATGAGAGACTGCGGATGTTCCACACGTACTCCAAGAGCGAAACCCTTTGCCTGGAGTTCCCATCCCTTGCGGTCGAACATCTCGTAGATGTCACGTGCCGAGTGGCCGGTTGCAAGGATGACCTTGCGGGCTGTGTAGACAGTTTTCTCGGCTGCGCTCGAAATGGCATCAACCTCAACATTATAAGCTCCGTCAGGACGTCTTTCAATGTCTGTCACGCGTGAATCGAAGTGGTACTCTCCGCCGTGCTCAATGATGCACTTGCGGATGTTCTCCACTACGATAGGAAGCTTGTCGCTGCCGATGTGCGGATGAGCGTCGATGAGGATCGAAGGATCTGCACCGAAGCGAACGAGCTGATGGAGAACCTCACGGATGTCACCTCTCTTCGAAGAGCGGGTGTATAGTTTACCGTCAGAGAATGTACCTGCACCACCCTCTCCGAAGCAGTAGTTTGAATCAGGATTCACAACTCCCTCGGTAGAAAGTTTAGCCATATCGAACTTACGTGCGTGCACATCCTTTCCTCTTTCAAGGATGACAGGCTTGAAGCCGCGCATCAGAAGACGCAGACCTGCGAACATACCTGCAGGACCTGCACCGATGATGATCACCGGCTCGGCAGAAGCGACATTCTGATACTCTTCAAGTGTATATTCCTGCAGAACTTCGTCCGGCTTGGCCACCTCGATGCGATAGCGGTAAAGGATATCGTTGCGGGCATCGATAGAGCGGCGAACTATACGGTATTTGAGCTGCTGCTTCATCTTTGGCGATACGCCAAGAGCCTTCACGGCAGCAGTCTGGATCTCGTCGGCAGAGAGTTCCTTGCCAAGTTTGCAGGTTACTTCTATTTCTTTCATTTTCAGTTGTTTTAGATTTCTCGACTCGCTTTCGCTCGCTCGAAATGACAAGTTGATTAAAATTCAGCGAGACGGCTTACCGGAGCCACATCAAGGGAGGCACGCTCTCCGTTCATATAGTGGAACCAGCCGGCGATCGCGATCATAGCGGCATTGTCCGTTGTAAACTTGAATTCAGGAAGGAATGTAGTCCATCCCCTCTTGCGACCTTCCTCTACGATACGGGCACGGAGTCCGCTGTTTGCCGATACTCCTCCACCGATTGTGATCTGCTTGATGCCTGTATGCTTTGCAGCCTTGATCAGCTTGTCCATAAGAATGTCGATCAGAGCCTTCTGGAAGCTTGCGCAGATGTCTGCCTTGTTTTTCTCCATAAAGTCCGGATCCTCAGCCATCTGGTCGCGAACGAAATACAGCAGCGATGTCTTGATACCGCTGAAACTGTAGTCGAAGCCAGGAATCTGAGGCTTTGAGAACTTGTACTTGAGAGGGTCGCCTTCCTTTGCAAGCCTGTCAACGATAGGGCCGCCAGGATAGCCGAGTCCCATCATCTTCGAGCACTTGTCGAACGCCTCACCCACAGCATCATCGATAGTCTGTCCGAGAATCTCATACTCAAGCGGACTGTCCACACGGACAATCTGCGAGTTTCCGCCGGAAACAAGCAGGCAGAGGTATGGGAACTCAGGCTGACGGTTGTCGCTGTCGTACTGTTTGATGAAGTTTGCGAGGATGTGGCCCTGAAGGTGGTTGACCTCAACGAGAGGCTTGTCGAGCGACATCGCAAGCCCCTTTGCGAATGATGTACCTACAAGGAGGGATCCAAGGAGGCCCGGACCGCGTGTAAACGCGATTGCGGTAATGTCTTCAGGCTTGATTCCAGCGCGCGTAATCGCTTCACTTACAACTGGTACGATGTTCAGCTGATGTGCTCTAGAAGCCAGTTCCGGAATTACTCCGCCGTAGGCTTTATGTACATCCTGACTTGCAAGGACGTTGGACAGCAGATAGCCGTCTTTGATGACTGCTGCCGACGTATCGTCGCAGGATGATTCGATTCCAAGTATTATGTCTGCCATAGTATTGTGCTTTAATCGGACAGGGGCATATTATATGCTTTGCATATCCGGCGGCAAAAATACGGATTTTCTCCGATATTTTTACTATTTTTGCAAGTTGGACAATTAAATCATTCAGAGTTATCAAAAAGGCTCTCAAAATATTCTGGCTGGCATTTGTCGCCGTGGCATCAGTAATCATTGCTGCTGCCCTTGCATTGCAGACTCCTGCGGTGCAGACACGCATAGCACAAAAGGCCGCAGAATCACTCGAGGAGATGTTCGACGGAAAGATAATCTTCGAGAAGATCCATTTCAAGCCTTTCACAACTCTGGTCGTAAAGAACCTGGCCGTAGTCGATGACAACCCGGTTCAGGACCCTCTGGATCTTTCCAAGGAAAAGACCGACACTCTCTTCAAGGCCAGATACATCATCGCCAACTTCTCGTACAAGAGTCTCACAGGAGGCAACGGCATCCATCTCGACAAGGTCCGAGTGGAGGATGCGTATATGAACCTCGTGCTGCAGGACTGCGACCATCTCGAACACAAGAACAAGAGCAACAACCTTTCGAGGATCTTCGGACTAGAGAACAGGAAGAAGCAAGAGAAGAAGCCTACAGACAAGGAGATATTCCACTTCAAGAAGGTCGCTATAGACAATATGACATTCCGACTCATCAACAGCTCTTCAGACAAGACAAGATATGAGGGAGGCATCAACTGGAACGACCTTGAAATCAGCAATATAAACCTCACTGCCAAAGAATTGCAATTCAAAGGAAGAGTGATGTCGGGCGAAGTCACTTCATTGGACTTCAGAGAAAAAAGCGGATACGTGTGCCACAGCATCACAGGCAGCGCACGAGTAGGCAACGGCCGCGCAATCATCGAAGACATCCGCCTTACAGACACCTGGTCGGACATCCACCTGCCTCTCTATATGATGAGCTTCAACAGCCCGAGGGATTTCTCCGGCTATGTAGAGAACATCAGGATGGATGCCGAAATAGACAACAGCATCATCGATTTCCGTACAATCAGTTTCTTCGCTCCTCAGCTTGCAAGAAACAGACTCAGGATCGACGCGACATCCGGCAAGTTCTCAGGCACTGTGAACGATTTCTCTGTAATCGATATGGTTGTGGCTTCGGAAGCCGGTGGATTTGCCGGAACGATAAACGGACGTATGGCCGGCATTCCTGAGATAGAGACCACCATCCTCGATGCAAGAGTAAACGGCTTCAGGCTCACAAGCGAAGGACTCAGCAGATTCGTAAGCGAGTGGATGAAGGGAGGAAGCCTTGACCTGAGCAGATTCGCTCCAGGTCAGGCATTCGTTATGGATGCAAAGACCAACGGCACCCTCAACGACCTTGACATCGACGCCGACATCAATTCTGAAATCGGAAGCCTTAAGGCAAAGGTCAACATCAAGGACATTCTTACCGAAGACAAGGGCATAGGCATATCCGGCACAGTCAAGACCAACGAGCTCAACATCGGAAAGGTCATCGGCAACGACCTTGTCGGAAGGACAAGTATGTACGCAGACATCGACGCAAGCCTTGGAGACAAGAACACACCTGCCAGCGCTGCGATCGATTCCATCAGCATAGAAAAGCTCCACCTCAACGGCTACGACTACAGCAACATCAGCGGTGAAGGAACAGTGTCGGCAGAAGCATTCAACGGTAGACTTACTTGTAACGACCCTAATCTCCAATTCATTTTCCAGGGACGTTTCGGCATATCAAGACGGACGCAGAACGCTCTGTATCAGTTCTACGCTGTAGTAGGCCACGCAAACCTTAACGCACTGAACCTCGACAAGAGAGGAAAGTCTGAAATGAGGTTCAACACCAGAGCCGACTTCAGAAGAACACCTAACGGAGACATCTACGGTGACATCAATGTCGACGACCTTACCCTCAGGAACGACAGTGATGAATACGACATAGGTGACATCCACCTCACATCGTCATCAAGAAACGGCACTTACAGGATGAAGTTGAACTCCGAGTTTGCGGAAGGTTCATTCAACGGCAGCGCCCCTGTGACAGAGTTCATCAAGGACCTCACAAACATTACCCTGAAGAGGGAGGTTCCGTCACTGTTCAAGGACCCGTCTTATGTCTGGAACGGAAACAGATACAATGTCGACATCTTCCTGAACAATGCGAACAATCTTCTCAACTTCGTGATGCCGGGAATGTTCCTTGACAACGACACCAGACTCAGTGCAAGAATCAACGACAGAGGAAGATTCAGCAGCAACCTCACTTCAAGGAGAATCGCGTTGGGCAAGAAGTACATCAAGGATGTGGACTTCAGCATCAACAACAATGACGGTGTCAACGGAGTACTGAGCAGCAGCGAACTGAAGTTCGCCACAATCTATCTGTACAACAACGACGTCAGAATACTTGCCAAGGACAACCACCTCGGCCTGAGCTACACGTTCGACAACGAGACAGACCCTGAGAGCAAGGGCGAGCTGATCGTCAGGGGCAATGTACTCAGGAACAACGACGACATAAAGGCAGACATCAGTCTTTTGCCTTCTCGAATCATCTACGCATCAAACGAGTGGAAGATCCAGCCTTCACATCTGACCATCGACAAGCGAGGAATCGATGTGACTTCTATGGAGTTCCTCAACGATGACCAGCGTGTCAACATCAAGGGAAAGACATCCAAGACTGCGAAAGACACCCTCAGCCTGAACCTGAACAGGTTTGACATATCACTGATCAATGCGCTCTTCCCTAATGACTTCGGCATCAGCGGAGACGCGACCGGTTATGTGCAGATCACCTCACCTATCCAGTCTAAGGGTATCCTTATCGATATGATATGCGACTCGACCGAAATAGCGGGCAAGCCTCTTGGCGAACTCGCCATCGGCAGCAGATGGGATGAGGACTTCGAGAGATTCGACATCTCCGTAAGGAACAGCCTCAACGGTGGCAGCAGCATCGATGCGGTAGGAAAACTTACTCCTAAGACCCGTTCGCTCGAGGCAAATGCCAGACTTGACCGTTTCTATGTAGGCTATGCCCAGCCTTTCCTTTCTTCGATATTCAGCGAGATGGAGGGATATATTTCCGGAGACATCGCGATTGACGGCCCTGTCAGCGCATTGAGCATCAGCAGCAACGGCACAAGACTGGAAGAGGCTATGCTTAGAATCGGCTACACAAATGTTCCATATTATGCTGACGGAGACTTCCACATAGACGAAACCGGTGTGTATTTCGACAACATCAGCATCAGAGACAGGCTGAGCGGCACCGGTATGCTGACCGGAAGCATCAACTGGGACAACTTCAGAGACATCAGTTTCGACACAAGAGTAAAGGTAAACGAGATAGAAGGCATCAACCTGAACGAGAAGCAAAACCAGAGCTTCTACGGCAACGTCTTCGGTACCGGAAACGTAAGCATAACAGGCCCTGTAACCTCGATTCTGCTCAATGTCGACGCAGTGACGGCAAAGACCGGAGAGCTTCACATCCCGATTACGGCAGCCGAGACTGCCGACAACTCAAACCTGTTGACTTTCACAGAGATAAAGAAGGAAATATTCATCGACCCATACGACATTCTCGTGAGCAGGATGGAGAAGGAGAGCACAGCAAAGAACGATTTCCTTGTGAACCTGCATATCAACGCATCACCTGATGTGACTGCATATGTCGAAATCGACAAGGCTTCCGGCAACGTGCTTTCAGGCAGGGGTAATGGAACCATCGACATCAAGGCAAGTGATGATCTCTTCAACATCAACGGAGAGTACACACTCACAGGCGGAAACTACAAGTTCGTAGCCCTCGGACTGGTGAACAGGGATTTTGAGATCCAGGAAGGAAGTTCGGTGACATTCAACGGCGACATCCTTGAGAGTACGCTGGATATCGATGCGCTCTACAAGACCAAGGCATCGCTTTCTACCCTGATTGCAGACACCACTTCAGTGGCCAACAGACGTACTGTAGAATGCGGAATCCAGATCACCGACAAGCTGAGCAATCCGAGACTCGCATTCACCATCGATATCCCAGAGCTTGATCCTACCATCAAGTCAAGGGTCGAGAGCGCGTTGAGTACAGAGGACAAGAGACAGAAGCAGTTCCTTTCCATCCTGCTTTCAAACAGTTTCCTTCCGGATGACCAGTCTGGTATCTTCAACAACTCTACAATGCTGTATTCGAATGTATCCGAGGTGATGGCGAACCAGTTCAACAATATCCTTCAGAAGCTGGACATCCCTGTGGACCTTGGCCTTAACTATCAGCCTAACGAGAAAGGAAATGATGTCTTTGACGTTGCTGTGTCCACCCAGATGTTCAACAACAGGGTGATCGTAAACGGCAGCGTGGGCAACAAGCAATATACGTCCGGAAACGCCCAATCCGATGTGGTGGGTGACTTGGATATAGAAATCAAACTTGACAGGTCAGGAGCGTTGAGACTTAATCTGTTCTCTCATTCGGCTGACTCATACACCAACTATCTGGACAACTCGCAGAGAAACGGTGTGGGTCTTACCTACCAGGCCGAGTTCAACAGTATGAAACAGTTCTTCAAGAATGTCTTCTCGAGCAAGAAGAAGAGGCAGGAGGCAAAGAGACAGGAAGAGGAATCGATAATCGATGGAAAGAAAGTAGAAATCAAGATAACTGAAAAAGACACAGATAATGACGGCAGAAAATAAAGGAACATTATATCTGATCCCATCGCCGCTTGGCGAGAATGATCCTGCAGAGGTAATACCTGCTCCAGTGCTGCAATCTCTTGAAGGATTCAAGACATTTGTTGTGGAGGAGGTGCGCACTGCGAGAAGATATCTTTCGAAGGCAGGCCTCAAGGGCAAGATCGGGGATCTTCAGTTCTATGAGCTGAATGAGCATACCGATCAGGCGACAATTGAGGGATATCTCAAGCTTTTCGAAGGAGGCAATGATGTGGCCCTCATTTCGGAGGCTGGACTTCCTGCGGTTGCAGATCCGGGTGCGCAGCTTGTTGCGCTTGCGCACAGGCACGGCATCAAGGTAGTGCCGGCTGTAGGTCCGTCGTCGCTTATGCTTGCGCTTATGGCATCCGGTCTCAACGGTCAGTCATTTGCGTTCTGCGGATACATTCCGGCCAAGCCTGATGAGCGCAAGAGCAAGCTGAAGACTTTGGAGAAGGTATCGGCTCAGTTGAAGCAGACTCAGATCCTCATTGAGACTCCTTATAGGAATGACGCTCTTTTTGCTGATATTCTTTCAGTTTGCGGAGCGGGTGTGAAGGTGTGCGTGGCGGCTAATATCACTATGCCGGACGCATACATCAAGACAATGAAGGTGTCGGAGTGGAAGAAGGAAGGACTGGTTATCGGAAAGCGTCCGTGTGTATTCTTGATTTTGGCGTAATGGAGAGGATTGGTGTATTGGAACTCGATGGTATGGAGTTCAGAGCGTATCACGGATGCCTGGAGAGGGAGAAGGTTGCAGGGAATGATTTCGTGGTGGATTTCAGAGGGGAACTGGATATGGAGGCTGCAGCTGAAAGCGACAGGCTCGAGGATGCGGTGAATTATGCGTTGATATATGAGGTTGTGGCGGAGGAGATGGCAAAGCCGTCTGATCTTCTGGAGAATGTGGCGGGAAGGATTGTCAAGGCATTGGAGAGCAGATTCCCGGAGTTTGTATCCTTTTCTGTAAGGGTGTCTAAGAAGAGACCGCCGGTAAACGGTATCGTCCAGTGGTCTAGAATTACATTGTATCATAGATAACATTTCATAGAAAATGTTGGTGACTATGTACTTCATAGGCCCCCTCCCACTATGTGGGCCCCTCCCCCTACGCGGGGGTGCGAATGCCTATTCAGTACAATAGTCACACAACATTTATAGTGATGAGAATTATGAGAATTGCATTTATAACATTGGGATGTAAGTTGAATTATGCGGAGACTTCTACTTATGAGCGAGAGCTGCTGAAGGAGGGGTTTGAGGCTGTGCAGTGGAACAAGGGAGCGGATGTGTTCCTTGTGAACACCTGCACTGTGACTGAACATTCCGACAAGAAGAGCCGCAACATCATCAGGAAGCTTCATAGGCAGAATCCTGACGCGAAGATATTTGTTACAGGATGTTCTGCCCAATTGAGAAGGGCTGACTATGAGGCTATTGAGGGCGTGGAGAGAGTTTTCGGGGCTACTGAGAAGAGCCAGGTGGTTCCTTCGATCAAGGAGAAGGCGTTGGGCACTGCAGGTTGCGGACACGATCTGGGAACGTTCTTCCCGGCATATTCAAGCGGAGAGAGGACACGTTCGTTCCTGAAGGTACAGGACGGATGTGACTATAAATGTCATTACTGCACAGTACCTTATGCACGTGGAGAGAGCAGAAACATTCCGATTGCTGATATCATTCCACAGGCGGAGGCTATTGCGGCAGAGGGCATCAAGGAGATTGTGCTGACTGGTGTAAATACAGGCGACTTCGGAAAATCGACGGGTGAGAGTTTCTACGATCTCATCAGACAACTTAATGATGTTGAAGGCATCGAGAGATACAGGATTTCTTCTATCGAGCCTAATCTTCTTACAGAGGAGATGATCGACTGGATCACCTCAGGTACCAAGTTCCTGCCTCACTATCACATTCCGCTTCAGTCTGGATGCGACACTATTCTCAAGGAGATGGGACGTAGGTATGACACTGCGGCGTTTGCTCGTAAGATCCAGTATATCAGGGAGAAGACTGAGAAGGCAGGAGGTCCGAAGGTATTCTTCGGAATCGATGTGATCGTGGGATTCCCTGGAGAGACTGACGAACTTTTTATGGAGACATACAACTTCCTGAAGGATGTGGTGCATCCGGCGTTCATCCATATTTTCCCTTATTCTCGTCGTGCGGGTACGCCTGCGGCTGAGAGGAAGGATCAGGTGCAGGACAGCGTGAAGACAAAGAGGGTCCAGATGCTTGAGGAACTTTGCGAGAAGCTGCATAATGAGTTCGTGGAGGCGAACAAGGGTGTGGCGGAGAAGGTTCTGTTCGAGAGCACTGACAGGAAGGGAATGATGGAGGGATATACCGGAAACTATATCCGTATTTCTCAACCATATGACCCTGAGCTTATCGGAAAGATTGTAGATATCACTATTTAATATGGGTAAGGCGAAGCTAAGGTTTTTAGGAACGGGAACGTCGCAGGGTGTGCCGATGATCGGGTGTGGTTGCGAGGTGTGCCGCAGTGCGGACAGCCGCGACAAGCGTCTGAGAGCCAGCGTGCTGGTGGAGTATGAAGGACTGACCATCCTTGTGGATGCCGGTCCGGATTTCAGACAGCAGATGTTGGCTGCAGGTGTGTCGCACCTTGATGCTATTCTGCTTACCCATAACCACAAGGACCATACTGGAGGGTTGGACGACAT
Organism: Bacteroidales bacterium; assembly: GCA_017546585.1. GTDB lineage: Bacteria > Bacteroidota > Bacteroidia > Bacteroidales > UBA932 > Cryptobacteroides. Next base: position 14,202 of record JAFYWC010000069.1, read on the forward strand.
CAGAGCGTTCAACTACCTTGAGAAGAAGGCAACACAGATCTATTGCGAGAAGTACGTGGAGGATTCACTCCGTATGGAATATTCCTATGCTTTTGCAGAGAACAAATATCCAGGCGCTCCAGAGTGGAGTGTCCATAACATAGATGAAAAGCCTTTCAGCATCAACGGAGTCGAAATCATTCCTATCAGAGGCAGACACTACAAGCTTCCGGTTCTTGGATTCCGTTTCGGGAATATAGCATACTGCACTGATATGAACCACATTCCGGAGGAGGAGTTCGAGAAACTCAAGGGGCTTGACCACTTCATTATCAATACAGTACGTAGAGGCCACCACATCTCGCATTATGCATTGGAGACAGCGTTGAAGGTTGCTGAAAGAGTCGGTGCCAAGCACAGTTGGCTGACTCATCTTTCACACCAGCTCCCTACCCACGAAGCACTCACTGCAGAACTCCCTGCCGGCGTACTTCCAGCCTACGACGGCCTTGTCATAGAGTAAAGTTCGGCGCAGCAACGAGACCCTGGTCAATTAGGGTGCGTAGGATGGTGAGGTATGATTGTGCGGGATCGGATGACGGAGAACCGAAACGGCGGGAAATGTCATCAAGTGTATATGATCCCTGGAGTTCTCCATTGATATATCTGACGATTTCTGCAGCCATATCTTCTGATGTGGCTGCATTTTCTTTTAACTGTTTCTTTGAAGAACGGCAGATGTCGCAGGTACCGCAATCCGCGCTTTCAGTCTGTCCGAAATATTCGAGAAGATAGGCGCTGCGACAGACTTCCTCTTCACTGACATAGTCTATCATCTTCTGCATTCTGCCGAGTGAAGCTTCCTTCAGCATAGCATATCTTGCCGGATCAAGATTGACGTTCTTCTCACGAAGACGGTCGTGATGAAGGAAGATAACAGTAGCGTGGTCGCAAGGGACATATCTTATGACGTGCTCAAGCGAAAGTTTGTAAAGAAGCTGACGAAGCATAGGCACTGTAGCTCCTATCATCTGGGCTACATAGTCTTCATCAACAGGAACCGGATATGAGAAAAGGCCTGTATATTTCCTCATCAGCACATCCAGGAGACTTGTCATCTTCGGATCAGGGAACTCAATGTCATACAAGTCGTTACGATCAACAATGATCTGAACTTTCGTAGAGATATCGACATCCTCGGCGAAGGTCCAATGACCGGTCCTTTCAAGGTATACGATGGCATAATATGCAGACGAACGCTGCAGTTTGAAGCGGCTGCAGAACTCCTCCAGATTGAATTTCAACTGTCTGCCCACACCTGATTCATAAGGTATGTCGTAGAAGATATGCACCTTATGATAGATGTCCTCTATGTACTCAAGTGACGGGAACGACACGGTGGCTAGCTGGCGCAGACGCTTCGTGTCCGAGCTGTTCCACAGCAGGACCGCGAAGCTGCGTTTGCCGTCACGTCCGCCACGTCCGGCTTCCTGGAAGTATGCTTCTGGGCTGTCCGGCACATCGAAGTGTACCACAAACCTTACATCCGGCTTGTCGATACCCATTCCAAATGCGTTCGTGCATACCATAACACGAATCTTGTCTGACTTCCAATCCTCCTGTCGCGCAGAACGGGCATCAGGTCCGAGACCGGCATTGTAGAACGACGCAGAGATACCGTTGGAGATCAGATATGCGGCCAGTTCCTCTGTCTTTTTTCTGCTTCGCACATAGACGATTCCTGTGCCCTCGACACTGTTGCAGATGTTCAGAAGCTGCCCGAGTTTGTCCTCGCACCTGCGGACTATATATGAAAGATTAGGACGTTCAAAACCGCTTTTGACAAGACATTTTTCCTTGAACCCCAGGCGCTCCATAATATCCTGAGCCACCTCCGGAGTCGCTGTCGCAGTAAGGGCTATCACAGGAGCGTCGACCATCTCGCGGAGTTTTCCGATCTGGAGATAATCCGGACGGAAATCATAGCCCCACTGAGAGATGCAATGGGCCTCGTCAACTACGATGAAACTCACTTTCATCTCCTGTATATAACTCTTGAAAAGCGGGGTTCCGAGGCGTTCCGGAGACACATAAAGGAACTTGAAATCTCCGTACAGAGCGTTGTTCAGCGCGTTGTCCACTTCCCTTCTGCTCATACCGGCGTTTATACATAAAGCCCTGATACCTCGGCTGTTAAGATTCTGCACCTGATCCTTCATCAAGGCGATGAGCGGGGTAACCACTATAGCGATTCCTTCACGCATCAAACCAGGTACCTGGAAGCAGACCGACTTGCCTCCGCCCGTCGGGAGAATGGCAAGCACATCCCTACCCTCCAAGGCAGTGCGGACGATGTCCTCCTGCATCGGACGGAAAGAGTCGTAGCCCCAATATTCTTTCAATATGTCGACAGGGTTCTGCATAAGGTCTGTTTTGTGCAACAAATGTAAGGAAAATATTCGCGGCATTGCTTGTATAATGATAAAAAAAGTTTATTTTTGCAGAGATATAGAAAATGAGTTAAACCTTAAATATTTTTACAAAAATTTTATGAGCACAATTGATTTGACTAAGTACGGTATTACCGACGTGAAGGAAATCGTACACAACCCGTCTTACGAGGTTCTCTTCGCTGAGGAGACCAAGGCTGAACTCGAGGGTTACGAGAGAGGCCAGGTTACTGAGCTTGACACTGTTAACGTAATGACAGGTATCTACACTGGTCGTTCTCCTAAGGACAAGTTCTTCGTAAAGAACGAGGCTTCAGAGGACACAGTATGGTGGACTTCAGAGGAGTACAAGAACGACAACAAGCCAATCACTGAGGAGGCTTGGAACGACCTTAAGGCTAAGGCTGTTGCACAGCTCTCAGGCAAGAAGCTCTATGTTGTAGATACATTCTGCGGTACTAACGAGGCTACACGTCTTAAGGTACGTTTCATTATGGAGGTAGCTTGGCAGGCACATTTCGTAAAGAATATGTTCATCCGTCCAACTGAGGAGGAGCTTGCAAACTACGGTGAGCCTGATTTCGTATGCTACAACGCATCTAAGGCAAAGGTTGACAACTACCAGGAGCTCGGCCTCAACTCTGAGACTGCAACTGTATTCAACCTCAAGTCTAAGGAGCAGGTTATCCTCAACACTTGGTATGGTGGTGAGATGAAGAAGGGTATGTTCTCTCTTATGAACTACTACAACCCACTCCGCGGCATCGCTTCAATGCACTGCTCTGCAAACACTAATATGGAGGGCACTAGCTCAGCTATCTTCTTCGGTCTTTCAGGTACTGGTAAGACTACCCTTTCAACTGACCCTAAGCGTCTCCTCATCGGTGACGACGAGCACGGTTGGGATGACGAGGGCGTATTCAACTACGAGGGTGGCTGCTACGCTAAGGTTATCAACCTTGATCCAGTTTCTGAGCCAGATATCTACAAGGCTATCCGTCGCAACGCTCTCCTCGAGAACGTTACAGTTGACGAGAACGGTAAGATCGACTTCGCTGACAAGAGCGTAACTGAGAACACTCGCGTTTCTTACCCTATCGACCACATCGACAACATCGTTAAGCCAGTTTCTAAGGGTCCTCACGCTCAGCAGGTAATCTTCCTTTCTGCTGACGCATTCGGAGTTCTCCCTCCAGTTTCTATCCTCACTCCTGAGCAGTGCCAGTACTACTTCCTTTCAGGATTTACTGCTAAGCTCGCAGGTACTGAGCGTGGTATCACTGAGCCAACTCCTACTTTCTCAGCTTGCTTCGGTGCAGCATTCCTTTCACTCCACCCAACTAAGTACGGTGAGGAGCTCGTTAAGAGAATGGAGAAGGTTGGTGCTAAGGCATACCTCGTGAACACAGGTTGGAACGGTACAGGTAAGCGTATCTCTATCAAGGATACTCGTGGAATTATCGACGCAATCCTCGATGGTTCTATCGACAAGGCTCCTACTAAGCAGATCCCTTACTTCAACTTCACAGTTCCTACAGAACTCCCTGGCGTTGACCCAGCTATCCTCGACCCACGCGACACTTACGAGTGCGCTTGCCAGTGGGAGGAGAAGGCTAAGGATCTCGCAGGTCGCTTCATCAAGAACTTCGCTAAGTTCACAGGCAACGACCTCGGTAAG
>JAFYWC010000070.1 GCA_017546585.1 Bacteroidales bacterium
GAACACAAGGATGAAGAAGTCAGACCTTGACAACCTCCAGGCGATGGCTGATTTCACTAGAGACTTCATCCGAGACTTGAAGGAGCCTGCAGCCAAGTCGGTCAAATATTCAAAGCGATACGATAACGGTCAGAGGGTAGATGTGAAGATTATCAGAAAGGATGAAGAGGGTCGTCTATGGGTAAGAACCATCGACAAGGATTACGAGACAGTCCATGGATACATCAAGACCCCGAATCTGTCAAACATCAACTTCTACAGCGAGGATTTCTACGCATACCTTAAGGAGGGAGAAGCAATCACTCTGAACGTAATCGATGTAGACAAGGGTATCTTCGATTTAACTGAGGAGTTCAAGGATTATATCATCAACGAAAGAGCTGATGACAGCAAGTCAATATGTGCATATATCAATAAGATTGCACCTGATAAGAGTGGTCGGCCTAAGGCATACATGTGGACTGAAGACGGCTATGCCGCTCAGGCTTATGCAGGAAATGAGTATAAGGTGGGCGACTACGTTCAGATAAAGATCCTGAGCTATGGAGAAGGCTCATACTATGGTGTCGTGATGACTCAGATTCTCTGCAGCTCCGACAATGAATTCAATGTGGTTGACGCCAAGAAGGATTGCATTACAAGCTTCTGTCTTATGAATGAGCAGGAAGAAGAGCAGGCAATGCTCTCTATTGAGTCATTGAAGCTCCTGTGCAGAATCCTCATCGGATATCAGAAGAACCTGCCTAGACCATCAGACAGATATAGGATACTATGCGTAATGAGAATCCTCGCAGAGATGACCAGGAATCAGGTTGACGCGAAGTATCTCAACTTCCTTTCCGAGTATATGGAAGCGCTTGTCCTCTTTGCCAAGGGAGAATACAAGAAGCTTCGTCCGCTGGAGTTTTGCGCTGAGTGTGAGCCGGAGACTGTAAGCAGACGCCGCCGCGTCGTAGAAGTGCTCTGCGCTTACGGAGATGACACCAAGAACGACGAGCTTTCAGAGATCATCCACTCAGATTCGGATGAGCTCATCAAGAAGATAGCCATTCTCGTACAGTCATGTAACCGTATTGACCACGTGATAAGCAAGTCGATGCAGAACGTGATCAAGCGTGAAATAATCAAGTGCCTTGCGATAGAGACCGAGGGAGAGACAGACCTTGAGGAGGAAAATGGAGTATACCTAGGTATCGAGAACGACCGTCAGGAGTTCAAGACATCCTTCTTCCACGCGCCGACCAACGCAAAGGAGCAGAACCAGAGTCTGACCATCCTTCGCGGCGTGTGCGCATTCCTCAATACCAGAGTCGGTGGTACCCTGTACCTTGGAGTAGATGACCTTGGTTATATCAAGGGCATCCAGGATGATATCAAGACCATGGAAAAGAAAGCTACCGGCAGTTATAGAGGAATCGATGGATATATCCGTTATATAACTGATGAGGCGAAGAAATATTTCGATATCAGCGTGATGACTAACATCAGAATCCACCCGCTCTATGACGGCCAGGTAATAGCGATTACCGTTTCACCTTTCGAGTATGACATCGTCAAGGTAAACGGAGAGGCTTTCATCAGAATCAACAGCGAGACGATCCGCATGTCGGAGTCCATGAGACGTCAGCTGATGGCTCATAGGATTCTTTCAAAGAAGGAAGACGCGGCTAACGTAGCTGCACTGATGGATGCTATCGAGAGCAAGCGTCAGGTCGTTCTCCACGGATACAGCTCATCTAGCAGCGGAGAAATCAAGGACAGGATTGTAGAGCCGTTTGCCTTTGCTGCAGGACAGAAGACCGTATGGTGCTATGAACTGGCTACCAGAACCAACAAGGTCTTCAAGGTAAAGAGAATCAGCAACGTGGAGATAAAGGCCGACAGATGGGAGAACGAGACTCACCATAGGCAGGGAAAGATGGACATCTTCAGGATGACTGGCGATACGGCGATTGACGTGAAGCTCCAGCTCTCCCTTATGGCCAAGAACATCCTTGTAGAGGAGTATCCGGACGCAGAGAGGTATCTCATCCCGACTGATGACGACGACGTATGGATCCTCGACACTCAGGTCTATAGGATGGAAGGATTAGGACGATTCTACATGGGACTAGCCGGTGAGATTCAGATCATCGATGCCAAAGGACTCAAGGAATACGCTCAGAAATACAGCAAGGACTATATCGCATAGTCTACTTATGATAGAGAAAAGACGCATCACATTGATGGTGCGTCTTTTCTCTATGTCATATATTATTATTCTGGAAGAACACCTTCAAGGATGAATTTTCCTTTCTTTCTGACAAGCTTATAGTGCGAATAAGGATTCGGATACTCATCGATGTAGTAGATCGGGAATCTGGCTAGTATTCCCACTATCTTGATTTCATCATCGACCTCGTTGTAGTTCGGCACATATAGCATCCTGTCATCCTGCTCGTATGCGACTGCTTCGCCAATTTTCTTGTTATACCAAACCGGTTGGCCTAGACAGTCATCCCAATAACTTTGTAATTCGTCATATGCATCTTTAAGAGTGCTTGTCATATATTTGACCTCTGGTGTATACTCTTTCTTGCCTGCCACCTTAGTCAATTTGTAGAAGCCGTATTTCTTAGCCATGGTTGAGAAATTTGATTATCAACAAAATTAGCAAGAAATATCCGTTTTAACAAAAGCATGAAAAAAGGCAACTCCAGAATCTCTAGAATTGCCTCTTATCATCTCTGCAGTGGTAGCTCACTATTTGCCAGCCTCTACTGAAACCTTACGGAACTCCTTAAGAGCCTTCTCGATCTCGAGTGATGCCTTGCGTGCGCGAGCGCCTGCTGCCTTGTTTCCTGCGAGCTGCTTGTCTGCGTTCTCTGCGAATACTGCCCAAGCTGCGTTGAGCTTCTCAACTAATTCTTTCATTTTTTAAATGGTTTAAAGGTTTGTAATTGTGTATATCATCTTATTGGTTTGATATCTATCTTGAGCTTCATTCCGGTATATTTGGCAATCTGGAAGAAGTATGAGATATAGCACTTGTCGTGTCTGAACCAGTAGTCTATTGTCTCAACATCTATCTTCAGTTTCTTTGCCAGAACATGCTGATCTATATCATTATCGTAGAGTGCTTTTCTGAGGAAATCCAGGTTCTTCTTTGGAGAATCGCTTGGGATATCCTTCTCAGAAAGTTCTATATTGATAATCTCATCATCGTTCTTAGGCATATCCATGCTGAACTCCACATAATAGCCGATCTTTTCGAAGGCATTGTTAAGGGTTGTCAGCTGCATATCATCCACCTTGAACCAATGGTAGACATTGGCTTTAGTCATGCCGATCTTCTCGGCAAACTGAGGTTTTGTCCAATTCATTGTCTTTATGAACCTGTCAAGAAACTTCAGGTTCGACACCTGAGGCTTTGTTACATCCTTCAGGTCTCCCTTGCTAATGCGTCTAGGCATATCCACTTGCTGCTACGAAGAAGCTTCGGTAAAAAGTTTTTGATGGTGATGGGGAAACTTTTAACTTTGCTTCTGAAATATTTACATATTGCTTTTACACGTCCTACAATGAGGATGATGCAAAGATAATAAAAATATTTTTCATTATACATTGCATTAGTTATTTTTTACTATTAAATTTGTCGCATGGCAAAGTATACGGATCAGGAGAAACAGACACTACAGTCTATATCAATTGTAGAGATTATGGCCCACATGGGAAAGAATCTCTACAATCAGAAGGGCTTGTACTATTCTCCGTTCCGTGACGAGTCGAATCCATCCTTCCACATAGATGCCGTCAACAACAGATGGTATGATTTCGGCACTTATGAAGGCGGTGGTCTGTTCGAGTTCGTATGCAAGATTGCATGCATTACAAGAGGAGAGGTCTACGACTGGCTCGCAAGCTTCAGGAACATGATTCCAGAGAGCGAGTACAAGGAGGTCATTGAAAAGGCCAAGAAGGTTAAGCCTTCGAGGATTATCGTGGACTCAGCTTCGCATACTTTCACCAGACGCAAGCTGGTTGAATATGCCCAGGCCAGAGCCGTAAGCAAGGAGATACTGGAGAGATACTGCGAAGAGGTAATATATCATATCGACAGTTATCCTCAGAAGCAGTACTTTGCAATCGGCTTCAAGAACAATGACGGAGGATACGTGCTCCGCTCCAGCCTTACGAAGAAGTGTACATCCAGTGCAATGACGACTCTAAGTCCGGAAGGCAATCTGACGGACAAGGTCGGCTCAGACAAGGTGGTCGTCTTCGAGGGCTTCATGGATTTCCTCTCTTGGATATCCAGCGTACAGCAGGAGACCCCGCAGTACGATTGCTGCATACTTAACAGTGTGTCAAATATAGAAAAGGCGTTACCATGGATAACTGCGCACAAGAACATCGCGGCGTTCATGGATAACGACGAGGCAGGACGCAATACCCTGCAGAAAATAATCGAGAATGTGCCTGAAGACGCAGGCAAGGTGTGTGTGTATGACATGGCAAAACTCTATGAGGGCTATAACGACCTCAATGAGAAGCTGTCGGATGAATTGTCCAGTAAAGACGAACATTCATCCATCAATACACACAATCATGGAGACAACACTTTCTAAAGACGTCCAGGAAAAGCTGGACATGATCAACTGGGACAGCCTGAAGGATAAGTACGGCATCTCCCGCGAAACATTCTACAACAACCCGCATCTTGCATCGCAGCTGGTCTACGGCCAGATGACCGATCTGGTGTTCGCATCCAAAGAGGACTTCAGCGGTCTTCTTTCCCTTCGTGCCAACATGGACAACTCAGGTGAGAAACCGGAGATGAAGGTCAAGGCCTTCACCATGGAGAAGCCTAAGACCATGGCTGACACCCTCTACCTGTACAAGCAGCCTATCACTAGCGAGAAGGTCAAGGAGGCGCTCCTGGAGAGGGGCGAATGGATGGGTCCCGACGGCAAGAAGGTCTATGGCAACCTCAATGTCAACGGCGGCCGACCTATAGCGATCAACCTTGACGGCAAGAAGCAGCAGTTCCTCGTATCCATCCATCAGCCGACCAACAGGGTCGTGGGAATGTCGGTGGATAGTGTTAGGTCTGTCTTCTTCGACAAGGACAACAACCTCCGCGGGAAGGGGATGTACGGCGTTCCTTTTACAGCGGAGCAGGCGAACGCCCTTATCGAGGGCAAGGCTGTGGTACACAGCGGACAGCGCAAGGACGGCGAGACCTTCACCTGCTGCATCCAGTTCGACGCGGCACGCAGGGAGCCGGCGGTAAGCCACCCGTCATGGTTCAAGGAGGCTCAGAGAGCTGGAATGGACATGACCCCAAAGCAGAGGCAGGAGCAGCAGGAGAAAGCTGTTCAGCAGCAGAAGGCCTCGCAGGAGCAGGGGCAGAAGAAGTCCGGCGGCTTGAAGAAGTAGAATTTCACTATCTGATGAGGGGATGAGGACTTGTCCTCTCCCCTTTTCTCAATCTTTCACACTATGGAAAACAACGATGTACTGGACAGACAGTACAGCATCAGTCTATGGGAGGGTCTGCCTCCTACGGAAGTGATGTGCTCGGTCGCATCATACACCAACAATGGAACACTGGCAATCCAGCTTTTCAACAGGCCTGACATGCCTGAGGGGTTCCCCTTGCCCGAAGACCCAAGGAAGCAGTTCTGCGAGCCGTTCGGAGTCGTGACAGTCAATCTGTTTGAATCGGGGATACTCCCCTACAACGTGCAGTTCGTGGACGAAAACAACCTGCCCGGAATCGGAGCCTGGCTCAGAAAGAACGGCATTGCAGAACCGACTGGCGTGTACTCCAGAAGCGGATACTGCATGTATGAGGCGTATAGCTTCAAGATTCCTCAGAAGGATCTCAAGGAGATTATCGAACGAAGGAATGACCTTGGATACAATCCGATGGGAGTACAGTTCGACAGGCCGCAACAGAAAGTAAAGTAAATGATCAAATTATGCTAGGAGCAGTAGCTGGAGACATCATCGGGTCTCCATACGAATGGAACAACACCAATGACAGGTTCTTTGAACTCTGCAGGGGTACGAGGGGCTGGTTCAGGGGACGCGAGGTGACATATCACCCCAAGTTCACTGACGACACCGTCATGACGCTTGCTGTAGCCAGATGGCTCATGTCAGACAAAGACAGGAACGCCTCATGCCTTATCGCTATAATGCAGTCCATGGGACGAGAGTATATCGACAGGGGCTTTGCGCCTATGTTCAAGCGTTGGCTACAGAGCGAAGACCCGCATCCGAACAACAGCTACGGGAATGGTGCAGCCATGAGAGTCAGCCCAGTTGCCATGACCGCACAGAGTCTTCCTGAAGCCATTGCCCTAGCAAGGATGACCGCGGAGGTATCACACTCTCATCCCGAAGGGATAAAGGGAGCAGAAGCCATGGCGCAAGCTATCTGGATGGCGAATCATGGAAGAAGCAAGGATGACATCCGCTTTGCCATGGAACACGACTTCGGGTATGACTTAAGCATGCCTGAAGAAGACATGAGGGCCCTTCTAGCGGGATGCATCAAGGAACCGGTAATAGTCAACGGAGAGGACACCGGGCAATTCTATTTCCGAGAGACAGGAAAGATAGACTCATCGTGTCAGAACACAGTTCCTGCTGCAGTAAGAGCATTTCTAGAAGGAGACGGCTTCGAGGATACTGTAAGACGGGCCGTCGCCTATGGAGGAGATTCCGATACGATTGCATCTATGGCTGGAGCCATTGCGGCTCCGTTCTACGGGGGCGTTCCGGAGAAAATCGCAGGCTTGTGCAATGTCCATCTGGATTCACAGCTACGCTCTCTTATGGAGTCGTTCGAGAACAATTTCCTGATCAAGAAATCTGCAAGCAAGATCAAGGTGGAGCACAAGCAGGATGACTCGTTCAAGGTGATAAGGACAGGTGACAAGAAGATCTATGTAGCACCTTCATACCGTAAAGACCTCATTGAGGCCCTGAAAGAACGCTTTGGAGAGGATATTCGCATCATCAAGCCTTCCGAGATGCAGGAAGTCCTCAAGGAATTATCCGCTCAAGATAAGGACGGAACCTATATCGAGAGTCCTCGCCCGGATGTGCGCACGATCTACTTTCA
>JAFYWC010000071.1 GCA_017546585.1 Bacteroidales bacterium
ATGAGATGCTGTATATCAAAGAGCCGATGTAGTAGAAGCCATTCCCTCCACTGTCCTGTACACTGTACTTCGTCCCGTCTGAGAACCAGCCGTAGGTGGCTTTGGTAGCACTTCCTTGGTTTACACTCTGTGGCAAGTTAAGGATATTGTAGATTATCTGCAAATTCCTCTTCCCATCGGTGGTCATATTCCCATTGGAATCGTGTGTGTATGACGATGAGGAGATGGAAGTGATCTTGTTTCCATCGTAGCTGTAGGTGTAATTATCCTGAAGTGATGAGGCATATCTCTGTAGTGTGAGGATATTTCCATTCCTGTCGTAGGTTATTCCCCTCTCCGTGTAAGCACTCTCTGCTGTGGTACCGGTACCCAAATATCTGTCCGAAGAAGTGATCCTCCCCATCGTATCATAGGTGAAACCGTAGGTGTTCTGTGTTCCTGTACCATACTGCGTAAACCACTCGCTGATGTTACCATTGTATCTGGCTGCGGTCCCTTTGTTTGTCGTGTAGTAGCTCAGGGTCTGACGGTAGATATTGGTGCTATTCTTCTTGGTATCCAGGGATGTGAGCCATCCTTGGATGTTGTATGAGGTGGTCTCTATCACTCCATTGCCGTAGGTGCGGGTCTTAACCCTCCCCTGATCGTCATAGGTGTAGGAGACAGTCGCGGCACTGCCCCCGGCCAGTGTGACACTCTCTCCGGTCACTCTTCCTCGGGTGTCGTAAGTGTATGTGGTAAGCTTGGTGGTGCTACCGCATATCTCCTCCTTGGTCTGAATATCTCCCAAGAAGGTGTATTTGTAGCTGGTGCGGAGGATATTCCCATTGGGATACTTGGTGACGCTCTGCAAAAGTTCTCCTTTACCGTTATAGTAGTATGCTGTCTCTTTATATTGTGCTGTAGTACCGGTGGTCAAAAGGAGGTGTTTCTCATATTTGAGCTTCCCGTGAACGAGGGTTGATTTGTCTGATAGGGAAACAATGGTGGTAGCTGCAAAGGGGAGCGATGCGGTAGGATCTGATGAGGAGCTGTAGGTGTATCCGTGGTATCTGGCACTGTAGAGTATGCTTACAAGTGACACACTCGAGGAGTTGGCCGGGATATTGGGGTTTGTCAGATTCTCATACTTATTGCTGAACGATGAGGCGTGATACAGCCCCTGAAGGGAGCTTCTGCTCAGGGTGGTGGAGACAAGGCTCCTTTCCACCTCCCGGTGGAAGTTGTCATACGTGGTGTATATCCAACGGTTGGATGAACGGAGATTACCATCCTGATACAGGACAAGTCTCCTCCCCTTGTCGTAGACATAGTACTCTGCCTCTCTTCCCGGCTGCCTTTTCTCCGTCATATTGCCATAGCCGTCATAGGTATACAGATAGGCATATTTCGCTATTATGGCGTTTGTATAGGTGTAGGATCCTCCCGAGGTAAGGGAACGGCTCCCCTCGGGTGTAACAACACACAGGAGGTTTCCGATATGGTCATACCCATAGTAAGTGTCGGCATAGGTGCCTACGGAAACAAGACTCCGCTGAAGAACCACTTTGCCACTTTTGTCCTTGAACTCTATGACAGTCCCTCCATCTTCATCGGTGACTGTAGTCTTATTCAGGGTAGAGGCGGGATAGTATGTGGTGGTGAGGGTCGCAGTGGAGACTGATCCTCTTGTACCATACGTCACTTTCAGATACAGCACCTCATTTGCACTGTTGGACGAGTAGCCGACAGTGGTAATTTTGTTTGCGTACGTACTGCCACTCTTGCGTGTACCGCTTATCCTGTCAAGAGAAGAGCTTTCGTAGAGGTTCTGACTGTATGCTCTGGCGCCATCGGACGAGTCGTACTTACCGGTGTAATAATTCTGCTGTGATGTCAAGGGCGCACTCTCTCTGGTGAGGGTGGTGCTGCTGCTCGAATAGGGCAGATAGACCTTGGCATCCGAACGGAAGTGGGAGTCATATTCCACAGGGGTAACTACATTGGTCCCGGTAGAGGAGGCCTTTATATTTATTATCTGGTCTGCATATCCAAGTCCGTTATAGAATGTGATGTCATCATACCAGGTCGTCCCTGCGGTGTTCGTGTAGGTCCTATCCAGTATCCAGTTACCCTGGATATTGAATTTATCATCCGTGGTTGGTTCCGGATCCGGATCAGGATCAGGTCCTGGATCAGGGGCACTTGTTCCTGCCTGGACTATAGTTAAAGTAGTAGAGGTGTAGCCATAGAGAACGAAGGTCCTGGCGGTTGTCGCTGTGTTCGCGGTTATAACAAATTCTATATCCTCGGGATTGATGCTCCGGACAAGCAAGTCATTCCCATATCTGTCAATAAGATGATTATTGATCTCTTCTATATAGACATCTGTCTGACAAGGGATATCATCCGGTGAGTAGGTGACACCTACTATGACATTGGATGATGTATTGGGTATATTTATGGTCTGTGTCTGGTTAAATGCTATCCACTGTAGGATGATATTGTCAGCCCGACCCGGTAAGCAGATCAGCAGGGCAAACAAAAGCACTAATATCTTTTTGTGTGTCTTGTGGGTCATTTCTTATCGGTTTTATTTGGTTAGTTATTGTTTATTCTCAGGTGAGTAGTAACTGCTACCCTGTTTGTTCCCTTCCGAGTTGATGATATGTAGTAGTTTGCCTGAACTGTTGTAC
>JAFYWC010000072.1 GCA_017546585.1 Bacteroidales bacterium
GAGGATTACATTCTGCTCAAGTCCTGGGATGTTCATCGCCGAGAAGTGAGGCTCGTCTGTATAGCAGAACTCACGGTATACCTCGTCTGAAAGGAGGAAAAGGTCGTGCTTGCGCGCGATTTCTCCGAGAGCGAGCATACTCTCCTTTGAGTACTGTGTACCTGTAGGGTTTCCTGGGTTGCAGATGAGGATTGCCTTTGTCTTAGGAGTGATAGCCTTCTCGAACTCCTCGATGTCCGGAATCTGGAAACCGTTTCTGATGTCTGTCGGAATCGCCTTGAGAGTGATTTCGTTCATATACGCAAACGTGTTGTAGTTTGTGTAGAACGGCTCAAGTACGAGAACCTCGTCTCCAGGGTTGCAGGCGATTTCGAGTGCGAGATTCACACTTTCGCTACCTGCCACTGTAACGATCAGTTCATCTGTTGTGATGTCGATGCCGATCTTCTTATAGTATTTCTCTACGAGACCTCTGCGAAGCTCGATAAGACCTGCAGAGTGAGAGTATGAGATATTTGCCTGTGAGAAGTTTCTGATAGGTTCAAGTGCACATTCTGGGGATTTGATGTCTGGCTGTCCCAGGTTGAGATGATATACCTTTACTCCTTCTTTCTTTGCTGCGTCTGCAAATGGAACCAGCTTTCTGATTGCTGATGCTGGCATCTGCTGGGCTTTTTCAGATATGTGAGCCATAAATAGTGGGTTTAGTTCGTTCTTTTTCGTTTTTGGAGCCGCAAAGATAGGCATTTTTCAAAGAAACTCTCAATTGAATTTATTATCTTTGCGCCCGACTTGACAAATTTTTCCTTATTACTATGGCAACATTCAGACAAAGAGCATTGGACGAGGCTGCATCCCACCAGACAAAGCGTTTTTACGCTGAGGAGGGACCTGTGTCGTCATACTTTGGACAGAACGTACTTGACGTAGACAAGATGCGTGAATATATGTCGGAAAACGCATATAATGCGGTTCTTGCGTCCGTCAAGTTCGGAGCCAAACTGGATCGTAGCCTAGCTGACGAGATTGCGGACGGAATCAAGAAATGGGCCATCGGAATGGGTGCGACACACTATACCCACCTTTTCCAGCCTCTTACCGATTCGACTGCGGAGAAGCACGAAGCCTTCGTCTCTGTAAAGGACGGAATAGCCTTTGAAAAGTTCAAGGGAACCGCCCTTGTTCAGCAGGAGCCTGATGCGTCAAGTTTCCCTAACGGAGGATTGAGAAACACTTTCGAGGCCCGCGGCTATTCTGCCTGGGATCCTTCTTCTCCGGTGTTCGTGATGGATGGAACACTCTGTATCCCTTCGGTTTTCGTTTCCTATACAGGAGATGCATTGGATACAAAGGTTCCTCACCTGAAGTCCTTGAGCGCGCTCAGCGATGCAGCTACATCTGTGGCAAGACTCTTCGATGAGGGTGTAAATGCAGTCAAGGTGAACCTCGGTATCGAGCAGGAGTATTTCCTCGTAGATGAATCATTGTATAATGCACGTCCGGACCTTATGCTTTCAGGCAGAACGGTTATCGGACATACATCGGCAAAGGACCAGCAGCTTGAAGACCATTACTTCGGTGCTATTCCGTCTCGCGTGAGTTCTTTTATGAAGGACTTTGAGACTGAAGCATATAAGCTCGGAATCCTCCTCCAGACACGTCATAATGAGGTGGCGCCTAACCAGTTCGAGTGTGCTCCTATGTTCTGCGATGCCACAAAGGCCATCGACCAGAATATGATGCTGATGATCATAATGCAGAAGGTCGCTGAGAAACATCATCTCAAGGTGATCTTCCACGAGAAGCCTTTCGACGGCGTCAACGGATCCGGCAAGCACTGCAACTGGTCAGTTGTTACAGATACAGGAGTGAACCTTCTTTCACCAGGCAAGACTCCGACGAAGAACCTCCAGTTCCTTTCGTTCTATGCCTGTGTGTTGAGAGCTGTATATAAGCATAATTATCTCCTTATGACTTCAGCTGCGACGCTGAGCAACTCGTACCGTCTCGGTGGCGGCGAGGCTCCTCCGGCTGTGATGTCTGTCTTCTCCGGCTCGACTCTTTACGGAATCTTCGAGTCGATTATGCATATGGGAGATGCGAAGGTGTCTGCTGCCAGCCAGGAGTCTATCAAGATCGTGAACTCGCTTCCGGAGATTTTCCCTGACAATACCGACAGAAACCGAACTTCGCCGTTTGCATTCACCGGTAACCGCTTCGAGTTCCGTGCTGTAGGTTCGTCACAGAACGTGGCGTCGGCTGCATATGTTCTCAACTGTATCGTTGCCGAGAGCCTTAATGAGTTCCGTGCATATGTGGATGCTTTGGAGATGGCAGGGGAGGACCGTTCATCTGCTGTGATGGCTGTAGTGCGCAGATTCATTACTGAATCGAAGGACATTATGTTCGAAGGAAACGGCTACAGCAAGGAGTGGGAAATCGAGGCCGAAGGGCGCGGATTGCGCGCTGTGCGCAATGTGCCGGAGGCCTATGAGGTATATCACGAGAAGCAGACAGTAGATCTCTTCAGCAAGCTTGGAGTGCTTTCTCCGACTGAGGTGGAGGCAAGGTTCGAGATCTTGAATGAGACGTATGTGAAGAAGCTTCAGATCGAGGCCCGCATCATCGGTGATATGTGTCTCAATCACGTTATTCCTGCAGCTGTGCGTTACCAGAATATCCTCATTGAGAACATCAAGGGAATTAAGGAGATCTTCGGTGAGGGATATATTCAGTTCTGCTCTGCCGAGGTGGAGACATTGAAGAAGATTTCTACATATATAAATAATGTATCCGAGTATGTGGATCAGCTTGTGGAGGTCCGTAAGAAGGCCAACAGGATTGCTGACATCTCGGAAAGGGCAAAGGTCTATTCGAAGGACGTCAAGGATATGATGGACAAGGTACGCATCGGTGCGGACAACCTTGAGATGCTCATCGATGACGAGATGTGGCCATTGCCGAAGTACAGGGAACTCCTGTTCTTCTAAACAGTGATAGATATGTTTACAGAGAGTATAACGCCACAGGAGCTTGAGAAGCTTGAGTATGTCTCTTGCCCTGGAAAGATAATAGTGATAGATTCGGTTGGAGCGGAATTCAACCGAGCTATTGCGTATCTGCGTGCGCAGAAGGTGATCGGCTTTGATACGGAGACAAGACCTACGTTCACTCCATCTCAGCCGAGGTATTCTGTATCGCTCCTGCAGTTGTCGGGTCCGGATAGGGCATACCTCTTCAGGATCAACAAGATAGGAATGCATCGCAGACTTTGCAATCTTATGGCGAATGAAAAGGTGATCAAGGTAGGAGCGGCAATCCACGACGACATCAGAGGTCTTCAGAAACACAACGATTTCAGACCGGCATCGTTTGTCGACCTTCAGAAGATTGTCTGGGAGTGGGGAATCAGAGACAAGGCTGTGAAGAAGATGGCTGCGATCATTCTTGGATTCAGAATCTCCAAGACACAGCAGCTTTCCAACTGGGAGGCAGAGAACCTGTCTGAGTCACAGTGCAAATATGCGGCGACAGATGCCTGGGTATGTCGAGAGATGTATCTCAAACTGATCAAATCCGAAAAGAATCCATTAGTAGAAGAAAACACAATATGATAAAGGTAATATTAAAGAGAGGAAGAGAAGATTCGTTGCTCAGATTCCACCCTTGGGTATTCTCCGGTGCAATCGCTGAGATCAAGGGCAACCCTATGGAGGGTGATCTTGTAGCCGTACACGCAGCAGACAATTCTTTGCTTGCATACGGCCATTATCAGATCGGTTCAATTGCTGTCAGAGTCTTGAGCTTTGATGATTCGGCTCTGCATCCTGATTTCTGGGAGAACGCATTGGCCCGTGCTCTTCAGGTACGTGTTAGCTGCGGCCTCCACAATTCTGCGGATACCAACTGCTACCGACTCGTACACGGTGAGGGTGACAACCTTCCTGGTCTGATCATCGACTATTATGACGGTGTATGTGTTATGCAGGC
>JAFYWC010000073.1 GCA_017546585.1 Bacteroidales bacterium
GCCCCATTTGGCCACTCTGGTATTCTCCCAAAATTCTTTTAGAACTTTTGAGCCGATGGAGGGAATCGAACCCACGACCCCGAGATTACAAATCACGTGCTCTGGCCAACTGAGCTACATCGGCAATATTGTTTTTGTTTCCCTGTCAGGAGGTTTGTTTCCTTAAGGGATTGCAAAGGTAGACATATTTTTTAATTCTGCAAAACTTTGCAATCTTTTTTTTTCATTTTTTTTGAAATTCCTGCATAATTACGTCAAAAATACGCTCTTTTGTCAGTCCACACTCCTCTCTAAGTTCGTTCTGAGTGCCCTGCTGGACGTATCTGTCAGGAATTCCTACAGCTCTTACAGGGATCGGCTTCTCCTGTGCAGACATATATTCTGCAACAAGACCGTATAATCCTCCGAGAACAGTACCATCCTCAATGGTGATTACTCTGCTGTAATTTGAATATACATCCTTAAGAAGTTCCTCGTCGACCGGCTTTATATACCTTATATTATATACAGCAGGAGACCATCCTGTCTTTTCCTTCACTTCGGCAGCCGCTTCAAGAGCCCTGTATGCAAACGGTCCCGCAGCGATCACAGCGATATCCGAGCCTTCCGCGAGCTTTTCGCCCTTTCCAGCCTGAAGAACCTCATATGGGGCAGTCTTCCATTCCACTCCCTCTCCATATCCGCGTGGATACCTTATTATATAAGGGCCACCTTCGGCAAGCATAGCGGAATACATCATATTCTTGAGTTCAAGCTCATCCTTAGGAGCAGCAATCACGGTACCCGGGATGCTGCGGTAAATGGACATATCGTAGCAGCCGTGATGTGTCGCTCCGTCTTCTCCTACAATTCCTCCCCTGTCGAGGCAGAGAACTACCGGAAGATTCTGAAGGGCCACATCGTGGAAAATCTGATCAAAGGCTCTCATCGAGAACGACGAGTATATGTTGCAGAAAGGCTTCATCCCTCCTGCGGCAAGGGCAGCCGAGAATGTCACTGCGTGCTCTTCCTCTATGCCCACATCATAGAAACGTCCCGGCATTTCCTTCGAAAGAAGGTTCATACCGCAGCCCGACGCCATAGCGGGAGTCACACCTACGATCTTGTCGTTGTTTCTTGCAAGGTCAAGGAGCACTTCACCGAAAACATCCTGATATCGGCTTACGCCTACCCTGCTCTCGAAACGCTCTCCTGTTTCAGGATCGAACGTACCCGGAGCGTGCCATACTGTCTGGTTCTGCTCCGCAGGGGCATAACCTTTTCCTTTCTTTGTAAGAGCGTGAAGAATGAGAGGGCCTCTCATCTCCTTAAGTTTCTTGAGCGTATCGATCACCTGTTCGATGTCGTTGCCGTCAACCGGACCGAAATATCTGAAGCCGAGAGCCTGGAAGAGGTGGCCGCCGCTGCCGCGCACAAGATGTGCCTTCGTAGTAGCGACGACTTTCTGGACGAGATTTCTCACCTTGCCTTCACCAAGTCCGTCCCAGACCTGCTTCTTTGCTTTGTTGTAGCGTGGATCCGTAGTTATCTTGAGGAGGTGGTTGTGAACCGCTCCTACATTTCTGTCGATCGAGATGTTGTTGTCATTGAGGATGACCAGAATGTCTGCCTTGCTTGCGCCGGCGTTGTTCAGACCTTCGAAGGCCAGACCGCCGGTGAGGGAACCGTCACCGATGACGGCTACAGACTTGTAGCCCAGACCGAGCATCTTTGCCGCCTCAGCGAAACCGAGGGCCGCCGACACCGAAGTCGAAGAATGACCCACACCGAAGGCGTCGTATTCGCTTTCCGAGCGCTTGAGGAAGCCGCTGATGCCGTCCTTCATACGGTTCTTGAGGAATGCCTCGCGACGACCGGTGATGATCTTGTGCGCATAGGCCTGGTGGCCGACGTCAAAGACGATCTTGTCTTCCGGTGCGTCATACACATAATGGATGCCGACCACGAGCTCCACAGCACCCAGACTCGGACCAAGGTGACCCGGATTTACTGAGCAGCACTCGATCATATAATGTCGGATCTCCTCGCACAGCGTGCGAAGCTCATCCATTCCGAGGGACTTGACGTCCTTTGGAGAGTTTATATTGTCAAGTATGGTGTATGAGGTCTTTTCCATTATGCAATTCTTTCAATTTGCGAAGGTACTAAAAAACGCTATCTTTGCAAAGATTTCTCCACTCGCTTCGCTCGGTCGAAACGACATTTGGATTACGGATATCAAAATTAAATCAAATATTATGACACAGACTATCAAGAAGTATCTCAACGACAGCTTTGCCGCCAGATGGGCAGCGCTGATCCTCATTGCTCTTGCAATGTTCTTCGCGTATATGTTCGTGGACGTGATGTCGCCGCTTCAGTCTCTCATCGAGAAGACAAGAGGATGGAACGGTTCAGTCTTCGGAACATATGCAGCATCAGAGTACATTCTCAACGTATGCGGCTTCCTTATTCTCGCAGGTATCATCCTCGACAAGATGGGCGTACGTTTCACAGGTATCCTCTCCACATCCCTTATGGTTGCCGGAGCTGCGATCAAGTACATCGGCATCACAGACTGGTTCCAGACAACCGCATTCTGCGAGTGGCTCGGTTCGTGGTGGGTTGCCCTTCCAGGCAGCGCGAAGCTTGCGTGCCTCGGCTTTATGATCTTCGGCTGCGGCTGCGAGATGGCAGGTATCACCGTATCAAAGGCTATCGCAAAGTGGTTCAACGGCAAGGAGATGGCGCTTGCAATGGGTCTCGAGATGGCAATTGCACGTCTTGGAGTTTTCGCTGTCCTTTCAGCATCTCCTCGTCTGGCTGAGAGATTCGGCAACATCGAGGCTCCTATCCTCTTCTGCGTAGTACTCCTTCTCATCGGACTGATCAACTTCATCGTCTTCTCTGTGATGGACTCTAAGCTCGACAAGCAGATGGGAGTTACAGCAGGTGGAGATTCAGAGGAGGAATTCAAGGTAAGCGACCTTGGAAAGATCTTCAGCAGCAAGATGTTCTGGTTCGTTGCACTTCTCTGCGTTCTTTACTACTCTGCAATCTTCCCATTCCAGAGATATGCAACCAATTTCCTTGAGGTTACCCTCCAGATCCCTGCATCTGAGGCTGCAGACCTCTTCAGATGGTTCCCTATCCTTGCGATGGTGCTCACTCCGTTCCTCGGAGCATTCCTTGACAACAAGGGCAAGGGCGCGACAATGCTTATGATCGGCGCAATCATTATGATCGCCTGCCACCTCAGCTTCGCATTCCTCCTTCCAATGTTCCCAAGCAAGGGATTCGCACTCCTTCTTGTAGTCGTTCTCGGCGTATCATTCTCATTGGTACCTGCTGCTCTTTGGCCATCAGTTCCAAAGATCATCGACCCAGTGATCCTCGGAAGTGCATACTCACTCATCTTCTGGATCCAGAACGTAGGTCTTTGCTTCGTACCGCTCATCATCGGTATCGCATTCGAGAAAACAGGCGGATATGTTGTTCCGATGATCATCTTCGCTTCATTCGGAGTACTTGCATTCATTATGTCATTCTTCCTCAAGGTGGAGGACAAGAAGAAGGGATACGGTCTCGAACTTCCTAACATCAAGAAATAATGTCAAACCTCAAACAGACTTTGAGGGACAACAGATGGGCACGCTGGATTGTTCTGGCGTGCCTTGTTGTTCCTATGTTCGCGTCATACTTCTTTGACGATATGTTCTCGTCGCTGTCGGAGCTCTTCAAGAATCCGGAGTGTCTGGAACTCGGATGGAATATGGCGGACTACGGCTTCTATGCCAGCGGATATTCGTTCCTGTGCATCTGGGGAGGCCTCATCGTATGCGGTGCGCTGCTGGACAAGTTCGGTGTAAGGCTCGTCGGCTCCATCTTCGTCGGAATGATGGTCGGAGGAGCTGCGCTTGTGACATTCGCGATTTCAGCAGGCTTCGCCCCTAAGACATCGCTTACCGTCGCATACATCGGATGTATGCTTTTCGGACTGGGAAGCGAGATCGCTGGAGTATCTGTGACACGTTCGATCGCGAAATGGTTCAAGGGCAAGAATATGGCTCTGGCTATGGGACTGCAGCTGGCCATCGCCCGTTTCGGTACAGCTACAGCCATCCTCATCGCTCCGAAGATCGTAGCACAGAAGGCTGCTGGCGAGATCTATACATTGTCGGAGACTAACCAGCCAGCTCTCATCGGCCTCGGAGTACTCGCTGTAGGAGCAATCCTCTGGGCGATATTCGTGGCTATGGACAACAAATTCGACAAGGAGACCGGTGAGACTGACAAGGTGGAGACTGCAGAAGAGGACAAGTTCCGCTTCTCAGACATCTGGAAGGTGTTGAGCAATCCTCGTTTCCTTATGATCGCCATCCTCTGCGTTACATTCTACTGCTGCGTGATCAGATTCAAGAAGTTCGGAGTATCGATCCTCCTGCCTCTGTTCGGCGTCAATCTCGACATCGCTACAGTGCTGCTGGCTATGATCCCGTTCTTCACAATCCTCTTCACTCCCCTTTTCGGCGCACTTGTCGACAAGGTTGGCAAGGCGACTACCTGGATGGTTGTGGGCGCATCCCTAGTGCTGACATCGCACCTTATCATCACCTTCGCTCCTCAGGGCGTACCGGCATATGCATACATCGCCATCGCTCTCCTGGGCATCGGATATTCTCTCGTACCTTCGGCAATGTGGCCGTCAGTACCGAAGATCATCCCTGAGAAGAACCTCGGCACAGCATACTCACTCATCTACTGGGTTCAGAACATCGGTATGTGGGCAGTTCCGATCTATGTCGGAAAGATCTTCACCAAGACAATCACCGAGGCCGGAAACAAGGCGCAGGAAATCAGCGCCGCCCTCAAGGCCGAATATGTGTTCATTCTTCTGGGACTCATCGCAATCGGTGTTGCCATTATGCTTCTGCGTTCGTCACGCAAGCATCCGGAACTCGGATTAGACAAATAAACGACTGGCGGACTAAACGCTCACAGTCAACAAGATACAGAAACCGCGTGCTCCCTTTTGGCAGCACGCGGTTTTCGTATTGCGCTAGATATCAGGCGCTTGCGCGCCAGATATCATTAGAGTTTCTTGAAATCTACTGTACAGTTGAACTTGCTGTCACCGTCGAGAGGTGTACAATCTGTAACTGTCATCACATATGTTGCACCCATTTCGAGAGTAACACCATCAGCAAGCTCGATGTTGCCAGGAACTGCAAGCCACTTCTTGGCTTCGTCTGTAAGAGTAACTGTGCCGTACTCTGCACCCCAGCCGGCCTGGCCGAAGAACTTCATTGACACATAGTCATATCTCCAACGGCCACCGATTGTCTCACCGTCAGTTTCCTCTACAGCGATACCTGTAAACTGGTAAACGCCATCCTCAACCTCTGCGAGAGTAATGAGCTGACCGCTATCCCAAGCGAGCTGGCTGGTCATTACAGGGTGAGCGATACCCCAACCCATAATAGTGATTGCGCCTTCGTCAGCATATGTTGCAGCCTTACCGTCAGCCTTCACTCTACGTACAGTCACGAACTGGTTAGAGAGATCAAGCTCGAATGAGTAGTAGCCTGATACAGCCTTGAACTTAAGGCCCTCTGCTGTGAGCTCGAAGTGATCTGGATCAACATACCAATCAAGAGGATTGCTGATACCTGAGAATGAAATGATGCTGTTCTGCTCTACCTCAACTGCCATAACCTTGTAAACAGAGTTAGACATCTTCAAAGCAGCCACTCCATTCACCTTGATATCGAGCATATTTACAGGAACTACCACTTCCTCGTATGAAACCTTGGCAGCCTTTACGCCGTCTGTAAGGTCGAGAATGAGCTTGTAGCTCTTGCCGCCCTTGAGTTCCTTACCCTGGATGTTTCCTGAATCTGTCATATCGAATGCAGGAGCAAGATTGATCTCGGCATAGTCAGACTTGACGAACTCACCGCCCCAGCCCTTCTGGTGGAAGAACTTGAAGTCAGCGCTTGAAACAGCCACCTGACCAGGAGCAGTGAATGTGATCTGGTATACCTTCTCAGCCACCTGTGCCATAGGATATGCTCCGTCTTCAGTGTTCCAGCCTGGTCCGACCACTGGTTTACCCATACCTGAACCGATTACCCAAGGAGCACCTGAACCGTCAGCAGAAAGTGTCAGGAGGTCGCCGTTTGCATCAACAGGCTCAACCTTGACCCACATCTTCTCGATATCATATGAGAGCTGGTAGGTTCCGTCTACAGCGCGGAACTTGATCTCAGTGAAGTTTTCGTTTGCGATGAAGTAGTCATAGTCGAGAGTCCAGTTGTTGAGATCCACAACTGTTCCGAAGTCCATTACCTGACCCTGCTTGAGTTCTACTGTAGAAACGATGTTTCCGGCTCCGAGAGGAGCTGCCTCAAGACTCATAAGGTCAACTGAGATTGTGTACTCGCCTGCGAGACCTGCAGTGAAAGGAACCGGATTCTCGTGACCTGCAGAAAGTGCAGAACCGTCCCAACCGATAGTGATCACCTCACCGTCAGCGTTGATTGCTGGAGTCACGATGTGAGCCTTCACCTTCTCAGGGAAATTTCCGGTCACCTCATACGCATAAGCCTTATCCTCAACTTTTGTCATCTCGTACTCTGCGCCGTCCTCTGTCTTGAGAGTAAGCGTAGCGAAGTCAGGACGCTTGAGAGCCACATATACTGTGTCGTATGTAAGACCCATTCCTACGTTCTGTGAAGTGAATACAAGTTCAGCGACACCATTAGGAATATCCTTCATAAGAGGTGCCTTGATGCTTCCCTCATAAGTACCGTATTCCTTTGTTCTGATTGTAAGGTCGCTCACCTTTGTGGCACCATAATAAAGGTGTGCCTTCAATGTAGACAAGGCAAAGTCCTTGTCGTTGATGTCAATTGAGAACTTGATGTCAGCTCCCATATATGTCGACTCTGTATAACTGTTGACAGTCGTTTCAGGACCGACATCAGTAAGGATGAACTCAGGAGTCTTCTGACAGGAAGCCACCGCAAGAACACCTGCAAGAGCCAATGCTGCTGTTTTAAATATCTTGTTCATACTATTTCTGTTTTAATGTTACTTACTCCTGCCAGAGGACTGATGAAACACTCTTTGCCGGTGCAGTGAAGTTCACTGTGAACTTTGTATTGGCAAACGCAAAATCCTGATCATTTGAAGATCTGTTGCAGATGATGACGCCGACAGTGTTGTCCGGATTGAGATACATCTGCATCTCTACGCCTGAAGCGATCTTCATAGCATCGTATGACATCATTCTTGCACCAGGCTTGATTGCAACTGAAGCGTGAGCGCAGTCGAACCAATGGCTGTTCTTCACGATGGTCGAGTAGTTGCCCGAGTGGATGGTCACACCACCGTAGCAAGTCTTGCAGGAACCGTCGTGCGGGCTGAAAGGACCACGCTTGTCGTCAAGCATAAGGTTCCAGAGAGTCACACCGCTTCCGCCTCTCTTGAGAGTGCCGAGGAAAATCGATGAGAAATCGTTCAGGAGACAGTTTGAAAGGAAGTTGAAGTCCCATCTGTCCTGATAACCGCCGATCCAGGTACCGATCGAAGCCTCTGTGAAGTAAATGCTCTTCTCAGGATTTGTAGCGTGAACCTCATCGAGCTCTGAAACATCTCCGCCGTAAGCGTGCCAAGCTGAACCGTCTGCCCATTTGTAAGCCTCTGGGTCAGCATAGATGTTGAGCGGATAGTTGTCCTGTCCTTCCTTTCCGTCATAACTGTAATTATGGTCGAAAAGGAGAATCTTCACATCAGCGAGACCAGCCTTGTCCATAGCTGGACCGAGAACCTTCACGAACTCCTTCTGATCCTGCCAAGGCATAACCAGCGACATAGAGTTGCCAGGGTTGAGAGGCTCGTTCTGCATTGTGACAGCGTGAATGTCGAAGCCTTCCTTCTCCATTGTCTGGATCCACTTCACGAAATACTCTGCATATTCGTCATAGCAAGACGGCTTGAGACGTCCCGCTGTCCACGAATCATAAGTAGTCTCGTCAGTTACAGGAACATTGAACTTGGATGCATCCCAGTTGTTTCCGCCAGGCATATTCGCCTTCATCCACTTAGGGCAAGACCAAGGAGAACCGATGATCTTCACGTCAGGATTGATCGCATAGATTTCCTTGAGAACAGGGAAAAGGTATGTAGCGTCCTCTGAATGAACAGCAAAGTTCTCGAGACCAGGCTTGTCACACCAGGTATAGTTGTCCTGCAGACAGAAGTCCGAAGCACCGATGGCAACACGGATAAGGCTCATTCCGGCTCCCTTCTCACGAGAGAAGGTCTCCTCGAGGAACGCAGTCCTGTCCGCTGGAGTCATCTGCATAAGGTTGTATGCGGCTGCTGTAGTCACAGCGAGACCGAAACCGTCGACAGTCGTTTCTGAAAGAGCAGTCTTGTCATACATAACCTGACTTGGAGACATACTTCCCGGCTTGCCGAACTTGAATGTCGACATCTCGAACTGCTTGCGGCTGTCCTCAGTCGTAACATATGCCACGACATCCTTCTTAGTCACCTCTGGCTTAGGAGCCGGAGTGTCGGTTCCGCCATCATCCGGCTTTTCTGTAGTGCAGTTGCACGCACACATACAAGCCAGAACACCAGTGAGAAATAACTTTGATATCTTTATCTTCATAACGATGACCTATTAATAACCAGGGTTCTGTACGAGTGTAGGGTTGTCATCCAATGCACCCTGTGGAACAGGCATAAGGATGGTCTCCTGAGTAAGAGGGAGTCTGTCCTGCCAGTAGATATCCTTCTGAGGCATTGCATCGTGAACCGCCTTTGCTCTGTCAAGACCGTGACGTACGAGGTCGAAGAAACGGTGTCCCTCGAAAGCAAGCTCGAGACGGCGCTCCTTGAGAATCTTGTCGATGGCATCCTCCTGTGAAGTGAAAGGAGTCTTGTACTCGGCAATCTTAGCTCTCTTACGGATCTTGTTCACAAGAGTTCTTGCACCTTCGAGGTCGCCTGTGCAAGCGAGTGCCTCTGCGTGGAGGAGCATAATCTCACCGAGACGCATCACGATGATGCTTGACACGTTGGTAGGCACCTTGTGGTTGAACGCATACTCGTCACCAGGATAGTAGTTCTGCCAAGCGCACTGGTCGATGATGATTGAAGTATTGAAACGCTCTGTATCGCCCTCAGCCTTGTAAGCCTCGATGAGGTCTCTTGAAGGAGTCACCCACTTTGCCCAGCTGTAGTTGGCCATATTGTCATATGCGTTTCTGTGGAACATCATATACACCCAGTTTCCTGCAGACTTGTTGGTCCACTGAACCTCGAAGATAGACTCCTTGGTATTGCGGACAGCGTCAGCCTCTGTGTAAGCCCACATATCACCGTAGTTCTCGCAGAGCTGATAGCCGTAGTCATTCTCTACTGAAGTACAGAGCTCGGCAACCTTGTTCCAGTCGCGGATAGCCTCTTCAGCGTAGATACGTGCGAGGAGACCCTTTGCGAATCCCTTTGTGAAGACGAACTTGTCGTCTGTCACGTCAGGAGCGTGCTCGATAGCGAATGTAAGGTCCTCAACGAGCTGAGAGTAAACTACATCAAGCGGCTGCTGAGGCGGGAAGTACTCATAGTACACATCCTCGATGTTCTCAGAAGTGATAGCTGGCGGAATTGTGTTCACTACCGGCACCGGACCCCAAAGACGTGACATCTGGAAAAGAGCCCAAGCCTTCCAGCATCTTGCCTCTGCGCTCCATCTGTCAGCATCTTCCTGAGTCATTTCAGGATCCTTCACAAGGATGCTGTCAACGTTGCAGATGATTTCGTTCGCGTTGCTCATCTGTGAAAGGTAGTATCCCCAGTCACGTGTCACGTTTACGTTCTCACCGTCCTGCTTGTTTGCCTCGATCTGCATAATCTCGGCAGTGTTTGTACCGCAATATGCGTTGTCCGCACGGCACTCTGTATAGATCAGGAAGTCCTGGTATCCATACTCCTGGATTCCCTTGGTCCAGTCACTGTAGATCTTGTTTCTGAGACCAAGCATTTCCTCTCTCGTATTGTACTGGGACTCTGTCGACTCATTTACCTCGACATTGCCCTCATTGTAGCCTGTCTCCGGATAAAGATCGAGATCGCAAGAGACAAGAGCGACGAGAGAAAACATCATAAATATGCTATATAATCTTTTCATATCCGTTCTTTTAGAAATCTACGTTTACACCGAATACAACACTTCTCACGCAAGGGTAAGTACCCCAGTCGATACCCATATTCGTTGCACTTGAATACTGGCTCATCTCAGGGTCATATCCTGAATACTTGGTGAAGGTGATCATATTGTCCAAAGTCACATATGGCTGGATACGTGCGATGTTAGCCTTCTTGAGAGCCGGGTGTGTAATGTTGTAAGAAAGAGTGATGTTCTTGATCTTGAGGTAAGAACCGTCCTCGATCCATCTTGTAGATGTCTTGAGGTTCTCCACTTCACCTGACTTAGGGATGTCTGTGATCTGACCAGGGATTCTCCAACGTCTGAGAACGTCAGTGATCTGGTTCTTTCCGTCCATCATACCTACCATATCGATCTTGGAAGCGTTATAGATGTCGTTTCCTACAGATGATGTCATCAGGATGCTGAGGCTGAGGCCCTTCCAAGTGAGGGTGTTGGTCATACCTGCAGTGAAGAGAGGGTTGGCGTTACCGATGTAATGCTTGTCGGCATTTGAGATCTTTCCGTCGTTGTTGTAGTCCTCGTAGATGATCATACCTGTCTCAGGATCCACTCCGAGAGCTGTATAACCCCAGAACTTCGAGAGAGACTCGCCAGGAGTCATCCTTACGCAGTAGTCGCTGAAGAGCTCTGAAGTCTGAGAGTAGTAGTACACCTGCTTGAAAGTGAGTTTCTCAAGACGGTTGCGGTTCATCGAGATGTTGAAGTCAGTTGTCCAGGTGAAGTCCTTTCTGTCGAAATTTACAGAGCTCAATGCAAGTTCGAGACCCCAGTTAGACATCTCACCCTCGTTTCTGTAGATATCCGGATTAGGATCCGGGAGAGGTACGTACATAAGGAGGTCCTTAGTGTACTTGTAGTATCCGTCCATTGTAACGTTGAGACGTCCGTTGAACATAGACCAGTCGACACCGACGTTAGTCTGTGTAGTAGTCTCCCAAGTGAGTTCCTTGTTACCGATGTTTGTTCTTCCACCGACTGTAGGAGTTGCTGTTGGCCACTTCACCTTCTCAGGATCGTTCTTGTTGCACTCTGCACATACTGTCCAGTCATAGTAGTTTGTACCGTACTGCTGTACCCAGGCATAGTCGCCGAGACCTGACTGGTTACCCTGCTGTCCCCAACCTGCACGGATCTTGAGGTCGTCGATCCAGGTGATGTCCTTCATAAAGTCCTCGCCTGAGATACGCCAAGCCACCGAAGCTGAAGGGAAGTAACCCCAACGGTTGCCGGGAGCAAGCTTTGAAGAACCGTCCGCACGGAAGTTCACTGTTAGGTAGTACTTGCTGTCATAGTTGTATGAAGCACGTGCGAGGTAAGACATAATGGCCCACTTTGAAAGGCCCTGCGAGTTTCCGCGTACGCCTGCCTTGTTACCGCCGTTGAGACCGAAGATGGCGTCATAGTTCTCCTCAGAGAAATATGTTCTCTCGCCCCAGAGGTTCTCCCATCTTGAAGTAGTAGCGGAAGTACCTGCCATAGCCTCGAAGTTGTGCTTTGCGTCCCAAGTGTGGTTGTAAGTGAGGATGTTGTCGTAAACCATTCTCATATCGTCACTTCTCTCTGAAGAAGCGCTGCCGTGGATGGTGTCACGACCGTAGGAAGTAGAAACAGGATCAAGGAAAGAGTAGCTGTGAACCCATCTGCGGTCCATAGACACTGTAGACTTGAAGTAGAGATCCTTTGTGAAGTTGATCTGTGCGTATCCTGTAAGGAGGAGACGGTCAGTCTGAGTGTAGTTGTTCTCTGTTCTTGCAAGGTTCTCTGCAGGAGTACTTACGTTGGCTCCGTAGAACTGAGTCCAATAATGCTTAGGATTGTTCTCATCCCAAACCTTTGCGTATGTAGGAGTGTTGATTACAGAAAGAACGACACCCGCACGGCCCGAACCTGTACCGGAAATCATACCGTTGCTCTTATAGTGAGAGTATGCGAGGTTTGTACCTACAGTGAGCCACTTGTAAAGCTCTGTCTCCACGTTCATCTTGGTGTTCAGACGCTTGTTGTAAGTAGATGCGAGTACACCGTCCTCATCGGAATAACCGACTCCGACATAGTACTTCATCTTGTCAGTCGCGTTTGAAACCGAAAGCTGATAGTTCTGGTTCACGCCTGTCTTGTATGTCTCGGCAAACCAGTCGGTCTGATCGGTAACTCCTTCAGGAACCACAGGAGCACCCTTGAGCTCAGACATAAGCTCACGGTACTGGTCGACGTTGAGGACCTCATAAGACCTCTTCACGTTCTGAAGACCTACATATGCGCTGAAGTTCACCTGAGGGCCCTTGCTCTTCTTTCCGCTCTTGGTAGTGATGAGAACGACACCGTTCGCAGCACGTGATCCGTAGATCGCAGCAGAAGAAGCATCCTTGAGGATCTGCATAGACTCGATATCCTGTGGAGAAAGGTAAGCGATAGCGTAGCTACCTGTACCTACAGGAACTCCGTCCACTACATAGAGAGGGTCGTTTGAAGATGCGATCGAAGAAGCACCACGTACGCGGATTGTCATACCGCTACCTGGCTGACCGCTTGTCTGCTGCACGGTGACACCGGCAACCTTACCCTGGATGAATCCTGAAGCCTCAGTCACAGGACGAAGCTTCATATCCTCGTTAGACACGGTTGAAACGGCTGTGGTGAGATCCTTCTTGCGGACTGTACCATAACCGATGGCAACGACAGCGTCAAGCATAATCGCGTCATCCTGAGCTGTAACGTTGATTACTGCACGGTTATTGACGTTCTCAGTAACAGTCACATAACCAAGAGCAGCAAACTCAAGGGTCGCATTGCCCGAGCTGACACTCAATTGCCAGTTACCATCAATGTCGGTGGTGGCACCGTTCTGGGTGCCCTTTTCCACAACTGTCATTCCGATTACCGGATAACCGTTCTGGTCAACCACCGTACCTTTTACAGAATGCTGCTGAGCATAGACTGCCATACTCATAAGAAGCAGCACCACCATAGTCAGATATTTTCTCATACGGTAGAAATTAGTTGTTAGTAATTAGTGATATTGGATTTGTATCATTTCATCTTCTTGAGAAAGCACTCGATGGTGTTTTCCATAAGGCAAGTGATCGTCATAGGACCGACTCCGCCAGGAACCGGTGTGATCACAGATGCCTTAGGCTCTATTGCAGCATAGTCGACGTCTCCGCAAAGTTTGCCGGTCTCCGGATCGCGGTTCACTCCCACGTCGATCACTACTGCGCCTTCAGACACCATATCCGCAGTCACGAACTTAGGACGTCCGATGGCAACCACGAGAATCTCCGCTTTGCGGGTCTCCTCCGCCAGGTCTGCCGTGCGGCTGTGGGTGATGGTCACTGTAGCGTTCTCGTCAAGGAGAAGCTTCGCTACAGGAAGGCCTACGATGTTGCTGCGGCCGATGACTACCGCACGCTTGCCCTTGATCTCCACGCCTGCCACCTTGAGCATCTTGATGATGCCCTTAGGGGTGCAAGGAAGAACGCAGTCCTGCTTCTGCCAGAGGGCAGCCACATTGAGAGGATGGAAACCGTCCACATCCTTCTCCTTTGCAATCGTTGCGATGACCTTGTCCTCGCTGATGTGCTTAGGGAGAGGGAGCTGAACGAGGATTCCGTCGACTGTATCGTCTGCGTTGAGTTCCTCGATGAGACCGAGAAGTTCAGCCTCGGAGATTGTGTCCGGCTTTCTGATCGTAGTGTTCTTTATGCCTACATATTCAGAAGCCTTCGCCTTTCCTGTCACATAGGACACGCTGCCCGGGTCCTCGCCTACGAGGATCACTACAAGATGAGGCACACGGCCGTACTTTTCAGGGAATGTGGCCACCTGGACCTTCATCTCATCCTTCAGCTGGGCTGAAAGGTCTTTTCCTGATATTACTTTTGCCATAATAGTATGTTAGCTCGAAATGACAAATAAGGTATTATAAACGACAAAGGTCGGCGCTAAAGCACACGCCAACCTATATCTCTACGATAGAACAGATTTTCACATTCGATCGATTCAACTGCTGCAAGAGCCTTGTCGTGCGCCTCCTGGAGGTCAGCACCGAAGCCCACTACCATAAGGACGCGGCCGCCTGATGTGTAGTACTTGCCGTCTTTGAGGGATGTTCCCATATGGTACACTCTTACATCGAGATTCTCAGGGAACTTGATCTCATAACCCTTCTCATAGTCGCCAGGATAGCCCTTCGAAGCCATCACGAAGCCCATAGTCACAGCCTCAGCCCACTTGATGTCA
>JAFYWC010000008.1 GCA_017546585.1 Bacteroidales bacterium
TTGTAAAACTACATCGCCGACATCAGCCATCGCACTTGGAATACCAACGAGTGCATTCTTTTGGTTTGTCCAAAGTCTGAATTTGAATGTTAAACACCTATTTATAGGCACATTATAACGAATTTATTTACGTATGAAAAAACTGATTAAGTGGTGTGCAGCGGCGCTGCTGGTGGCAGTTGCCGCTATGGCTGTGACCTACAGGGCAGTCAACAGGGTACCGTCGGCTGATATGCCTCAGATCGATCGCGTATATGCGATCTTCGAGGAGGGCGGATGTCTCAGTTGCCATTCTGCAGATCCTAAGGTGCCGTTCTATGCGAAGCTTCCTGTCGCAGGCAAAGTCATTATGAAGGATATCGATTCAGGTTATCGTGCCTTCGATATGACCAAGTTTATGGAAGCACTGAAGACCGGAGGCGAGATCAATGCAGTGGATCTTGCAAAGGTTGAGAAGGTTGTCCTTGATAACAGGATGCCTATGGCGAAGTACTATCTTGTACATTGGGGAAGCCAGCTGACTGCAGAGAAGCGCGAAATCGTGCTTGACTGGGTGAAGAACGAGCGTGCAGCTATGTATAATGACGGTCTCGTCGGCGACCGCGCTGCTGAGCCTGTACGTCCTATCGACGCGAAGCTCGAGTATGACGAGGCCAAGGCCGCTCTCGGATTCGCACTCTTCCACGATACTCGTCTTTCAGTAGACAATACAGTTTCCTGCGCATCTTGCCACGCTCTCGAGACTGCCGGTGTGGACAATCATCGTTACTCGCACGGTGTTGATGATCAGCTTGGTGGTGTGAATGCGCCTACAGTCTACAATGCCGTATATAACTTCGTTCAGTTCTGGGATGGCCGTGCAATGACTCTCGCAGATCAGGCTGCAGGTCCGCCGCTCAATCCTATCGAGATGGCTTCGCCTTCATTCGACGACATCATCGCAAAACTCGAGAAGGACAGGAAGTTCGCAAAGGCTTTCAAGGCTGTTTATCCTGACGGACTCACTCAGGCCAACCTCACAGACGCTATCGAGCAGTTCGAGCGCACTCTGGTAACTCCGGATTCACGTTTCGACAACTGGCTCCGTGGTGATGACGAGGCTATTACTGCAGAGGAACTTGAGGGTTATGAGCTTTTCAAGAAGTATGACTGTGCTACTTGTCACGTAGGTCCTAATCTCGGTGGTCTGACTTATGAGCTTATGGGTCTTCGCCGCCACTATTTCGCTGAGCGTGGATTGGAGCTCACAGTGGAGGACAACGGACGTTTCAAGGAGACTCAGGAGGAGCGTGACCGTCATCGTTTCAAAGTGCCAGGTCTCCGCAATGTGGAGCACACTTGGCCATACTACCACGATGGTACTCGTGAGACTCTGGAGGAGGCTGTCTATGATATGGGTCTCTACCAGGTGGATGTGGAGATGACTGACGCTGAAGTTGCGAAGGTCGTAGCCTTCCTGAAGACTCTCACCGGTAAGTACAATGGTGAATACATCACTTCAGATAACGATAGAGAACACATTGATGCTGAAACAGATCACGAGCATTAATAGTTCGATGAAAAGGAAGTGGCAGTTAGACACAGGTCGGCATTGGCTCCCGAAAAGGGAAGGGACACAGGGAGTGGGGAGGACCGACGGTGGCTGACTGCCACTTCCTTTTATGTATATGTCCAGTTTGCACCTTTAGCGATTTTTTGATGAAAGTCGCACACTCCGTTGCTCTTCGGAGGGAAAGCGCGGTTGGATTGCCTAGGTTGTATCTGTGGCATCATAGCGCGCTTTGCGGCCCGGGATGGCGGGCGGGAAAGCGCAGTCTTCCCACATAGACCTTAGTCTGTTGCCCTCTTTCGCGCTTTCCCTCTTTGCGTTAGGTGGATACCTCTCCTGAGCGGTAACGGAAGGGACCGCACGGCCGGTGGCCCGATCTCCGATCTATTAGGCCTGAACTGCGATTTATTTGGTGCGGGTGAAGCGGTCGACGATGATGGCGATGGCGCCGTCGCCGGTGACGTTGCAGGCTGTGCCGAAACTGTCCATCGCGATGTAGAGGGCGATCATCAGCGCCTGAGCCTCCTGATTGAATCCCAACATCGACTGCAGCAGACCTAGTGATGCCATAATCGCTCCTCCAGGAACGCCCGGAGCCGCTACCATTGTGATCGCCAGCATACAGATGAAACCGAATACCATTCCGAAATCATAAGGCATTCCCTGCATAATCATAAGAGCAAGAGCGCAGGCAACGATCTTCAGCATACTTCCGGACATATGGATAGTAGCGCATAGCGGAACTACGAAGCCGGCAACATCCTCTGAAACCCCGTTCTTCTTAGTCTGCTCCAGAGTCACTGGGATAGTCGCAGCTGATGACTGTGTTCCCAATGCAGTGAAATACGCAGGCATCATAGTCGCAAGCAGGCGGAACGGATTCTTCTTGGCAAATCCTCCTGCGATTGCGAACTGAAGGATGAGGATAGCTATATGGATGAGGAAAATGATTCCGATGATCTTGATGAAGACGGTGAGCACCGAGAACACCTGACCTACAAAAGTCATATTGAGGAAGATTCCGAATATGTAGAGAGGGAGCAGGGGAATGATGGCAGTCTTGATGGTCTTGATGATGATCTGCTCGAAGTCGTGGATTGCATCCTTCAAGGTGGTTCTGTCAAGAGCAGCCAGACCGAGGCCGAGCGTGAAGGCGAGGACAAGGGCTGTCATAACGTTCATCATCGGCGGGATGGTCACTGTGAAATACGGGGTCAATTCGACAGCGGAAGATACCGCCTCGACACCACGTCCGGTATTGATCATTCCAGGGAAAAGAGCAGCACCTGTGAGGTATGAAGCAAGGCCTGCGAACACGGTCGAACCATATGCGATCGCCACTGTGAGAAGCAGCATTTTACCTGCTGTCTTTCCGATGTCGGAGATGGCCGGAGCGACGAGTCCTACGATGATCAGAGGGATCATAAATCCGAGGAACTGGCCGAAGATTCCGTTGAAAGTAAGAAAGATTCTGACCATCCACTCAGGTGAGACGAGTCCGATTCCGATACCGAGGAGGATTGCGATGATGATCTTTGTCAAAAGACCGATTTTTGGCAGTTTCATAGGTTAATTATGTGGTTAACAAAAATGTTAGCAATAAAAACAAATATGTTAAATAATTTATTTATAAATTATTTATACGGCTATTTTTCTAACTTGCTCCAATCAGGCATATTTTCGCTCAAAGAGACCGTAAGGTACTCTTCATAGCTGATGAAACGTGCTCCGAGCGACTCAAGATGTGACGTTTTCAACTGACAGTCGATGAAAGTTCCGCCGATTTTCTGCATCTCTTTCGCAAGGAAGATCAGTGCGAGTTTCGATGCGTTCGGTTCCAGTGAAAACATACTTTCTCCGATGAAACATCCACCGCTCACGAAGCCGTAAAGACCTCCCACGAGGTAGTCTTCTTCGTTCCAGACCTCCACGCTTTTCGCATAGCCTCGACGGTTCAGTTCCTTCCAGGTCTGCATCAGTTCCGGACCCAGCCAGGCATACTGCTCCTCGATCCTTCCGTCGGCGCAGGCACAGCCTGTGATCGCGCCTTCGAAGTCTTCGTTGAAGGTGCAGTAGAGCCTCTTTTTGTTCATCAGATTTCGCATCGAATGAGAGATGTGGATCTCGTCAGGGTAGATGACGTATCTCTCCTGAGGTGCCCACCAGATGATTGGGTCCTGTCGGAATGCGAAGTATGGGAAGATTCCCTGAGGGTAGGCCTTGATCAGCCTTTCTGGCGAAAGGTCTCCTCCGACGGCGTAGAATCCGTCGAGGTTTCCGTATCGTGGATCAGGGAATTCCGTGGTATTGTCAAGGTTGAATATCATTACTCTTCTGCAGTGAGTGTATAATTGCCTTCATTCAGGCCTATAACGGCCTTAAATGCGCCTTTGTGCCCTCCGAAAAGGATTTCCCTCATAAGGAGTGGAGTAAGCGTCGAATTGAGCGTTCTTTCGATTTCTCGTGCTCCGTATTCCGGCTTGTAACCCTCCTTGAGGAGTCTTTCTCTTGCTTCAGGTGTGATTTCAAGGGTCACCTTCCTGCTGTCGAGGCGCTCCTGGAGTTTCTTTACCTTGTCCTCAAGGATGAGGGAGGCCATATGCTCGTCCATATCGTTGAATACGACCACAGAAGAAAGTCTGTTGATGAACTCGGGCGCAAAGACGTTCTTTACCTCTCTTGCCATTGCTGCACCGGCGTTTACCTTGCTTTCAAAACCTACAGAGGCCTTGTGGGCGTATCTTGCGCCTGCATTCGACGTCATAATCAGCACGACATTCCTGAAGTCCGCCTTTCTGCCCTTGTTGTCTGTGATCACGGCATAGTCCATAATCTGCAGAAGGAGGTTGTAGATGTCCTCGTGTGCCTTTTCGATCTCGTCGAGGAGAAGGACACAGTAAGGATTCTTCCTGATGGTGTCCGTGAGGATGCCTCCGTCGTCATAGCCGACATAGCCGGCAGGGGAGCCGATGAGCTTCGCAACTGAATGTTTTTCAGCATATTCACTCATATCGAACCTATGGAGAGGGACGTGCAGCTGCTGTGAAAGCACCTTCGAAAGCTCTGTCTTTCCGACTCCGGTAGGGCCTACGAAGAGGAAACTTCCGATCGGCTTCGATGTGTCTGTAAGGCCGGCCTTCGACATCAGGATGGCCTCTGATACGGTCTTGATTGCCTTGTCCTGGCCGTAGATCTTGGTCTTCAGACGCTCTTCCATCATCATCAGGTCGTCCTTGGTGTCGCTTTCGCTTGCCTGGACGTCGATTCTGCAGATGTCGGCGAGAGCGAGGTCGACTGTCTTCTTGGTGACCTTCTTCTCCTTTCTTGTTTCCGCATATGCACCTGCCTCGTCAAGAAGATCCAGAGCCTTGTCAGGAAGGCATCTGTCCTGGATGTATCTCATACTTGCTGATACAGCATAGCCGACGGTATCCTTGTCATATTTCACGTTGTGGAACTCGGCAATGTCTCCCAGAACGCCGTTGATGATCTTCTCGGCTTCGTCCTGTGTAGGCTCGTCGATGTCAATCTGTCTGAAGAGACTCAAGGCGCTTCCATCCATAGAAACCGCCTTCTTGATGTCTTCGGGAGTTGCTGATATAATGAAACTTACGTCATTTGACTTGAAGTAAGGAGTCAAGAGGTTCAGGATGTCCTTTGAACCGTCGTCCATCCTGTTGTTGCCGCCCAATGTCTTGAGGTCGTCGATATACACGATGAATGAACCTTCCTCCTTTGCTGCCTCCATCACATTGCGTACTCTGCCTTCAAGTTCTCCACGGTACTGTGTTCCGCTGAGCAATGTGCTGACATTCAATTCTATGAGGGCCTTGTCTTTAAGTCTTGCTGGAACTCTTCCGTCTGCTATTTCCGCAGCGATTCCTCTTACGAGAGCGGTCTTTCCTACGCCTCTGCCTCCGGCGATGAGGGCGTTGTTCTTGCCCTTTCTGCAAAGCACTCTGAGCACGCTTGCGGTCTCCTTGGTTCTGCCGATGATGTCGAGCGGCTCTACCGGTGTGAAATACTTTGAAAGTCGCTCCTCCTGGCTCTCTTCTGTGAGAGAATCAGATGATGCGCTTACCAATGAGTTAAGGAAGTCAGGAACGCTGCAGTCAAGGCATTTCTCGAGATAGAATCTTGCATAAGACTCCTCAAGCTGGAAATATGAATAGATCAGGTGATGCATCTGGACAGCAGGCGCCATAGCTGCTGACGCAGTCGCCGCAGCAGTCTCGAAAACTGTCTGCAACTGCTCCGAGAACTCTATCGCAAGTTCCTCTGACTCAGGTGTCCTGTCCAGCCCGTTGATGTATTCGTATACGTTTTCTTCCAACTCCTGTGCACGTCCGCATCGGCTGACAGCTTCCCAGAAGTCAGTGTCCTTGAGGAAACCCGCAAGGAGGTGTTCCGGAGTCAGGAATTCGTTTCTTTTCTCGGAAGCGACTCCGTATGCTTCCACTATTGCCGCAGTTACCTGCTGTGTCTGGTTGATTGCCATATCAGTCTATTTCAAATCTGAGAGGGAAACCCTCTGCACGGGCCATCGCAGTGGCCTTTGCTACCTTGCTTTTGGCGATGTCGAGCGAGTATGAGCCTACTATCGCCTTCTTGTGGATGTGTGTGGTCTCGGCGATTTCTTCCGCCTGGACCATTGTCTTGCCGAAGACAGTCATAACCACCATAATGACGAACTCGAATGTTGTGAAATCGTCATTGAGGATAATTACATTATGCTTTCTAGGCTCTTTCGGGGCTGTTCTGGAAACGCTTGCCCTCTGCTTGTCCAACTGTTCCTGTGCCATATAACTATTTTGCTGATGACCAGTACTTTTCGTAGATGTTTCTACACCAGTATACGAATGGCGTATCCAGGAGGCTGGTAACAACGAAGATGAGATATGAACTGAGGAATATCGATACCAGAGTACTCATCTCGTAGGTGCCGTAGAACGCCAGGAATGTGTATAATGATGTGTTGAGAAGCTGTGAAACCATTGTGGAACCGTTGTTTCTGATCCAGAGTCCGCGCTTGCTGTCGCCGAAGCGCTTCTTGCAGAGGTCCCACCACTTATGGTAAAGCCACACGTCTGTGAGCTGTGAAATGAGGTATACGCCGAGCGATGCGCATACGATTCTCGGTGTGTTGCTGAAGATTGTCCTGATAGATTCGCTTGCCCAGTCGTTTTCGCTAGGGAGGTAAAGCAGCCAGAGCTGCGAGATGCCGATGAAGAAGATAGAGCAAAGTGTGCTGATGATCACGGCTCTGTTGGCATCCTTTCTTGTATGGTTCTCGCTGAGCACGTCGGTGATGAGGAATGTGCTGGCAAACAGTACGTTACCGAGGGTCATTTCCATACCGAAGGCTCTGACGAGGATCAGGACTTCAATGTTGGCGAGCAATGTCGCCATAATGTTGAACGCAAGCAGTCCTTTCTTACCGAAAAGTCGGTAAAAAAGGACAACTCCGCCGTAAATTGTTATAAATGAAGCAGATATAAGTAATTCGTTTGTCATATTCTATAATTGGACGAATGTAATCAATCTGCTAAGGTAGTGATTTTCTTCGAAATGCTAAGATTTAATTCCGCTCGGGCACAAGGTCGATTTCGCGTTCGCCGTATTTCTGGACCAGTTCCATCTTCTCGACGCGTGACTTTATTGCACCTTCGTTGCGTTTGAGAGCCGTTGCAATATCCTTTATCGGTGAGCCTTCGCACCATAGCCTTTCCAGTTCGTTCACATCCTCTTCCGACCAAGGTTTGAGGTAGTTGGGATACTTCAGCCTCAAGCCTTCGAACTGAAGCGACCTGGACTTGATGAATTCTGCCATATAGGCCTTTGTCTGTCGTGCGTCAGATTCACGGAGGTCTTCTCCTTTCTGGATGGCCTTGCAGACTGCACAGAGTGTGGTTGTGGAGATGCCGTTGACTGAATGCTTCGTCATAAGTTCAAGGAAATCGTCCTCGATGATGCACAGCCCTGCTTCCTCAAATGCCGTCCACATCCTGTCAGCGATAAGTAAATAAGCCTCCTGTCTGTACTTTTCGATGATTGCGCCTACTTGTTCTTCGAGCACACCAGTTTTTTCGATGTTGTTTTCCATAAGCGATAAAATTAAACTGCCGCAAAGCTACTTTCGGTCGGCTTTGCGGCAGTTGTATTACTTTTAAGACAACGGAATCGTTTCTTTTTCTTTAAATCGTGTAACTTTTTTTTAAGTGTTAAAAATTTATTTTTAACGGTTCCGGTCGCTTATTCCGTAAAAGTCATCTCATCAAGGAGGTGATCTGCGTCAGCGAGCTTGTCGATGATGAACAGAACGTATCTCACATCGAGTGAAATGTTGCGGCAGATCTCTGGGTCAAACACGATGTCGCTCATTGTGCCTTCCCAAACGCGGTCGAAATTGAGTCCGATAAGATCTCCGTTGGCGTTGATCACAGGGCTTCCGGAGTTGCCTCCGGTAGTGTGGTTTGTAGCGATGAAGCATACAGGAACTTCGCCTGTTGCGTCAGCCCATCTTCCGTAATCCTTTTCGGCGTAGAGGTCACGCAGACGCTGCGGGATGTTGTAGTCGAAGATGTCCGGATTGTCCTTCTGCATAATTCCCTTGATTGTAGATGAAGGGAGATAGTATGTAGCGTCAGCCGGCTGGTAACCCTTGATGTGGCCGTAAGCGACTCTGAGTGTGAGGTTTGCGTCCGGATAGAATGCCTTAGGAACACGCTGTGTGCGGCAGTAGACCATCTGTCCGCGCATATAGTCGCGGTAGGCGAGCTGGAGTTCCTGGTTGATTCTGCTTGTGACAGGCTGGATTTCTGCTGCGTACCATTTCGCGAACTCTGCAGCAAACTCAGTAGCAGGGTCTTTCAGCAAGGCAGCTCTGCTCTTTTTCAATGACTTCTGGTTCTTGAGGAACTTCTCGATCTTGTCCTGGTCTGCAAAGACAGACTTGCTGAAGATAGCCTCAGCCCACTTCTCTGCAGTGACGTATTTCTTCATCTGCTTTTTGAAGTACTCACACTTGAAGTCCTCAGGGATGTTCTTGTCGAATTCAGTCATCAATGCAGCGAAGCATTCCTTGTCGATAGGGAGGTACCAGTCCTTATAGAATGACTCTACGAGGTCTGCAGCCTTCTTTTCGTCGAATGTGATCTCGCCAGTCTCCTTGTTGACCTTGTATGCAGAGTAAAGAGATGTTGCGAAGTTTGCGATCTCTATCGCTCTTACAGTCTCTGCGTAGTAGTCGGTTGCGAACTGATATGGTTCCAGCTCCTTGTAGAGGCCTTCGATCTTTGCGATTACGCCGTCGAATTCTCCTCCGGCTGCCCATCTGTCAAACGCCTTCTCGAACTCCTGCTTGGTCTGGACTGTCTTCATTTTCTTGACGCCCTTCACTTCGCCCTGCCACTTCTTCCACGCATTAGCTACGGTTGCATTCTTTGAAGAGTATTGGATGCGCACTTTCTGGCTCTGCGACTGATGTCTGTTCATAATGTCGAGACGAAGGGTACGGAGGTGGATCTTGTGAGGATCTCCGATCTCTTCGATATAGCGTACGCCCTCTGAGTGGATATACTCCTGAGTGCGGCCCGGGAAGCCGTAGATGAATGTGAAATCGCCCTCCTGCACGCCTGCAGTAGAGATTTTGAAATATTTCTTAGGCTGGTAAGGGACGTTGTCCTTTGAATACGGAGCAGGGTTGTTGTCCTTGTCGGCATAGATTCGGAACATCGAGAAGTCGCCTGTGTGGCGTGGCCACATCCAGTTGTCTGTGTCGCCTCCGAACTTTCCGATAGATGAAGGCGGTGCGCCTACGAGACGTACGTCGTCGTACTGTCTGTAAAGGAACATAAAGTACTGGTTTCCATAGTAAAGTGCCTCTACGGTAGCTCTAAGTCCCTTGCCCTCCTTGGTCACTTCTTCGATGAGGCTCTGTGAGTTCTTCTTCACGATAGCCACTCTTTCGTCCTCAGACATTCCTTCCTCATATCCCTTGAGGATAAGGTCTGTGACGTCTTCCATTCTCTCGAGGAAACTCACGCTGAGGCCCTTGTTGGGAAGCTCCTCTTCACGGCTCATAGCCCAGAAGCCGTCCTTGAGGTAGTCGTGCTCCACGCTGCTGTGCTGCTGGATCTGTGAATAACCGCAGTGGTGGTTGGTGAGAAGCAGTCCTTCAGACGAAATGAGTTCGCCTGTGCAGCCTCGTCCGAACAGCACAACCGCGTCCTTGAGGGACTCCTGGTTGATGCTGTAGATGTCCTCGGCGTTCAGTCTGAAGCCTTTTTCCTGCATATCTCCGATTCGCTGCGAGATAAGCGAAGGAAGCCACATTCCCTCGTCAGCCTTCGCAGTCCAGCCGGCCATAACGGCCAGCAGAAGCATAGTAAGTGTTTTTTTCATATTGGATCTGATTATCACGCAAAGATAGGTAAAGTTTCCGTTATCATCTTCACAAACCAGGCTGCAATGGCCAGAAGGCTGAACAGCCAGGCGATGAAGAGCACGAGTCCAGGTTTCCATTTAGGAGTATTGAGGTTGAACAACAGCATTATACCGTTGTATACGAACCAGACTCCCATAAGAACCACCATTGTGGTGATGAGGTACCAGAATGTCTGATTTGTCGAGATGCCAGATACGATTATGTGCTCATATTCGTCGATGTCGCTGAATTCAAATGCAAATGATTCGAAGTGATAGTTGATGATGTCCGGCATAGAAGGCAGGACGATGCCTCCGAGCAGAGTGCAGCATCCGATGAACAGCAGAAGCGTTCCGAGGAATACGCCGCCGAAACGTTTGAATGTCTTTCCGGCAGGGGAGTCGACGGCTTCCTGCACTTCTTTTCCCAGATCGAAGTCCTTTTCCTTCCATCCTGAAAGATTGATAGGCTTGCCTTTCATTTCGCATTTCTGCTCGACAGTCCTTGCTGCCGGCATCGCGATCCACAATGCGAGATATAGAAGGCAACTGAAGATGAAGAACGAACCTCCGAGGAAAGAGAGGCACAGGGCTACGCAGAAAAGGATTCTGATCAGAGCCTTGTCGCAGCCGAAATATGCGGCAAGACCCGAGCATACGCCTCCAAGGATGCGCTCGTCAATGTCTCTGTACATCTTCCTAGGCTTCTTGTGATGAACTTCGTTTTCAACTGATTGCTGCTGTTCAGTGGCAGTCTCCGCATCTTCCTGTGCAAGAGTCTCGGGGTCTCCGATGCGCTGCTTGATGGCGTCAAGCATAGCCATATCCACGACCATTCCGTTCAGGCATTTCTCGCTGAGGAGTTCTGCGATCCTTTCTTCTATGTCTGATGCGATCTCTTCGGCATTGTCATCTCCGCTGAAAGCGCTTTTGATGCCGTCGAGATACTTTCCGAGTTCAATGTATGCGTCTTCTTCAATGACAAATGAATAGCCTGCAAGGCTG
Organism: Bacteroidales bacterium; assembly: GCA_017546585.1. Classification (GTDB taxonomy): domain Bacteria; phylum Bacteroidota; class Bacteroidia; order Bacteroidales; family UBA932; genus Cryptobacteroides. The sequence continues at coordinate 10,979 of JAFYWC010000008.1, forward strand.
ATGTTTTCTGTCTTTTTCATCTTACTGGTTATGTTTACCTGTCAATTCCGTTTCTGATGCTGGCGATAGCAGAGGACAGTTCGTCCCAGGCTGCGTCGAGGCCAGCCAACTGCTGTCTTCCAAGTTCTGTAATCATATAATACTTGCGCGGAGGGCCCTGTGTGGACTCTTCCCATCTGTAGTTGAGAAGACCTAACTTCTTGAGACGTATCAGAAGGGGATAGGTGGTTCCCTCTGCTACGATGATGTTCACATCCTTGAGCTTCTGGATTATGGATGACGCATATTCATCCCCGGAAGCGAGGATCAGCAGGATGCTGTATTCCAGCACTCCTCGACGCATCTGCGTCTTGTTGTTCTCGATGATTCCGGTGTTGTCCATATATTCTTATTTTGAAGTTGTGAATCTCTGGATGTTTTCTGCAGTAGGAGGGAGACCTCTGAGCTCGCATTTCTCCACTGCGGTCTTTGTCTCAGGAGCGACAATCCAGAAGATGATGTATGCCCAGAAGCCTGCAGTACCGCAGAAGAGGGCTATGAGGAAGATGATTCTGATGAATACTACATCTACGTCGAGGTAGAGGGCGAGTCCGGAGCAGACTCCGGCGATTTTCTTGTCTTCCGAGTCGCGGAAGAACTTCTTAGGTGTGCTCATATTTATATTGTTTTTCTTTGTTTCTTTCTTTGAAGAGTATCCTTCAGGATATCCGATCTGCTCGATGATTTCCTCGACCATCTTAAGATTTGCGACTTCGCGTCCGCTGAGTTTCATCTTCAGCAGATCTGCGATTCTACCTTCAAGTTCCTCCATAACGTCATCTCTTGAAGAACTTTCGCCGATAGATGCCCTGAATGTCTCAAGGTATTCACTCATAACGAAATATGCATCCTCATCTATGATGAAGCTGCAGCCGCCGATTGCAATGTTTACTGTCTTTTTCATACGTAAATAAATTCGTTATAATGTGCCTATAAATAGGTGTTTAACATTCAAATTCAGACTTTGGACAAACCAAAAGAATGCACTCGTTGGTATTCCAAGTGCGATGGCTGATGTCGGCGATGTAGTTTTACAA
>JAFYWC010000074.1 GCA_017546585.1 Bacteroidales bacterium
CAACGGTGAACTCGACGTCTATGAGGACTGGAGGCTCGGCGCGGAGCAGAGAGCCGAGGACCTCGCAGCACAGCTGACCATCGAGGAGATCGCCGGAATGATGCTTTACAGTTCGCATCAGTCGGTGCCTTCGCGCGGAGGAATGTTCGGCGGAGCGACATACGACGGCAAGCCGTACAACGAGAGCGGTGCTGCTGCTTCCGACCTTTCGGATGCACAGAAGAAGTTCCTGACAGAGGACAATCTCAGGGCTGTGCTTGTGACTACAGTGGAGTCTCCTGCTGTGGCAGCTCAGTGGAACAACAATATGCAGGCTCTTGTCGAGGGAATGGGTCACGGTGTTCCAGTAAATACTTCGTCTGACCCGCGCCACGAGACTTCGGCGACTGCTGAATACAACTATGGTGCAGGTGGTGAGATTTCTCATTGGCCTACATCCCTCGGTCTTGCAGCTACCTTCGATCCTGCATTGGTGGAGGAGTTCGGACGCATCGCTTCAGAGGAGTATCGCGCTCTCGGTATCGCGACAGCGCTGTCACCTCAGATAGACCTTGCGACCGAGCCACGCTGGACCCGTTTCTACGGCACATTCGGCGAGAGCCCGGAACTTGACACAGATATGGCCCGTGCATATGTGGACGGTTTCCAGACAAGCTGCGGCAAGGATGAGATCGCTGACGGATGGGGCTACAAGAGCGTGAACGCGATGGTGAAGCATTGGCCAAGCGGCGGCCCGGAGGAGGGCGGACGCGATGCGCATTACAACTATGGAAAGTATGCTGTTTATCCTGGCGGAGCATTCGAGACTCACCTCAAGCCGTTTACCGAGGGTGCATTCAAACTCAACGGAGCTACAGGAAAGGCTTCTGCAGTTATGCCATACTATACGATTTCTACAGGCATCGATCCTTCAGGAAAGAATGTAGGCAACAGCTTCAGCAAGTATATCATCACCGATCTTCTCCGCGACAAATATGCATATGACGGCGTTGTCTGCACAGACTGGAACATCACATATGACAATATGGGTATCGACAGATTCGACGGCAAGTGCTGGGGAGTAGAGGAGATGACTGTCGCTCAGAGACATTATGAGTGCCTCAAGGCTGGAGTTGACCAGTTCGGTGGAAACAATGACAAGGGCCCGGTACTCGAGGCTTATGCGATGTGGGTGGAGGAGTTCGGACAGGAGTCTGCGGATGCACGTTTCAGAGCGTCGGCAAAGCGCCTTCTTATGAACTCGTTCCGTACAGGACTTTTCGAGAACCCTTATCTCGATCCTGCAGTGTCTGCTGAGGTAGTAGGTAAGCCTGAATTTATGGAGAAGGGCTATCAGGCTCAGCTCAAGTCTGTCGTGATGGTGAAGAATGCAGATAACGTTCTTCCTTTGAAGGCCGGTGAACAGAAACTCAAGGTGTATGTGCCTCAGAGATACTTCCCTCAGATGGTGAATTTCTTCGGAATGGTGACTCCTGAAAGATGGGAGGATACATTTGCTGCAGAACTCCTTGAGAAGTATTACGAGCCTGTTGCAGATCCTGCTGAGGCAGACTTCGCAATCGTTGTGATCGATGCGCCTACATCAGGTACAGGATACAATGTCCAGGATGTGAAGAACGGCGGTAACGGCTATCTCCCTATCAGCATTCAGTATTCGGACTACACTGCAGAATATGCACGTGAGGTGTCGCTTGCAGGTGGTGACCGTCTTGAGAAGTCTGCAAACAGATCATACAAGGGCAAGTCGGTGAAGACAGTCAACAAGACTGACCTTGAGACAGTAATCGAGACAAAGAAGCAGATGGGTGACAAGCCTGTGATCACAGTAGTAAGTACAGGCAAGCCGTTCATACCGGAGTTCGAGCCTTATTCGGATGCGGTTCTTGTAAGCTTCGGCTGTCAGAACCAGGCGCTCCTCGACCTCATCAGTGGTGCCGTCGAGCCTTCCGCTCTCCTCCCTATGCAGCTTCCTGCAGATATGAAGACTGTGGAACTCCAGATGGAAGACGTCCCATTTGATATGGAATGCTATGTCGACTCAGAGGGCAACGCATATGACTTTGCATACGGACTCAACTGGTCCGGCATCATCAGCGACGCCCGTACAGCAAAATACGCCAGCAGATAACCTGGCTCATAACATTATTATTTAGAGTGTGTTATGAAAACCGCGTGCTGCCGAAAGGGAGCACGCGGTTCGTGTAATGTGTTGAGTGACAGCGATATCGCCGCCAGACAATTTACGGTTTGAAGATGATCAGAAGGATGGCTGCGGCAACGAGGACGCCTGCAGTGACCTTGATCCACATAGGCAGCTTCTGCTCGCCCTTGAGCCAATGCTCTGTGAGCCATTGTCTTGCAGGCTCGTCGAATGCCTTGAATACTCCCCACGCAAGGATGATGGCCATAAAGAATACGCCGACTGCAGAGGCGATGTGTATCCATACCGGAACATCAGGGTGCTCAGCCACGAATCCCATATGAAGATATATGAGAGGGTAGTGGGTGATGTAGATAGGGTATGAGATGTCTCCCAGGAACTTGCACACTTTCGCCAATGCAGGGTTCTGGATTGTACTTCCCGCACCCATAAGAACGATCAGAGGGAATGCGAAAAGGATCATTATCGCCTGATATGCACCGTTTGCCACTCCGTCAGTGCCGCCAATGCAAGGTACTGAAAGGATGGTGATGAGGATGAGCGAAGTCCAGATGAAGCCTCCCTTCAAACGGATAGGGCTGCCGCTTGGGTTCGCTTCAGTTCTGCGCTTAGGCAGGATGCGTGAAATGATGAGACCGCAAAGGAACGGATAGAGGAGTCTGGTGAATCCGAGATAGATCTGCTCCGGATCAAGGGACCAGCCGCCTTTCACGTGGTACTGAGGACCGTATGGAAGGATTCCGAACATATCCCAGCCGAGTGTGAAGTCCAATGTGAAGATGGCAGTAATCGCGCAGAGGATGCAAAGCACGACAGTCGGAAGGTGACGGAATACCAACGCATAAAGGATGTTTCCGATGTACTCGAATGTCAGTGTCCAGTTAGGACCGTTGAACGAGTTCATTTCGTTCCAGCCTCTGATGTCGATACCTCTTCCGCAAGGAACCATAAAGAAGCCCATAATAAGACACAGACCGAACTGCCAGAACGGAATTGTCAATGAATGGGTAAAGTAGCCTGCTCCGAAGAAGAACATACAGGCTCCGATGATTGTCGCTACGATAACCATTGGATGAAGGCGTGTGAGACGGCGCTTGAAGAAACCTCCAAGGCTCATCTTGCCCCATCTGTCGTCGTATGCGTAACCGATCACGAAACCGGAAAGAACGAAGAAGAAGTCCACTGCGAGATATCCGTGGTTGATCCACTGCTGCTCGCCCGGCTTGCAATAGGTCTCTCCAAGATGGAACAGAATGACCAGCAGTGACGCTACACCACGAAGACCGTCAAGAATCTCATATCGTGGTTTTGATTCAAGATAAACGTTTTGTTTTGCCATTATTGTGTTTTTAGGTTATAAAGCAGGGTAGATGTGCTTCCAGATAAGGTTGAGTTCTGCCTGCATATCAGTGATATGCGCTGTAGTGACAACGACTGCGTTCTTTTCCGGAATCATAATGATGTACTGGCCGTTGGCTCCGTCAGCGCGGAAGCAGTTGTATCTGCACCTCCACATCTGGTAACCGTAGCCCTGAAGCCAGTCGCTTGTCTTTGCGAACTTCTTCATCAGGTGGGCCTGATCTGAGTTGAGGCCGGCAGGAACGCAAGGAACCTGTGCTGCCGAAGCTGCCTCGATCCACTCTGCAGGAACGACCTGCTTGCCATTGAACTGACCCTTCTGAAGAATCATAAGACCCATCTTTGCGAGGTCCTCTGTCTTGAGGTAAAGACCCCAGCCGCCTGTGTTAACCCCCTCAGGACATTCAGCCCAGCTGACATTGTTGATGCCGAGCGGTCTGAACAGGCGAGGGAAGAGGTAGTCCACGAGCTTCTGGCCGGTAACCTTCTGCACCATAGCCGAAAGAACGTATGTTCCAAGGCTGTTGTAGCAGTAGAGCGTACCTGGCTTATGTGTGAACGGATGCTCCATAAAGAGCTTGATCCAGCTGACTTCAGTGTTTGTACGTGAACTGTATGTAGGATCTGTCGAATGACCGCAGCTCATTGTCAGAAGATGCTCGACTGTCACTTCCTGAAGATACTCTGAAGGGTTCTCAGGGCAATGCTCCGGGAACATATCAACAAGTTTGTCGTCAAGGCTCAGAAGGCCCTCTGAAATGGCAAGTCCCACAGCCATAGATGTGAATGTCTTGCTTACAGAGTTGAGGATATGAGGTGCGTCTTCCGCTCCCTGGCTCATCCAGTTCTCATAGATGACAGCGCCGTCCTTTACGACCATAATGCTGTGCAGGTCCTGACCTGCCTTTGCGACTGCCTCAAGGTACTTGTCGGCAGCCTTGGCCATCTTTGCAGATGCTTCTGCGCGTGGAAGCTGCTTTGTAAGATAGTTGATGTCGATGAGCTTGATGCCGCGCTCCTCGATAGCCTTGCGCACTTCAGGACTCTTCAGAAGATCTGTCACGCCCTGGCGGTCTACGGCAACATCCTCATATCCGATATGCATCACTGTCTGCATCTCTGAATCGTTGTATGCAGGGTGATCCACGAAGAGGTATCTCTTGCCCTTCTCCATCTTGTCGAGAGACTTGATGAAGCTTTCTATCTTTTCCTCAGATGTCGCTTTCGGACCATCGTATCCGACATAGCCGAATTCATACTGCTTGAAAGCTTCTGCACGGTCGATCGACGGAAGATTGTATTCTTCAGAGAGTTTCTGTACCACGGCGATTACTTCAGGACTGAATGCAGTCGAGTACATATGACCTGAGATGTGGGTGATCTGAGGGATGTTCCTGAGCGCAAGTTCGATCTGTGCACGGAACTCCATCTCGATCTCATTGATGTCGAACTTCTGCATATTCTCCATAATGGACTGTCCCGGATATGCCGGGTTAGGTCCCATCATAGGGAAGAAGTAGCCGTTCTCGTCCACCAGAGTAGGGCAGTAGGTGAGAGGTCTCCACTTCACGTTCTCCCATTCGCTGGTGATGGCCAGGTGGATGCCGACATCAAGACCAGGATGCTCCTTCAGCATCTTCACTGCTTCAGGGAACCAAGATCCCACAGCCAGCACTTCGACAGACTGTGCGATGCCGTTCTTGTATACATCGATGCTGGCCTCGTTGACAGAGTGCAGCGCACCCATATCGTCGATTCTGATCACAAGTTCCTGTGCCTTGGCTGAAATGCAGGACAGCATTATCGCTGCCGCTAAAGTCAAATTTAAATGCTTCATATAAAAGTTTTCTCGACTCCCTTCGGTCGCTCGAAATGACAATTAGGTCGAAATGACAATCAGGTTATTTAAATATCTTCTGTGCAAATATAGTAAGATATTCTCTCCAATTGCGCCAGATGTGTCCACCTTCCGACTCATAGAATGACACCGGATAGCCTTTTGATTCGCAGTATTCCTTGAGAAGGAGTGAATTCACCATCACACCGTCTGTCTTTCCGCACGCGATCCAGTAGAGTTTCGGCTTCGCTGCAAAGACAGCCTCAAGGGCCTTGTCGTCTTCCTCAGGCGGAACTACTCCAGAGAACATTCCCACATAGCCGAACATAGAAGGATGTCTTCTCGAGAGAGCGGCTGACTGACGTCCTCCCATAGAAAGACCTGCTACAGCGCGGCCATACTGGTCCTTTCTCACTCTGTAGTTCGCCTCCATAAATCTGATGATGTCAGGGAAACTCATCTCGACCTCTTCGGTCGACTGTGAACGGCTGTTTGTGATGGTAGGCTGGAACATATTCACAGCAACTCCCGGAGCTGCCTGATTGAAATAGACGCCGTTAGGCATAACTACGATCATAGGCTCTGCCTTGCCCTCTGCGATGAGGTTGTCAAGGATCTGTACCGCACGACCGAGGTCAGACCACGCATCCTCGTCACCGCCGGAACCGTGAAGCAGATAAAGTACAGGATACTTCTTCTTAGGGTTCTTTTCATAGCCGGCAGGGGTGTAGACTGTCATACGACGCTGAGTACCGAGTGTAGGGCTTTCATACCAAACCTTCGATACGTTTCCGTGCGGGACGTCCTGCACCTCGTAGTACCATCCCTTGTCACCCTTCTCCGTGCTCATAGTGAAGATGTTGGTCCAGGTAGCGATGTCGCGGTTCTGGTAGATGTTGGACGGGTCCATAGTCTTCTGGCCGTCCACATAGAGAGTGTATGAATAGAGTTCTCCCTTGAGAGGCTCTGTCGTGAATGTCCAGAGTCCGTTGCGCTCCACAAGGTCAGCCTTGCCCGGAGCCTCCCAGACTCTTTCCTGACCATCCATTACATATGTGATCTTCTGTGAAGGAAGGAAATCACCGCTGATCTGAACGGTCACTGCCTTCGGATTGTAGTATCTGAAGGTGACAGTGTTGTCTGCATTGATTTCAGGCGACACGATTCCGCTTCCCGGAACCAGGGCCTGTTGTGCAAACAAAGCTGCGCCCCACAGCAGGGACGCAGCTATTGTAATTAACTTTTTCATAGTATCAAACGTCATTGCGAGGTTTCATTGAAACCGTGGCAATCTTTACTTGGTAAGTGACAGTTCGTTTACTGGCTGAACAGGAGCGAGGACATTGTTTGTCTTCCAGCTCTCTGCCTTCTTAAGCTTGTACTCGCCAGTACCGCGGATGTCGGCAGCGTTGGCACCGAACATCACCTTGTATGTACCTGCAGCAGTCTCCCAAGCTGAAGCAGCCTCGTTGAATGAAGCAAGAGCATACTTGTCAACGTTGATTGTAAGAGTCTGAGCCTCACCTGGAGCAAGAGTCTTGGTCTTTGCAAAGCCCTTGAGCTCGAAAGCTGGCTTCTCAAGTCCACCTGCAGGAGCAGCAACGTAAAGCTGAACAGCCTCCTTACCAGCGACAGCACCTGTGTTCTTTACAGTGATGGTTGCTGTGAATCCGTCAGCAGTAGCCTTAACGACAGGCTTGCTGTACTCGAATGTAGTGTATGACTTACCGTAGCCGAATGGGTATGATACAGGTGCACCAGCAGTCTGGAAATATCTGTAACCTACATAGATGCCCTCTGCATACTCAGTATAGTCAACATCCTTCTTCTGTCTCTTAGGACCACCCCAGAGGAAATCCCACATACCTGTCTGAACGTTCTTATAGTTATAAGGGAAGTTAGCTGATGAAGGGATGTCGAGGTAGCTTACAGGGAAAGTCATAGGGAGCTTTCCTGAAGGGTTTGCCTTGCCGCAGAGGATGTCTGCAACTGCATATCCGCCTTCCTGTCCTGGAGTCCAAGCGAGGAGGACAGCGTCAGGAATGTGCTTCCAAGATGCAGTCTCGATAACGCCGCCGATGTTGAGGACTACGACGAACTTCTTGCCTGCAGCGTGGTATACGTCAGCAAGAGTCTGGATGAGCTGACGCTCCTGGCCTGTAAGTGTCCAGTCTCCGTCGAGAGCGTAGCGGTCTCCACCCTCACCGGCGTTTCTAGAGAGTGTGAAGATGGCGATGTCAGTCTGAGGCTCCATTCTCTCGATGAACTCACGGCTCACTTCCATCTCAGAGATTACAGGATCACCAAGGAGAACTGAACCGCCGCCCTGGCCATTGTTTCTGAGGTTTGTCTTGGCAAGAGCGATATACTGCTCATACCAAGTCTGGATAGCCTGATTTACAACGAGGCCGTTCTCAGTGAGACCCTCAGCCACATTGCGGATGTATGGCTTGTTGACGTTACCTGAACCGGTACCGCCGGCGATGAAGTCATAAGAACCTGTACCGTAGAGAGCTACAGTCTTCACACCGTTGAGAGGAAGAACACCGTTGTTCTCGAGGAGAACCATTCCCTCTGGAGCTGCCTCGCGAACGAGTTTGGCGTGAGCCTCGATCTCTGGCTTGTTTGAATACTGATATTTGTTGAAACGTGGAGTCTTCACGATGTATGTGAGCATATTGCGAACGTTCTTGTCGAGCTGCTCCTGAGAGATCTCGCCAGCGTTCACAGCTGCGATGATGCGGTCGATCTCAACCTGCATACCTGGCTCCATAAGGTCGTTGCCGGCGTTTACAGCCTTGACTGTACCTTCCTTTGTACCCCAGTCAGTCATTACGATACCGCCGAATCCCCACTCGTCACGGAGAATAGTTGTAAGGAGACCGTGCGACTGCTGAGTGTACTCACCGTTGAGCTTGTTGTATGATGACATCACTGTCCAAGGATCAGACTCCTTCACTGCGATCTCAAATCCCTTGAGGTAGAGCTCGCGGAGAGCACGCTGGCTTACGCGTGAGTCATTCTCCATACGGTTTACTTCCTGGCTGTTTGCAGCGAAGTGCTTTACGCTCACGCCGACACCGTTGCTCTGGATACCGTTGATGTAGGCAGCAGCTGTCTTACCGGTAAGGAACGGGTCCTCCGAGAAGTACTCGAAGTTACGTCCGCAGAGAGGGTTTCTGTGAAGGTTCATACCTGGAGCGAGGAGAACGTCGGCACCATACTCGAGAACCTCGTTACCCATAGCTGTAGTGAGCTCTTCAACGCGCTCAGTGTCCCACATACTTGCGAGTACAGTACCTACAGGGAAACCAGTACAGAAATATGTGTTCGGATCGTTGTCACGTCTTGGTGAGATACGCAGACCTGCAGGACCGTCAGCGAGAACGGTAGAAGGAATGCCGAGGCGCTCGATTGCGCGTGTAGTGCCTGCTGCGCCTGGTACAAGGGCTGTAGCTGAAGCTGTCATACTTCCGGCTGTCATACTACCCCAACCGCTTCCTACGAGCAGGGTAGCCTTCTCTTCGAGGGTCATAGCAGCGACAACCTCGTCGATATTGTCTTTTGTAAGCTGTGGCTGTGCGAACATAGCGACAGAGCTGAGGAGCAATGCTCCGATTGATAAGATTTTCTTCATTAGTTATTGTTTGTGTTTATTCAAATACTGTCATCACCTTGTGGATGATCTTAGGACTGCAGGCATTCCAGAACGGCCAGTCGTGCGCTCCCGGACGAGTAATGTACTCGTATGGAATTCCGTAGCCGGCAAGCATATTAACGAATGTATCATTGCTGCTGACAGGGACAGTCGTGTCTTCTGTTCCGATTTCGAGTGTGAATCCCGGAAGCTCGTTGATCTTGCCTGCGCTGATACTCTGAGCGATAAGCACAGCAGGATCAGGTGATCCTCCCACATTTACTGCTGCAGAGCAGGCATAAACGTAGCAGAACATCTCAGGATGGAGTGAGCCATAATAGAGCGAGCCATATCCTCCCATAGAAAGTCCTCCGATGGCACGAGATTTCTTTTCTGCCTTGATGGCATATGTCGACTCGATGTAAGGGATGAACTCCTCGAAGAAGAATGACATATATTTAGGACCTCCGTTGAATCCGTCGCAATAGAAGTTGTTGCCACCGTCTGGAGCCACGATAATCAGTTCCTTGCCGGTCTGTGCTGCATATTCTCTTGCGTATGCAGGCATTGTTCCGCCACCTGCCCAGATAGATCCGGTGTTGTCCTGGAGCCAGTCGTTGTTGTTTCCGCCATATCCGTGCAGCATATAAAGCACAGGATATTTCTTTGTTCCGTCGTAGCTTTCAGGCAGATAGATCGAATACTTGACATCAGTATTCATAAGTTCGCTTCTTACAGTAAGGTCCTTCTGATAGATTTCATTGGCTCCAGTCTTAAGCGAACTGTACTTCTGTGTGTCGAAATAGAGCTTCTTATTGTCAGCAACTGCAATAAGAGTTCCCTTCTCTGTCTCCAGATTGAAAGTGATGTCGTATTCGTAGTTCCATTTGCTGACTGCCATCGTACCTCCTGCGACATTTATCTTCTCTTCACCGAGCGACACTTCCACAGAAGCCTTATGCTTTGCGTCAGGGTCAGGAGCTATCTCGTATCTTCCGGTCTCAAGATGACAATACCAGCTCATCGCTGTAAGCTTAAGCGCATTGCCCTCCTTGTCCTTGAAGGTCAGGCTGATTGTCCTGAGACCATCCTCGGTCGGTTCGGAAACGTTATCTATTGTCACCAGATTGAAGTCAAGTCCGGTAGGCTTTTGGTCTTGTGGAGTACTATTGTCCCCTCCGCAGGCCCATACGAGCAGCAGAGAAGACAATAGTATTGATACTCTTTTTAACATAATGTTATTTTAAAAGATCCTCACGTCACTTCGTTCCTCAGGATGACGTATGAACGTCATTGCGAGGCCCGTAGGCCGTGGCAATCTTTAGAAAAGTTTTGGTACAAACTCAGTGAGGTAGATTCTCCAGTTTCTCCAGATGTGGCCACCGCCGTTCTCGAGATACTCGTGAGGATACTTGTTCTCCTCAAGCTTCTTTACGAAGTCTCTGTTTGCCTGGATGAGGAAGTCAGTGTTTCCGCAACCGATCCAGAGGAGAGAAGGCTTCTTGCTGAAGTATGTCTCGAGCTTCTTGTCGAAGTCCTGGTACATAGGTGAAATAGAAGCGTCGCTCACACCGATAGCTGCCGAGAACATACCTGAGTATCCGAACATATCAGGGTTGTTGAGGCTGATGTAAAGAGTGTGGAAACCACCCATCGAGAGACCGCAGATAGCGCGGCTCTGCTTCTTTGCGATAGTCTTGTAGTTGCTGTCGATGAACTTCACGATCTCAGGGAATGCAGTCTCGAAAGTACCCTCCATAGTCTGAGGAAGCTGCATTGTAGGACGTGTGTAGCCTGTAGAGTTCTCGCCAGGAGCAGCCTCCTGAGAGATGTTGCCGTTTGTGAACACAACGATCATAGGCTTAGCCTTGCCCTGAGCGATGAGGTTGTCGAGCACCTGTGCTGCGCGGCCCTGAGCGATCCAAGCATCCTCGTCGCCACCGATTCCGTGGAGAACGTAGAGGACAGGATAGCGGGTCTTTGCAACTGGGTTGTAACCTGCTGGAGTATAGACTGTGAGTCTGCGGTCGAAACCTGCAGTAGCACTCTCATACCATACCTTTGAAACTGTTCCGTGAGGTACATCCTGGATAGTGTAGAGGTCAGCGCGCTCACCAGGAACGATGAATGCACTTGTGAGTGACGAAACGTCGCGGTTTACCCACATATTGTTGTTGTCGATCACTGTGTTTCCGTCTACGCTGAATGTATATGTGTACATTTCAGGAGCCACCTTGAAGTCGGTTGTGTACTCCCATACACCGTGAGGACCTTCCTTGAGTTCAGCTACGCCTGGAGCGTCGAACTCTCCGAAAGGAGTCTGGATCTTCTGAGTAGGAAGGAAATCACCTGAAACTGTAACCTTGACAGCCTTAGGAGCCTGATAACGGAATGTTACTGTTCCGTCCTCGTTCACTACAGGTGACTCTACTGATGCGCCTCCCCAAAGTGCCTGCTGTGCGAATGCTGTACCTGCCATCAGAAGGGCAGCAGCTATTGTAATTATTCGTTTCATTAAATTATGTTTTTACTGTCATTTCGACCGAACGAAGTGAGTGGAGAAATCTTTCTGGTAGATTTCTCGACTTCGCTCGAAATGACAGTGCTTATTTAAACAAAAGTGGAGCGAATGTGTTGAGATAAAGTCTCCAGTTAGCCCATACGTGGCCACCCTCGCTTACATAATATGTATGCTCGAGACCGTTCTCTGTAAGAGCCTCGTCAAGCTGGTTAGCCTGCTCGAAAAGGAAGTCAGTGTTTCCGCAAGCGAGCCAGTAAAGCTTGTAGCCGGCCTTCTTGATGCCCTGAAGCTGAGCGCTGAGCTCCTCAGACTTGTTGGCACCCATAGAAAGAGGGCAGATGTAGTCGAATACGTTAGGATACATTCCTGAAGCAGCGATAGTGTGACCGCCACCCATAGAAAGACCTGCGATAGCTCTGTGAGACTTCTTTGCAACTGTGCGGTAGTTCTTCTCGATGAAAGGAACGATCTCCTCTACGAGGCTCTTCACATAAAGGTTGCGGTTCTCAGGGTTTCTCCAGTCATACTCTGTTGTAGGAAGACCGAAAGTCTGGGCTGCCTGCTGGTTAGGGTTGCCGTTAGGCATAACCACGATCATAGGCTTTGCAAGACCCTTTGCGATGAGGTTGTCGAGAATCTGAGCTGTGCGGCCCATTGATGACCAAGCCTCCTCGTCTCCACCTGCTCCGTGAAGGAGGTAAAGAACCGGATATTTGGTCTTTGTGTTCTTCTCGTATCCGTAAGGAGTGTAGACAGTAAGACGGCGGTTGATGCCGAGGATTTCGCTGTCATACCAAGGATGGCTGATAGTACCTCTCTGCTCTGCTGCCTTGTAGTTCTCTGTGCGCTCGCCGTCAACGAGGAGCATACTGAGATAGCGTGAACCGTCGCGCTGAACCATAACGTTCTGAGGGTCGTTTACAGACACGCCGTCAGCAACGAAGTTGTAAGTGTAGATCTCTGGCTCTGGGAGTGGAATGGTTACTTCCCATACGTTGTTCTCGCCACGAGTCATATCGATAGTTCCGCCCCAAGGATTTGGCATCCAAGATCCGCTGAGCTTCACTACTGTAGCATAATCTGCTTTAAGTCTGAATGTTACGCTGTCATTCTGCACTTCAGGTGAAATAACTGGCTTCTGTCCCCAGAAAGCGAAGTTTGTGAGTTCCTGTGCAGAAAGAACGCCTGTTGCCATCACCAATGAAGCGAGGGCAATAAGAATACGTTTCATTATGTTATGTGGTTAAATACAGGCCGCCCATACAGACGGCCTG
>JAFYWC010000075.1 GCA_017546585.1 Bacteroidales bacterium
GTAAGCATCCGAAGAAGTACCCGTTTTAACTGATGTGGTTATGTGTCATCTTTGCATCCGCAATATTGCACACAACTACATCAGTTTTATTTATGACAAAAGATGAATTTCTAGAGTTGCAAGTCAAGCAACGCGAGAGCGGAGTTTCTTTAATGAAGTATCTTCGCGAGGTAGGTTTGAGTTATTCGACCTATACCTATTGGAACCGCAAGTTCAGGACTTTGGAATCCGATGCCCTTGAGACGCCTTTTGCCCAGGTCACACTCCAGAGAAACACGGCGGTTGCTTTTCCGTCCTGTAGCGGTCACATTACCCTTCAGTTCCCCAATGGTGTCCATGTGCGTCTTGACTCCGGTATGGAAGAAAGTGCCTTGCGTCTTATAACCTCTTATCCCTACGGTCATGTTCTGCCTTAATGACACCATGCGCTACTTCCTGTGTCCCGGCCGGACCGATATGCGCAAAGGCATGAGCTCCTTATGCGGAGTAATCAGAGAACGTATGGGCTGCAGCGTCAAGAATGGCGATGTGTTCATATTCATCGGCAGCAGCCGCAGGCTGATGAAGCTTCTCCATGCCGAGGATGGAGGTCTTGTGATGTATGTGAAGCGTCTGGAAGCCGGCCGTTTCAGCATACCGCCTTATGACAAGGAAACGAAATCCTATCCGATGGAATGGCGTGACCTTGTCGTAATGGTCGAGGGCATACAGGAATCTCCGGAGAACCGGCTCAGGCGACTGAGAGCCGAGAGGAAAGAGTATGTTATCTGATTCTGTCCGATTTTAACCTGTTGAAAATTTGCCTATCCGGAGAATTTTCCGTATCTTTAGGTATCAATAAAAAGCTACGGACAATGGAAGAAAGGGATATATTACTGAAAACAATAGAGGCGCTCAATGCCACCATATCCTCCATGTCCGTGACCAACAGCTCGCTCCAGAGACGCATCGATGAGCTGACGGCCCAGGTTGCCTGGCTCAACCGTCAGCTCTTCGGCCGCAAGTCGGAGAAACTCGCGGCGTACGATCCAAACCAGCTCAGCCTGTTCAGCGGACAGATGCCGGACAATGCTTCAGAGATAATGGCAGCCCGTGACAAGGCCGTGGAATCCATCAAGGAAACAGCAGAAGAGAAGAAACGCGAGAGGAAGAACCGCAAGATGATGGAAGACCTTCCCGTACTGGAGCGTGTGGTCATCGAACCGGAAGGCATCGACCTTGACCTGTACAAGAAGATCGGCGAGGAAGTGACCCGTATTGTCGAACATAAGCCCGGACAGCTGTACATCAAGGAGATCGTACGTCCCAAGTATGGCCTTAGAGACAATACCGCACTTCCGCCTAACGGGAAGAAGTCCATTGAGATAGCCGCCATGCCCCTGCTCCCCATCTACAAGGGGATTGCCGGACCGACGCTGCTGGCAGAAATCCTCCTTCAGAAATATGAATACCACCTTCCATTCTACCGTCAGGTACAGCAACTCCGTCACCTTGGCTTCAAGGCGAGTGAAAGCACTATAGACGGCTGGTTCAAGCCGGCAGTGGAACTGCTCAAGCCGCTGTATGAGGTACTCAAGACGGAAATCATGAAGTCCGATTATCTGCAAGGGGACGAAACGACAGTTCCTGTACTTGATAAGGTATCCCACAAGACCAATAAGGAATATCTGTGGATGGTCAGGGAGGTGGAACAACGGCTGGTGCTCTTCCATTACAACAACGGTTCCCGGAGCGGTACGGTAATAGAGAATCTGACCAAAGGTTACAAAGGCTACTTCCAGTGTGACGGTTTTGAGGGGTATGAATCCGCTTTCAAGACCCGCCCCGACGTGCTCATCGTCAACTGCATGGCACACATACGCCGGCATTTTGAGCAGGCACTGCAGGAAAACAGGGAGATGGCAGAGCATGCACTGAAGGAAATCCAACTGCTCTATCGCATAGAACATGATTGTGATGAAAGAGAACTGACCGCCGAGCAGAGAAAGGAAGAACGCCGGGAAAAGGCCAAGCCTGTTATGGAAGCGTTGAAACTGTGGATGGAAACGGAAGGGATAAAATACAGCCCCGCCTCCCAGATAGGAAAAGCCGTAACCTATGCCTATACCCGTTGGGGCAACATGATGCGCTATCTGGAGGACGGCAGGATACGTATCGACAACAACCTGGCGGAAAATGCAATCCGCCCCATTACATTGGGAAGAAAGAACTACCTGTTCTGCGGCAATCATGAAGCTGCCGTAAGCATGAGTGTCATCTGTTCGCTGCTTGCCACCTGCAAGGCACATGAGGTGAATCCTAGAGATTACCTGAATGATGTCATTGCAAGGATGCCATATTTGCAGAAAGAGTCGTATGAAGGGTTGCTGCAGCTCTTGCCGCATAAGTGGAAAAAGCAATAACTGTTACAACAGCAACAATAGCAATGGCTGCATACTCTAAAGAATGAGTTGCAGCCATTATTGTTAGTGTACTTTATCGGATGCTTAC
>JAFYWC010000076.1 GCA_017546585.1 Bacteroidales bacterium
TGAAGTCCCATCACGACGACGCCCGCCGCCGATCCGATGATCAGCATACTGCCTCCTGTGCCTGCACTGTAAGCAAGCAGCTGCCAGAACGTACCGTCTATTCCATAGACAGCCACGTTTCCGGCAGCTGTCATTGTATCCTGCACCATAGCTACATCATACATTCCCATACAGCTTGCTACAAGCGGTACGTTGTCGATGATCGCAGAGAGAATGCCTATTATTCCTGTAATGATGTATGGGTTGCTGTTGAATGTCTTGTCAAGTGTTGTGCCCAATGCCTTGAGCGCTCCTGTCTCCGATACGGCAGCTACAGTCGTGAGTATGCCAAGAAAGAACAATATCGTGCTAAGATCGATCTTGTGCAGCAGGGCAGAGACGTCGGGCAGATGTCCTTGAGGGATGTCCTGGTATTTCTTCTGCTTGAAAATGAATTCTGTCACTACCCAAAGTACGGCCAGAATCAGCAGTATGCCCATAAAAGGCGGTAGGTCGGTAACAAATCTGAACACCGGCACAAGCAGGAGGCCTCCTACTCCTACGCAGAATACCGCCACCTTTTCTCCGGAACTTATCTCCACGTCTGTAAGGCTGTGATAGTTGCCGTTGACTTCCTTTCTGCCGAGTTTGCCCTTAAGAAAGAAACTTAGTATGACAGCCGGCACTATGACAGATACGAGTGCCGGAAGGAACAGGGACTTCATCACTCCGAACGTGCTGATGTTGCCCTTGACCCACAGCATTATAGTAGTGACATCTCCGATAGGGGAGAATGCGCCTCCGCTGTTGGCCGCGACAATGATCATCGATACATAGAAGAGCTTGTCTCTTCTGTCATTGACCAGCTTGTCAGTAACCATCGTCATCACAATGGCTGTGGTCATATTGTCCAGAACCGCTGACAGGAAGAATGTGATCAGCGTCAGCTTCCACAGCAATGCAACTTTCGTTTTCGAGACCAGCTTCTCCCTTACGAAACTGAAGCCTCCGTTGGTGTCGACCACTTCGACTATCACCATAGCTCCCAATAGAAAAAACAAGATTTCGGAAGTCTCTCCCAGCGTTCTCGTAAAGGTGCTGATATTCTCGGGAGAGGCTCCGAAACCTATATAGAACAATGTCCAGCATAGAACTGCCATCATAAGGGCTACGGCGGTTCTGTTGATTCTGGTTACATTTTCCATTGCGACCATAATATAGCCCGCAATGAAGATACAGATTATCGCAGTCGTCATAATCGGTATTGTCAAGTCCGTTTCACCCTGACAATCCAAAACCTGCACCAAACAAAAAGTCCAGCCGGGAAATCAGCTGGACTTTTCTGTTTTATGTAAAATGTCGTTTACTGCTCGTCAACGCCCTGGTCGTCAGCGCCGCCCTGTGGACCTGCCTGACCCTGGAAAGGACCCTGAGGACCTGCCTGGCCAGCCTGAGCTGCCTTTGCCATATCCTCAGAAGCTGCGTGCCAAGCGGCCTCGAGCTCTGCGTTGTACTTCTCGATGTCAGCGATGTTCTGAGCCTTCACTGCATCCTGGAGCTTGTTCTTGGCCTCCTCGATAGCTGTCTTCTTCTCAGCAGGAATCTTGTCGCCGTACTCCTTGAGGTTCTTCTCAGTCTGGAAGCACATACCGTCAGCGTTGTTGATCTTGTCGATACGCTCCTTCTCAGCAGCATCA
>JAFYWC010000077.1 GCA_017546585.1 Bacteroidales bacterium
ATGTGCTGGATGAAGGCTGGAATCTGAAAACTTATAGAACAACCATATTCAAACAACTCTTTGGTTATAATCCGGATATTACCTGTGGGTTGAATCATTCATTGACAAAACAAAGATTCATTATGATGACTCAATCACATCGTGGCAAAGGGGCCTGGCTCAGGCTGGCTGCCACACTCCCCGTAATTGCAGCAACTTTCTTTGCCTTCGGCTGCGGAACAAAGCAGGCAGAGATGACCAATGAAGTTTCATCAGACTTGACAAATGGCACGGAAGCTACATATATCGATATGTGCCCTCCTTGCGACGCGACCGTAAGCAATGAATTCAAAGCTGCCGGTGCGGGACGATCTCACACTGGAATTGATTATGTCCTTAATGAAGGCGACCCGGTTTATGCCGCCGCTGATGGCGAGGTTTCGGCAATCACCCGCGATGACAGCAACGGACTTATGCTGACATTGAAGCATGCTGACGGCTATGAAACAAGGTATGCGCATCTATCTAATGTGTATATTTATACAGAAATCAGTTTTGAAGGCCCTAATGTAAAAGTTGATAAGGTCAGCGCGATCTCAACTGCTGCAGATCATTCCGATCTGACTGTTACCGGCGGTGGTAAAGTCTATAAAGGACAATTGGTAGGATTCGCAGGCTCGACTGGACGTGCAACAGGCTCACATCTACATTTTGAAGTACGTCATAATGGCAACCCTACTGACCCTTCCCCACTCTTCACGTCCGACAAGCCGGTAAAAGGGCCTTTTATAATTGACGTTGCTGAGGGAATAAAGAATCCGAAACCTGGCGAAGAGTACTTCATCATCTGCAACGGAAAGTTGGCTCATAAAGAAGATATTGGAAAGCTCGTAGAAGAGTTCTTTGCAGGTACTCCTATGCATCAGGCTGTGGTTCACATAAAAGCACAAGACAGCGTCCCTATGGGAGTCATAACAGACATCAAGGAGCAGCTGCGAAATGCGCGTGCATTGAAAGTCAGATATGAGACTGACGATAGTGCAATTGAGAAGCGTATGCCACCGGCAGTCGCGACCACAGAGGAGAAGTCAGATGAGCCTCGTTTCATTACTCCTGAAGAATGGGCTACTGATGTAAGCAGAAGGAATCTGATCAGCTTTAAGATCAATGCACAAGATAAGGTGCTGTTGGCGACTGACAGGTCTTTCAGGGCTCACGAGCATTATTTGTGCGATGCATCGGAATTTGATGTGGAAATCCTGAAGAATCACATTGCGAATCCTGAGGGTAAAGTTACTCTGCCTGATCACGAAATGAAGGACATCACAATGCCGGACGGCTCGACCAGACAGTTCAGAGTAAGCAATGCTATGATTTCTTTACAAATCGACAGAGGTACTTCATATGAAGGATATACGAAAGCGATGGAATGCATTACCACTGCATACAACGAACTTCGCGAGGAACTCTCGTCAGAAGTATTCGGAAAACCTCTCGCTGACCTTTCAGATGCAGAAATGCAGGTAATCTATTTGGCCATTCCGATGAACGTTTCAGAGGCAGAGCCCAAAGATATCAAGCGATAGCTGATATGCTAGTTAATTAACCCAGCCAGAGTTTGACAATCATCTGGCTGGGTTAATAGTTTTCTTGTAACGGAAAGTAACAAATACGAATAATTTTGTCGCTTTCACGATTCTTGATATATTTGCCAATGAATTAAAACAAAACACATTATGGCAAAACCTATTAAAGAAACGCCTGTACTTACAGGAGAGGATGCAACTCGCTTCGCAGAGGCTGCACATGAGGTCGTGCCTGCATCTCAGAAAGAAAAAGACGATGCCAAGAAAGCATATAGTTTCTTCGCATCCATAGCAAACTTCGTATTGTAACTTATCTGATTGAAGATTTAGACGCGGACGAGACAATCGCATATTTCAGTCTTTTGAACGACAAGATAGAACGAGACATCACCGACACCAATGCATAGAATAGACTTTCTCGTCAACTTCCTAATATCAAAAGACGCAGTTCTCACCCTTCAGTCAAAGTTGGCCGTCTCGCCGTATCCAAGAAATATCAAGGACAAAGATGGGGTAAACAGATACTTTCCTTGCTAAAAGAATGGTTTACCCACGACAACAAGACCGGATGCCGATATATCACAGGTGATGCGCTCCGGACTGCACAAGGATTCTATGAGAAATGCGGATTCAAGATTTTGGTTACACCAGAAGAAAATGATGAAACCGTACTGATGTGCTATGACCTTAAACAGTTTATTTCAGAATAAGACGCATCAAGGCAACATCTATAGCACTAATTAAATGTAAGTATCCCAGTCAGAGGCATCATGCTCCGACTGGGATTTATAGTCTATTGTAAAGTTCGCTTAATCGTTTTCTTCGAGCTGGAAGATTTCGTCTGCATGCTTGCCGAAGTGTCTAGCAATCTTAAGGGCGACGATAGTCGAAGGCATATAACGACCTGTCTCTATGAAGTTGATCGTCTGCCTTGATACGCCGACTGCGTCTGCCAGTTCCTGCTGGGTTATATTCTGTATAGCCCTTTCTACCTTTACCGTGTTCTTCATGCATTTCCCTCCTTATCAGTCCTCCTGATCTTTATCATTTCGTAATTGAACTTGCAGATATACATAATGAAGCATACGAACACAGATGCGAACGCAAAGTACATAAATGCCAGATCATAGACGAAGAGAATGGCAACCAGCATCAGTACAGCTGTGCACCAGAAGCTCCAGACAAACGACTGCATTCTCACTACCGCAGTCATCTCGTCCTCGTCCTTCTCTCTAGACAAGGCTATAAACACCAGTGACACCAGCAGGCCAAGCATACAGATCTCGTTCACAGGGTCAGTCGCTGTCATACCGAACCATTCGCTTGTGCTGGCAATATCAAGCGTAAAGAGAGCCGGCACGTCAACTAAGAACCAGTCGCCCTCGCATGGACCGCACAGAAGCCAGATACAGGCAGTAAGGAAAGGCACAAGCATGATCAGACCTACACGCTTGAAGCCATGGGGAAGAAGGTAATTCTGTTTCATAAAATTCGCAGTTAAGATTCA
>JAFYWC010000078.1 GCA_017546585.1 Bacteroidales bacterium
GCACTAGTCCTCGGCATGGTGGCCTGTACGCAGGATGATGTCACCTCACAAGTTCCCGCAAAGGACGATCCCATCACCATCCAGTCGGCCGGTGTGGCGGAGCTGATGTCTCGCGCCATATACGATGGAGTGATTATAGGAAAATTTGATGAGCCTGTCTATATGGGTGTATTCATCAGAGGAGGCTCGGCAGATAAGTACAACGGCCAGAATGTAAGGACTGAACATAACGGTACGGATTGGTATCCTATATATACTGTCCTTTATGAAGGCATCAAATCTTCGCAGCAGATAGGTGCATATATACCATATAGTAAGGATCTGACGGACGGCAACAAGCTGGCTGTCAGCACTCCTGCAGACCAGTCGCAAACCGAATGTACGGAGTATTTCTATGCCGATTATCGCGATATAACCGCTTCTAAGATCGATCTGGAGATGCAGCGCCTGCTTGCCAAGGTACAGTTGCAGGTTACTTGGGGCACTGAATACGACGAGAATCCGGTGCAGAATATCCAATTGCTCGACATCCACGACAAGGGTACATGGATTCTTCCTACATCTGATGTTGAGTTAGGTGAATCCGTTGCAGACATCACCCCAAAACAGCTGACTCCTGACGGCAGTCGCTATGAGGCACTTGTGCTTCCGTATAACTATACATCTGGCGTGACGATGGGCATCACCACCAGCGACAACCGATACTTTGAGGCCGCAGTAAATCCTACCCCTGAAATCTCATTCTTCGAAGGTGGATATGCCTATACCTTCAAGGTAAAGGTGGGTAAGGATAAGGTGACTGTGGAGATTGTAAATACCGACGCACCTTGGGGCGGTTGGTCAGATAGTGAGGAAGACTTAAACTAATACGTTATGAAGAAGATATTTCAATATATAGCAATGGCCGTTGCCTTAGTAGCAATGGCATCGTGCAGCCAGGAGGAGATGTTTGAACCAGATGCTCCGAAGGTTGTTAAAGGCATGGAGTTCGTGGTAAGTGATTTCCCTGCGTATGATGACCCGCAGACCCGCACCATCGGTACCCCTGAAGACGGCAAGACAGAATGGGAGGAGGGCGATGAGATCCTGATGATCTTTGATTCTCCCAAATATGGCGTGCAGTCAGCAGCTCTTAGATATACCGAATCACAGTGGATGCTTCCCGAAGGTGTCACCTTTAAGTATCTTGAAGGCGAGACTCCTGAAATCAGTGCCTTGTATTCGCCTATCTGTGAGGTTTCGGGTGGAATGTTCGTAACAGCTGATGAGTTCGGCACCACTGAATATTTATGGGGCAGCTGCTACCTCTCGGCCGACGGCACAAGTATAAACATCTCGTTTGGCGGACGTACCTACTCTCGCTTGCGCATCGCTGCAAAAGCAGGGAGTCAACTGCACGTAAGCGTTACCAAGTTCATTCCGGCCGGAATGAGTCAGCCGAAAACGTATTACTACCACATCTCCGCCAATGAGTATGGTAATGCCTACCTCTATGGTACTTTTGCTGAGGGCGCTACCGTGAGCGTTGATGGTGGCTACACCCCTGTGGATTACACGTTCAGCAAAGAGGTTCATCCCAACGGTACTATAGCTGGCAAGAGCTATGCGCTGGATGCACGTCCTTATCTGACCTTCACGGCAGATCAACCTCAGACGTTCAAAGTATCTACCTATCAATCTTATACATTAGACGAATCTATACAATACTCCCTGAACGGTGGTGTATGGACAAAACTGGATGTCGGTACCGAAATTACCTTTGGTGGCGACAATGGAGCCCTGCGACTTCGTGGCAAGAGCAGCGGGGGTACTGCTTCTACTAAATACAAATATGCATTCATCTCTTTTGGCGACAGTAAGGTGAAGGTTACTTGCTCGGGCGATATCCGCACCTTGATCGATTATGATAACTACGTTACCGTATCTACCGCCAATGCCAGATTCTGCTATTTATTTAAAGAGTGCGCAAGTCTGACTACTGCCCCCGAACTACCGGCAACAACATTGGCGACGGATTGCTACAGCTATATGTTCTCTAATTGCACCGGTCTGACTACTGCCCCCGAACTACCGGCAACAACACTGGCAGATTATTGCTACCACGGGATATTCCTTAAATGCGCCGGTCTGACTACTGCCCCCGAACTTCCGGCAACAACATTGACAGAAGGTTGCTACAGAGCTATGTTCTATCATTGCGCCGGTCTGACTACTGCTCCTAAACTTCCGGCAACAACATTGGCTAAGGAATGCTACTATCAAATGTTCCAGAGTTGCACAAGTCTGACTACTGCCCCCGAACTTCCGGCAACTACAATGGCAGAAGCTTGCTACGGCTATATGTTCTGGGATTGCGATGGGCTGACAGCCGCCCCCGAACTTCCGGCAACAACATTAGCTAAGGAATGCTACAATGGGATGTTCCGTAATTGCGACGGTCTGACTACTGCCCCCGAACTTCCGGCAACAACATTGGCAGAAGGTTGCTACGCGGAGATGTTCTATGAGAGCGACGGTCTGACTACTGCTCCTATACTTCCGGCAACAACATTGGTAAAACGTTGCTACAGCTATATGTTCAATGATTGTAAAAAGTTGGATAATATTACGATGTTGGCAACGGATATATCGGCACCTAATTGCTTAAATGTATGGGTAAGTGGTGTAGCAAGTACAGGTACATTTACCAAAGC
>JAFYWC010000079.1 GCA_017546585.1 Bacteroidales bacterium
GGAGCATATCTTCTCGGCGTATGGCTCAGGAGAAAGTCCGGCATTGCTCTTCTTCATCCCTTTGTCATCAGCATACCGGTAATCATCGCAGTAATCAAGTTGTTTGACATATCTCCTGAATTCTATATCCAGTCAAATTCTGTCATCGACTTCATGTTAGGACCGAGCGTCGTCTCACTCGGATACCTTCTGTACAGGCACAGACAGACAATCAGGGAAAATATTGCTGGTATCATGTCTGCCGTAGTGGCTGGCAGCATTATAGGAGTTGTTTCTGTATATCTGCTGTGTCCGGTTCTTGGATTGGATGAGTTTTTTGTCAAGGCTCTCGAAGCGAAATCGGTTACGACACCGATAGCTATGGATATTACCAGATCGGCGGGTGGTGATGTTTCTCTTGCAGCAGTCTCAGTTATAATCTCAGGGTTCATCGGTGCGCTTGTAGGTCCTCTCGCGCTGAAGCTTTTCGGCATCAAGGATCCTGTAGCTAAAGGCCTGGCAATGGGCTGCTCCTCACATGGACTGGGTACGGCCAGAGCTATAGAAATGGGGGCGGTTGAAGGAGCGATAAGCGGCCTTTCAATAGCCCTGATGGGAATCCTTACGGCAGTGATCGTTCCGTTGTTCAATAGCCTGGTAGGATTGTAGTCCTAAAATAAAAATCGTATCCCCACGCAGGTGAGGATACGAAAATATTGCGGTCTGCCACTACTGTGTTCTGGCTGCGCGTAACTATTCCAGTAAACCAGGAACTCAAAGTAATAATTATATTGCTTTATGTGTTTTAAATTCCGATGCAGTAAGTGCTAATCTGTTGATGAATACAGAGTTGAATACCCCGATTCCAACAAATATTGAAAAAAATCATACAAATATCGTATTATATCGAAAACCCTGTAGAGATATTGATATTCGTGAAATTAATTTGCAACGTGAATTGGCTTTTGGCTAAGACGTAGAATTCATAGGGAAACTGTTTTGTATGTGAAACCAAATAAATGTTTTTCTGAATTGAACAACAACTTGGTAAAACTTCAAAAAAAATCTACCTTTGCAGCCCCAATGGGAGCACAAAGGCAGTTCAGAAATGAACTCCTTTTTCTGTAACTCCTTGATCTGAAGCTATTTAATATCTTTATACAATATGCGAAAACTTCTAATTCTATTTATGGCTCTCGTGCATTTGTTGATCGCATGTACGGAGAAGCCGGAGCCGACTCCAGAACCAGGTCCAGGACCTGGGACAGGCACAGGCACAGAACCGACTCCAGAACCAGTTCCTGTAAATGTCGTTATTGCAGTCACCACATCTGATGTCGCTCTTTCTGAGGCATTTGTTGCAGACCTGCAGTTTGAGGTGACTCCGGCAGATTTCGAATTCGATTACACTGTAGGTGTTCCGGAATGTCAGATCAGCCTTAAGGTGGTGGAGACAGCTGAAGGCCCGTGTGATGCTGCAGAGCCGGTGAACTACAAGATGACGCAGGTGTTGAAGAATGAAGAAGGTAAATATACTGCGAAGATCAAGGATTCAGGTAAGAGTGCCAGTTACTCAGATAAGGCTATCCTTTCTCTCCAGTATAACGATAATGATGGCAAGTCTGTGACTGTCAATTCGGAACCTTTTGCTCTGCGTATGACCGGCACTGATATGATCAGTATGACATTTACCAAGGAGGCAAATCAGACAGGTGTATTTGAGGACTTCGTCCTTGATTATAAGGACGGTGTGTTCAGTGTGAAGTCTCCGCTTATCAGCAGTTCTGATCTTGTGATGTCGTACGAGACTACAGGATATAAGGTCTATGTCAATGGCGTGGAGCAGGTGAGTGGTGAGACAGTAAACGACTTCTCTTCTCCTGTTACCTACAAGGTCGTATCGGCGGATGGTACAGAGAAGGAGTATGTAGTAAACGTAACTTATTCCGGTCTTCCGGTCCTCTTCATCAATACTCCAGGTGGTGCAGAAGTGCCTGACAAGCATTCTGACTGGCTATCTGGAACAGAGATCGTCCTTTATAATTCAGACTGGACGGTAGATTATGAGGGAACTACAGGAATGCGAGGCCGCGGAAACAGTACATGGCATTACCCTAAGAAGCCATATGCGTTCAAGCTCGACAGCAAGGCAGAGATCCTCGGAATGCCGAAGCACAAGAGATGGGTGCTCCTTGCAAACTGGATGGACCGTACTCTCCTGAGAAACAGGATTTCGTTTGCAATTGCGATGAAGACAGGTCTTGCGTGGACTCCGCATGGCGAGTTCGTAGAGGTTTTCCTTAACGGAGAGTTCCTAGGCAACTACTATCTGTGCGAGCACATCAAGATAGATAAGAACAGGGTGAATATCGATGAACTTGAGGATGACGATGTCGATAGCGGATATATGTTCGAACTTGACAGTTATTTTGATGAGGACTATAAGTTCCGTTCGCAGTACTATAATATGCCGTATATGTTCAAGGATCCTGATGAGGTCAATGAAGATCAGTTTGCATTCATGCAGGACTATGTGAACAATATGGAGGCATCTTTATATATCAACAGCAGGTTTGCCGATCGCGAATACACCGAGTATCTCAATGTGGATTCATTCATTGATTGGTGGCTTGTCCATGAAATTACAGGAAATGCTGAACCAAAGCATCCTAAGAGCTCTTATATGCATAGAAACACAGGCGGCAAACTTACTATGGGACCAGTGTGGGATTTCGACTGGGAGACCTTCAAGCCTCATAAGAACTACATCATCAAGGATAAGATGTATTATGGCAGACTTTTCCAAGATGCAAAGTTTAGAGAGCGTGTTAAGGAAAGATGGAGCGCTCTTGAGGCGGGTTTCAGAGAGATTCCTGCATATATCGAGTCAGAGGCGGCTCGTATCAAGAGTTCAGAGTCTATGAACCATGAGATGTGGCCTATTACGCCGGAAGGCGGACAGGGTCTTGTAAACGGTGACGAGACACTTACATTCGACGATGCTGTCCAGCGTATGATAAAAGCATATGAGGACAAACTCGAATGGCTGGATCAGAACATAGCTAATTTATAAATTAAAATAAAAGGTCTGACAATCATGACATTGTCAGACCTTTTGCTGACCAGTCCGAGTAGGACCGAAGTTTTATATCAATCCAAGAAGTTTGCTTCGGCTGAGCATGCATGAACCTACAGATCCCGCTTTCTTGCCCAGCTTTGAGAACTTGATGGTTGTGTCGCTGTTGATGATGTTCAAAGAGTGTTTCTGAATTGCACTCTTCATAGGCTTCATTTAATTGTTTGATTATTAGTGGTTTATATAATTGAGGGTCGGGTAAAATATCCGACCCTCAAGGTTATAATCTGCTGTGTTTCAGCAAAATAGCTGGCGCCCCTTTGAGGGAGCTATCACTATTGTCCTCGCGATTTCAGTATTATCTGCTGAGCTGATGAAGGGCGAAGGTGTAGGCTCCGAGTGAAACGGCCTTGTTGGCTCCGAGCTTCGAGAGCGCGATGCCGATGCGTTTCTGAGGATCATATGAGACCTCGATCTCGCTGTTGTAGATCTTGATCTGTCTCTGCTCACCCTTGATGAACTGTCTGCACTGATCCGGATCGTCAAGGTCGTACACCTTTGAAGCGAGCTTGTCGATAGCCTCGCCGTTGAGTCTGTATGCCTTGCCTCTGATAGCCTCGAACATAGCGTCCTTCATATACTTGTATGCTCCCGCAAGTCCTCCTCCGATCACGACGAGACCGTCGGTGATGGAAACAGTCATTGCGATGACCTCTCCAAGGGTGGCACCCATCTGTGCGAATGTGCCCTTTGCAGCCTCCAGGTCGCCTTCCTTCAGGCCTTCAGCCACCTCGAAGATGTCCTTAGGCTCAAGTCCGTGCTCCGGATTGCCGGAGAGCTCTCCATATATTCTCTTTGCTGCTCTGATCGACACGCCTTCCTCTGCGAATACGCCCGGATGGCCTGGGTACGGAATGCTGAACATCTCGATGCAGGAGTTGTCTCCGCGGTTCAGCTGTCCGTTCACGACCATTCCCACTCCGAGTCCGGTACCGAGGGTGAAGCCGAGCAGGTTCTTGTACTGCTTGCGGCTGCCGCGCTCGTCGAGCATCTCGTTTGTCTCCGGCAACAGACCACCGAGCGCCTCTCCATAGGCGAAGAGGTCTCCGTCGTTGTTGATGTAGACAGGCATACTGAACTTCTTCTTGAGATATGGTCCGAGGGCCACTCCCTCTCTGAATGCAGGGAAGTTCAGGAGCTGTCCGCCGATGATGCCGTTAGGGTAGTCTGCAGGGCCAGGGAAAGCGAAGCTGATGGCTGCAGGTCTTTCGTCGAGCTGGTCGATGATGGCACGGAATCCCTCCACCATAGTGTTGAGACACTTGTCGAGGTCATCCGCATAAGCCGGAAGCGTGAGGGGCTCAACGATGAATTCGCCCCTCTGCATCGCTCCGAATACCATATTGGTACCACCTGTATCGAGTGTCAGGATGATACGTGGATCAGTTTTGTAGTTAATCATTATAAGTCTTAGTGCGGTTATGGAAATTATTCTCTGCTGAAAGAGTAAGGTCTGTCCTCCTCCTTTGTACCTCTGCCGAACGAAGGCTCGCAGTCCATAGCGAAATCGATCTTCGCACCGTCCACGAGTTCTGAATGTCTGAGGTAGTTGTGGCTCCAGTTGCGTCCGTCCACCTTCATATCGTGGATGTAAGTATCAAGAAGAGCGTCCTTGTCAGTAAGGTTGGCTGCGTTGATCTCGAGTTTCTTGCCGTTCTCGAAGTTCACTACTGCCTTCTTGAAGAGAGGTGTTCCCACAACGTACTCGTCAGATGCAGGACATACAGGGTAGAAGCCGAGAGCAGAGAACACATACCAGGCAGATGTCTGGCCGTTGTCCTCGTCGCCGCAGTATCCGTTAGGATTTGCGTTGTAGAGTCTGTTCATAACCTCGCGTACCCACATCTGTGCCTTCCAAGGCTCTCCGGCCCAGTTGTAGAGGTAGATCATATGCTGGGCAGGCTGGTTTCCGTGTGCATAGTTGCCCATATTCGCAACCTGCATCTCGGTGATCTCGTGGATGCGGTAGCCGTAGTAGCTGTCGTCGTAGATCGGCGGAACCACGAATACAGAGTCGAGCATATGCGCGAACTCCTCGCGTCCTCCCATCTCTTCCATCAGACCTTCCACATCGTGGAACACCGACCAGGTGTAATGCCAGCTGTTGCCCTCTGTGAATGCGCCACCCCACTTGTATGGGCTGAACGGCTCCTGGAACGAGCCGTCGAGGTTGCGGCCACGCATAAGGTTGTGTGAAGGATCGAACACATTCTTCCAGTTGCCTGCGCGTGCTGCCCACTTGTCGAGTTCCTCCTGAGGACGGTCGAGCTTCTTCGCGATCTGGAGGATGCACCAGTCGTTGTATGCATACTCGAGAGTACGTGCTACGTTCTCGTGGATGCCGACATTGTAAGGGATGTATCCGATAGAGTTGTAGTATTCGTGTCCGAGACGGCCAGTAGAGCTGACCTCAGGGTGAACGTGCTCAGTGCCGTATACGATGCACTCGTAGAGAGTCTCGAGCTCCTGTGTGCTGATGCCCTTCATAATGGCGTCAGCCACGACTGAAGCGGAATTGTTGCCGACCATACAGCCTCTGTGTCCGGGGCTTGCCCACTCTGGGAGGAAGCTGTTCTCCTTTGCGATGTTTGCAAGGCCGAGCTGAATCTCCTCATTTACAGAAGGATATACAAGGTTAAGGAGAGGGAAGAGTGCGCGGAATGTATCCCAGAAACCGGTGTCGGTGTAGAGATATCCGTCGCAGATCTGTCCGTTGTAAGGGCTGTAGTGTACAGGCTCGCCAGCCTCGTTGAGTTCGTAGAACTTGCGAGGGAAGAGGGTCGCTCTGTAGAGGCAAGAGTAGAATGTGCGGTACTGGTCGTCGCTGCCGCCTCCCACCTGGATGCGTCCGAGGACGTCGTTCCATCTTGTCTTGGCAGCATCCTTCACCTCTGCGAATGACTTGCCTTCAACCTCCTTGAAGTTGGTCCAGGCCTGCTCGAGAGAGATGAATGATGAAGCAGCCTGTGCGTTCACCTTCTCGCCGCGCTCGGTCTTGAATGTCACGCAGGCAAGAGCGTGGTCGCCTTCGAACTCGGCTCCTGCTACAGCCTTTGATGGGCCTGCATATACTGTGAAGCCTTCGATAGGCTTGTCGAACTTCACTACGAACCAGTTGCGGAAGTTTTCGGGAACGCCGCCGCAGTTGCGTGTAGTGTAACCTACGACTGCATTCTCCTCAGGAAGCACCTTGATGAACGAACCTTCGTTGTATGCGTCCACAACCACTCCTGAAGTCTCTGACTCAGGGAAGGTGAAGAGCATAGATGCGGCTCTGTCGGTAGGGGTGATCTCCACGTTGATGTCGTGGTCTGCGAGATATACCTGATAGTAGTATGGTCTTGCAGTCTCGCTGAGGTGAGTGAACCAGCTTGCGCGTGCGTCCTGATCCACGTTTGCAGCGTTGCGTACAGGCATAATGGCGAACTGGCCGTAGTCGTTGATCCAAGGCGAAGGCTGATGTGTCTGCTCGAAGCCGCGGATCTGGTGGGCGTCATATCTGTATGCCCAGCCGTCACCCATTGTTCCGGTTACCGGAGTCCAGAAATTCATACCCCAAGGGAGTGCGATCGCCGGATATGTGTTTCCTGTAGAGAAAGAGTGCTCCGAAAGAGAGCCCACGAGGGTAGAGACATAGTCTGCAGGGTTGTCTACAAGTTCAGTCTCCTGTCTGCAGCAGCCCGCAAGGATGCCGATGGCTGCGATGATGTAAAATATCTTCTTCATAGTTAAATGATGCTGTTCAGTACGTGAAGTCTTCCGTCGTTGATGACCTTGAGGATGAGTTCTCCGAAGAGGGTGTTCTGCCAAGCGAACCACTCGCGAGTGAACACTTCGCTGTTGTCCTTGTGGAAGGACTCGTGCATAAATCCTGTGCCTGCGTCTGTTGTCATAAGCTGGCAGATGCAGTGCTGGATCTCTTCGTCGCAGTCAGATGTGAATGCTCTCATCATAATGCTCATAGGCCAGATCACCTCAGACCAGATGTGCGGACCGCCGATGCCTTCGCCTGCAGGACCGCAGTGGAAATATGGATTAGCCTCGCTCCATACGAACTTTCTTGTGTTCTTGTAGATAGGGTCGTTCGCAGGAACGTCGCCGAGATAGCTCATAGCGAGAAGTGAAGGGACGTTTGCGTCATCCATAAGGAAGCTGCTGCCGAAGCCGTCCACCTCGAATGCATAGATCTTTCCGAATTCAGGATGCTCAACCACTGCATACTCCTTGAGAGCCTGCTCCACTTCCGCAGCGAGTGCGAG
This sequence comes from Bacteroidales bacterium, assembly GCA_017546585.1. Classification (GTDB taxonomy): domain Bacteria; phylum Bacteroidota; class Bacteroidia; order Bacteroidales; family UBA932; genus Cryptobacteroides. The sequence goes on from JAFYWC010000079.1 coordinate 7,375, forward strand.
GCACTCATTGGCCATCTCGGCCTCGCCGTTCACCTCTGTGAGGATCTCGGCAGCCTTGCGCAATGAACTGACTGCCATAAAGTTGGATGGTATGAGGAACTCGAATGTGGTAGCGTCGTCAGACGGACGGAAAGACGATGCGATGAGTCCTACCGGATTCACAGGGTTGCCTCTTCCCACTACACACTTGGTATCGAGCTGCCTGTCGGTTGTGCGAAGGAACACATAGCTGCCGTGCCCCTCCTTGCGCTGCTGCTCCTTGAGTGTAGCCAGGATCTTGCCCATAGCCTCCTTCCAGATGTCTCCGAACACAGATGCGTCTCCGCTGGTCTTCCAGTATTCGTAGGCAAGACGGATAGGGTAGCAGTGAGAGTCGATTTCCCATTTGCGCTCGAACACATACGGATTCGCCTCCGGCCAGTCGGTGCTGTTTGCTGCGCCTACCGGCTCTACGTTGAATGCGTTGGCATATGGGTCGATGCAGATGCATTTGAACTGTCTGTTGATCACGCCGGCGATCATTTCCTTGAGAGCCGCGTCCTCGTTCACATAGCGGACGTATGGCCACACCTGTGCACCTGAGTCGCGGAGCCACATAGCAGGGATGTCGCCTGTATATACGAATGTGTCAGGCTGTCCGTCCTTGCTCTCCACAGGGTGGACAGTAGTGTCGAGAGTGTTAGGGTAGCAGTTTGCGAACATCCACTTCAGACGTGGGTTCTCGAGCATTGCTGTAACCTTCTCGATCTCAGCCTCCACTGCCTCGGACACGAAGAGACGGTCCTCGGGAAGGGGACGCTGGTCCATATATTCCTCAGGCTCGTTTGCGCAGTACCATACCTTCGGCTCCGAGCCCATCCTGAGGACGAGCTCTCCGCCTGCGGCGATGTCCTTATGCTCGATATAGCCCTTTGTATATGCCTTTCCGTTGAGGGTGATGCTCTGGATGTAGCGGTTCTCCTTGCTGTTGTTCTCAGCAACCACCTTGAATGTGCCTCCTGCAACCTGGATTTCAGCGCTGTCAAAGAGAGGAGTACCGAACCAGTAGCGGCCCGATGCAGGCTCCACCTCGTAGAATCCGAGTGACGAGAGGATGTACCAAGATGACATCTGGCCTACGTCCTCGTTGCCTGAAAGTCCGTCAGGATTTGCGCTGTAGAGTGTGCTGAGCACCTCGCGCACCTTGTCTGCAGTCTTCCAAGGCTGACCTGCCATAGTGTAGAAATAGAGGATGTGGTGGCTTGGCTCGTTGCCGTGTGCATACTGGCCGATGAGACCTGAGATGTCAGGTGAAGTCTCTGCGCCCTCGATTACAGAAGACACTGTGAAGAGGGAGTCGAGCTTGCCGAGTAAGGCCTCCTTTGTGCCGAAGCAGCTTACGAGACCTCTGAAGTCGTGAGGTACAAGCCAGGTGTACTGCCAGCCGTTGCCCTCGCAGTAGTCGTCAGCACGGTGAGTCGAAGCGAACGGGCTGTATTCCTTGCGGAATCTGCCCTTGCTGTCCTTGCCTCTGAGGAATCTGAGTTCCTGGTCAAACAGGCTTACATATGACTTGCTTCTGTTGAGGAAGTGCTGGTAGTCAGCCTCCTTGCCGAGAACCTTGGCTGCGTTTGCAAGAGCGCCGTCTGCAAGAGCATACTCGAGGTCGTAAGCGACAGACTCTCCGAAGAGGTCGCAAGGGATGTAGCCGTATTTCATTCTATGCTCCTGGCCTCTGTCAGGTCTGAGAGCGGATGCTTTCATAGCCTCGAACGCGAGTTCGTAGTCGAAGCCCTCGAGACCCTTCACGATCGCGTCAGCCACCGGCGGAATGCCAGGGTTGCCGACCATACAGTCGGTCTCGCATCCGTGGAGATGCCATACAGGAAGCTTGCCCTGCTCCTTGTAGATGGCAAGCATAGTGTTGATGAAGTCAGTGTAACGCTCAGTCTGGAAGATGCTGTAGAGAGGCATAGCCGCTCTGTAAGTGTCCCAGAGTGAGAAAGTTGTGTATGTGCTGTAGCCAGGGTCGCCGTAGATCTCTCCGTCAGCGCCTCTGTAGCTTCCGTCCACGTCGCAGAATGTCGCAGGAGCGATCATAGCGTGGTAGAGTGCGGTGTAGAACACCTTGAGGTCTGTCTTGTCGGCGCTCTTCACGCTGATCTTCGAGAGTTCCTCGTTCCACGCCTTGTCAGCAGCCTTTGCAGTTGCCTCGAAGTCCCAGCCCTGGAGTTCAGCCTGCATATTTGCATATGCGCCCTCCATACTTACAGGTGAAAGAGCGACCTTCATAAGGATCTGCTCACCCTTCTCTGTGTCGAAGTCCGCCTTTGCGTAAAGAGGCATATAATTCACGCTGTGTATGTGAAGATCGCTGAACGGCTTCGAGAACTCCGCATAGAAGTAGATTCTCTGAGCGTTGGCCCATCCGCTTGAATAGCGGTAACCCTTCACTGCATTGTCTCCGCAGGCCTCGATGTATGTCTCTACCGGTCTGTCCCAGCAGCCTCCGTTGAGGAGGTCGATCACGATGCCTGCATCCTCTGACTGAGGGAAGGTATATCTGTGGAGACCTACGCGGTTGGTGGCTGTAAGCTCGGCTGTGATTCCGTAACGTGTAAGCGGAACGCTGTAGTAACCTGGCTTCGCAACCTCCTTTGTGCGGTCTGCATATGACCAGAGACCGCTCGCCTGGTCGTCCTCTGTACCGCGGGCGAAAGTGAGGTCCTCTCCTGTTACTGGCATCACTGTGATGTCGAAGAGGTCACCGATGCCGGTACCGCTGAGGTGGGTATGCGAGAATCCGATCACAGTCGAGTCGCTGTGGTGATAGCCCGAGCACCAGTCCCACTCCTGCGGGATGCTGGTCGGTCCGAGCTGAACGAGACCGAAAGGAACGTTCGCTCCCACGAACACGTGTCCGTGTCCGCCTGTTCCGATCTTCATATCTACAAGTTCCGTGAAGTTGTCAACATTGCTCTGGGCTGAACATCCTGCCAGGATCAATGCTGCGAGTAATAATTTTATGTGGCGCATAATTGTTTGATTGTCAATGTTTTGTGTAAAGCTCCTGCCGTCTGAGGGGAGCAGGAGGGTTGTGTAAGTTGCTGATTCTCAGGCGAATCAGCGCCACGGCATACGACCGCTGACGAGGTCTTTGTGGCTGATTCTGCCCTTCATCTTTGCTGTCTTGGTGATGACGAGTTTGTCGTTGCCGTTGCAGAAGGCCGGGTCGAGGGTGATCTCGACACGGTCGAAGCGCGGAACGGTAAGGGTGTATGAAGGAGCGCCAGGGCAGTCAGGATAGAAGCCCATCATAGAGAACACGGCCCACGCCGACATCGTACCGGTGTCGTCGTTGCCCGGAATTCCGTCCGGACGGGTGGTGTAGTGCTTGTCAAGAAGCTCGGAAACGATCTTGGCGGTTCTCCACTCTTCTCCCTTGAAGTAGCTGAAGAGGTATGGGTATGCAATGTCCGGCTCGTTCGCTGGATCGTAGAGGCCCTCGTCGAATACCTTCTGGAGCTTGTTCACGAACGCCTTGCGTCCTCCCATAAGCTTGGCGAGGCCGAGCACATCGTGAGGGACGTAGAAGGTGTAGTTCCAGGCGCTTCCTTCGTGGAATCCAGGTACCGGCTCGAAGTTCTCGCCCTGACGCGGGTTGAACGGCTCAAGGAATGTGCCGTCTGCGTTCAGAGGTCTGAGCGTGCCGAATGTCGGACAGTAGTAGTGTTTGTACTGGAGAGACTGGGCGCGGAACTTCGCGGCGTCATCGGCGTAGCCGAGGTCGGCGGCGAGAAGCGACAGCGCATAGTCTGCGATGTAGTACTCGAGAGCGTGTGACACAGAGTTGTCTCCCGAAGCGTCAGCCGAGTAGAAGCCGAGAGGGACATAGCCCTTCTCAAGGTATGGGTCGATGTCCGGACGCATAAGGTTGTCTGCGCTCGGAGTAGTGGCCGACTTCACGAATGCCGCATATGCAGTCTCGATGTCGAAGTCGCGGAGGCCTTTGAGCCAGGTGTCTGCGATCACCGGAATCGAAGGGTCTCCCTCCATTGTAAATGTCTCACGGCCAAAGAGTTCCCACTTAGGCATCCAGCCCCATTCCCTATAGATGTCGATCATAGAGCGGACCATATCCATCTGTCTTTCAGGATATACGAGGGTCATCAGCTGATGAAGGTTGCGGTATGTGTCCCACAACGAGAACACGCTGTAGCGGTTCTGTCCCGAAGGTACGCGGCCTACGCCGTCGTTCTCCATAAGAGGGTACTCTCCGTTTACGTCGTTGAGGATGCTAGGGTGGATGAGAGCGTGGTAAAGAGCAGAGTAGAACACTTCCTTGTCGCGCTCTGAGCCGCCCTCCACCTTGATGCGTCCGAGATCTGCCTCCCAGGCAGCCTCTGCTTCCGCACGTATGGCCTCGAAGTTCGAGACTCCCGGCTGAAGACGTGCCTGCTCAGCCTCAAGATTCTCCCACGCGTTCTCGCAGCTGACGAACGAAACTCCCATCTGGAGTTCCACAGCCTCGCCCTCAGCAGTCTCGAAAGAGAACCAGTATCCGATCTCGTCGCCGGCGATCTCACGGCCGTAACGCTGATAGATCTTGTATGTGCCGTCGTCCGGTGTCCACTCTGCCTCCACTCCGGTGAGAAGCGGCTGCTTCTTCCAGAAGCCTCCCTTCGAAGGGACCTTGTTGATGCGGATGGCGAAATAGACAGGGAACACAGCCTGCGGATTGTAGCAGAATGTGCCGGCGAGCCTCATTCCTTCGATCTCGGTCTCGCTGATCTTGCGGAGCCAGGCTCCGCTCTCGTTGGTGAGGCCGTCGCCGAAGTTGACGAGGATGTTGCCCTGACCTTCAGGGAAGGTGTAACGCTCGATGGATGTGCGGGTGGTGGCGCTGGCCTCGGCCTTGATGCCGTATGCGACCAGTTCGCATCCGTAATATCCAGGTCTTGCAGTCTCTGCAACAGCCTCTGATCCATACATATGGTAGTCCACATTCAGGGCGCCGGCTGTAGGCATAGTGAGCGCAAGTCCCACCTCCGGACAGCCCACTCCGCTGAGGTTGATGTGGGAGAAGCCTGTGAAGAAACTGTTGTCGGAAGAATACGGTGTGCTCCACCATCTGCTATCCTTGTCCCATACGTTTGTGTCAGAGCCCATTACATTGAACGGGGTCACCGACATCATTCCGTTTGGACGGATCGCTCCAGGGTTGGTCGTGCCGAAGTTGCTGGTGCCGATAAATGGGTTTACATAGTCAATAATTCTGCTCTCACCGGCATAGATGAGCGTAGCCGGCAAGAGCAGAACATAGACCAGAAGTCGTGTTAATCTCATTATTTTACGATTGAAGTCTTCTTAGTGAATTCGATGATTTCGTCGATGTATCCGAATGCAACTCCGACAACTGTGTCGGCAGCTCCGTAGTAAACGGCGATGCGGCCTGTCTCAGGATCGTGGAGTGCTGCGCAAGGGAAGCATACGTTAGGAACATCTCCTGTGCACTCGTAAAGTGTCTCAGGGTGGAGGAGGTAAGGACCTGTGCGTGCGATCACCTTCCAAGGCTGCTCGAGGTCAAGCAGGGCTGCACCAAACGAGTAGTTATATCCCTGGCAGGTGCGGTGTACACCGTGATAGAACATAAGCCATCCCTCTGAAGTCTCGATAGGAATAGGACCTGCACCCACCTTGCAGCACTGCCAAGCGCTGTCCTCGAAATCAGACGGTCCCATCACGAAGCGGTGTCTGCCCCAGAACTCAAGGTCAGGTGACTCCGAGTAGAAGATGTCGCCGAATGGTGTGTGACCTGTGTCTGATGGACGTGAAAGGAGGGCGTAATTACCGTTGATCTTGCGTGGGAACATCACACCGTTACGGTTGTAAGGGAGGAATGCGTTCTCAAGCTGGTGGAAGGTCTTGAAATCCTTTGTCCATGCAACTCCGATGGTAGGGCCGTGGTAGCCGTTGCACCAGGTCACATAGTACTTGTCGTCGATCTTGCACACGCGTGGGTCGTATCCGTATACCCACTCTCCAACCTCAGGGATGTCGCAGTCGAACTTGAGTGTCTCAGGATTAAGCTCCCAGTTGATACCATCCTTTGAGAAACCTACGTGAAGAGTCATACGGATGTTTGTGTCGTCAACGCGGAACACTCCGGCATAACCGTCCTCGAAAGGAACCACTGCAGAGTTGAAGATGCTGTTTGAGTTAGGTAGGAGATTGCGTGGAATCACAGGGTTTCCAGAATATCTCCACATTACGTTCTTGCATCCTTCCGGACGCTCTTCCCAAGGCATATCAGGCATAGGGTTGCCGACGATCTTAAGTTCTTTGTTCATATCTTTAAGAGTTTTTGTTTTCATTGAAAGGTATCACCCTGCTGAGGATGAATACAGGGATTGTTTGTTTTGATTGACATATCTTGTTATGCTTATGCATAAGTTAAAACATACAAATATACATAATCTTTTAGTATTTTGAAAATGATTGACATCAATGCCCCGAAACGCTAAAATCTTTAGATTTTATGGTGAAAAGTTGCTAATTTTGCATTTATAGGTAATCTTTATATAAATGAAGCATTTTGGTCTTATTTTGCCGGCGCTGATGCTGGCGACAGGCTCCTTCGCTCAGGTGCCTGAGTGGAAGGATCTGGACGTGTTCTCGGTTAATGCTGAGACAGAAAGGACAGAACTTATCTTTAACGACTCATATCAGAGTCTTAACGGAATCTGGGATTTCAAGTATGCCGACACAGAGGCGCAGCTTCCTCAGCAGTGGAGCCAGATCAAGGTTCCGGGAAACTGGGAGATGCAGGGATATGGAATCCCCGTCTATGTAAACACGGATTTCGAATTTGCCACATGGAATCCTCAGCCTCCTTTCGTTCCAGAGGAAAATCCGGTCGGAATCTATCGCCGCACCTTTGATCTTCCGCAGGATTGGGCAGGACGTCAAATCTATCTCAACCTCGCAGGAGCAAAGTCTGGAGTATATGTCTATGTGAACGGTAATATGGTCGGATACAATGAGGATTCGAAGGATCTTGTCCGTTTCAACATCACAAAATACCTCACAGACGGATCAAATGAGGTGGTAATCAAGATCTATAGGTATTCTACAGGTTCATATCTGGAGTGTATGGACTTCTTCCGCATCAGCGGACTTGAAAGGGATGTATATCTTTCATCGGAGAAGAGGGATACAAGGTTTGACTTCAACCTCATATCATCGCTTGACGAGTCGTGCACAGACGGAGTCTTCCGCCTTGAGTGTACAGGAAATCCTCAGCTCAGGGTTCCGGTATCATACGAGCTTTACGACAAGGATGGATCGGTAGTCCTTGCGGGTGGTGCAGTGATGGCAGGAGGCTCGCTTGATATGGAAGGTGTGGTGAAGAATGCACGCCAGTGGTCGGCAGAGCAGCCTGAACTTTACAGCCTGCGTCTGTGTGTAGACGGTGAATATACCACATTCAACGTCGGATTCCGCCGTTTCGAGATCAAGGACGGCCTCTTCCTGGTCAACGGTGCTCCAGTCAAGTTCAAGGGTGTCAACCTCCACGAGACAGATCCTTATACAGGTCACTATGTTTCACGTGAGAGGATGCTCCAGGACCTCAAGCTGATGAAGGAAAACAACATCAACGGCATCAGGACATCGCATTATCCTCAGCCGAAGATGTTCTATGAACTTTGCGACAGCCTCGGATTCTATGTATACAGCGAGGCTAATGTTGAGAGCCATGGTATGTTCTACGACCTCACAAGGACTCTCGGAAATAAGCCTGAGTGGTATGCGAACCATATCTACCGCATCCGCAACATGTATTTCCGTACAAGAAACTACGCCTGCGTATCCATCCTTTCTCTTGGAAACGAGGGCGGAAACGGATACAATTTCTATAGGGCATACGAGGAACTCAAGGCTCTCGAGAAAGGCGGTATGAACCGTCCGGTATGTTACGAAAGAGCCGAGTTCGAGTGGAATACAGACATGATAGTTCCTCAGTATCCTTCTACTGACTGGTTCAGAAAGATGGGAGAGAACAACCCTGGTCGTCCGGTATGTCCGTCAGAGTACTGCCACTCTATGGGTAACTCGACCGGTTCGCTTGATCTTCAGTGGGAGCAGATCTATAAGTATGAGCACCTCCAGGGAGGATTCATCTGGGACTGGGTGGATCAGGCGCTTGCAAAGTATGACGCAGACGGCAACTTCCTCTTCTGGGCGTATGGCGGCGACTTCGGTGAGAACATGCCAAGCGACGGTAACTTCGTCTGCAACGGTTTGATCGGACCGGACCGCGAGCCGCATCCGGGTCTCCTCGAGGTGAAATATGTATATCAGGACATCAAGTTCACTTCAGAGGATCCTGCATCAGGACGCTTCAACATCTTCAACCGATTCTACTTCAATGACCTCTCAGGTTATGACCTCAAGTATACTGTCCTTGCAGATGGCAAGCCTGTAAAGACCGGCGTGATGCATTTCAATACTCCTGCACAGACAGGTGAGGATTTTACAGTGAAACTCCCTAAGATGAAGGCAGGAGTCGGTTACCATATAAATTTCGACCTCGTTACTAAGGCAGCGACTCCGCTTCTTGAGAAGGGATATGTAATCGCAACCGAGCAGTTCTGCCTCCAGGCTCCTGCAGTAGTGGCTGTCGCTCCAGCAAAGGGAATATGCGATGTGGCAGAGGAAGGTAATGCGATCGCTCTCAAGTCTGCAGCAGCGCAGCTGGTTTATGACAAGGAGAAGGGATATGTCACTTCATACAAGGTAAAGGGTGTGGAGATGCTCGCAGACGGATTCGGTATCAGACCAAACTTCTGGAGAGCTCCGAACGACAATGACTACGGAAACGGATGGCCGGTAAGAACTCAGGCATACAAGACTGCTTCAAACGAGTTCAATGCAGTCGCATCAGCATCGTCAGAGGCTGATGGTGCAAAGCTTAATATCGTCTACACTCTTCCTACAGGCAATATCTATAATGTATGTTATCATATGCAGGCAGACGGTGTTGTCAAGGTGTCGGCTGACTTCAAGGGAGTTGCATCGGAGCGTCCGATAGAGGTGCCTCGTGTGGGCTTCAGGATGAGGCTTCCGCTCTCTGCCGAGAACTATACATACTATGGTCGTGGACCTCAGGAGACATACTGGGACAGAAAGGCAGGTGCGAGACTCGGCATATGGGAGACATCGGCAACCGAGTCTTATGTGGCTTATGTACGTCCTCAGGAAAACGGTCACCACGTAGACTGTCGCTGGGTTGACTTCGGTGTTCTGACTGTCAAGGGTGACAACTTCGAGTTCAATGCTCTCCGCAACAGCGTCGAGGACTTCGACTCAGAGGAAGCGATACAGCACGACTACCAGTGGGATAATCTCCACGCTGAGGAGGTACACGATCCTGCCCAGGCAAAGAACAACCGCCGCCGTCAGCACCATATCAACGACATCGTGCCTCGTGACTACGTCGAGTTCTGCATCGACGGATTCCAGACAGGAGTCGGCGGATATGACAGCTGGGGACAGAGGACAGACGCCTCAAGGACCGGCTGGAGCAGTGAAGATTTCTCGTTTAATTTCTATATACTTCCTAACTAATGAAAAGAATCTTTTTATCCCTTGCTTTTGCAGTGGCATTGTGCTCTTGCGCAAGAAACCCGCAGCCTGAAATCATCCCTATGCCTTCAAAGGTGCGGATGGGCTCAGGTCATTATGAACTTGCTTCAGCATACACAGTAGCATGCCAGGACAGCTCGCTTCTTGCTCTGGAGGATTTCATCAATATGAATCTGGCATCTGCCGGACAGGCTGATATGCTGGTCGGAACTGATGCGGACATCACATTCGCAATAGATCCATCGTGTCAGGACGGAGGATATGTCCTTTCGGTGACCAGGAAGGGTATCAGCGTCAAGGCTGCCTCATATCCGGCGGCTGTTGCAGCTGTAGCAACCCTCGGTCAGTCAGTGGACGGCAATTCTGTGCCATATATGAAGATACAGGACTCTCCAAGGTTTGAGTGGAGGGGATTCATGCTTGACGTTTCAAGACATTTCTTCACAAAGGAAGAGGTCAAGAAGATCATCGCCAAGATGGCTCAATACAAGTTCAATAAGTTCCACTGGCATCTTACAGACGATCAGGGTTGGAGAGTGGAAATCAAGGCTTATCCTGAACTGACACTCAGGGGCGGATTCCGCGATCCTCTCACTCACAACCACGACATTGACCTTGCAGGACGCGTCGAGAAGAACAATGATCTTACAAGCGTTCTTCCTGCTGACAGACTTATTCAGAAGGATGGCAAGACACTTTATGGAGGATACTATACTCAGGACGACATCCGTGAGGTAGTAGCATTTGCAGCTTCCCTGGGAATCGATGTGATTCCAGAGGTAGACATGCCTGGACACTCTCTCAAGATCATCGAGAGTTTCCCGCATCTTTGCTGCAAGGGTACAGCTTCGTGGGGCAAGGACTTCTCTGTTCCGCTCTGTCCGGGCAACGACCAGACACTTGAGTTCGCCAAGACAGTCTATAGCGAGATCTTCGAACTTTTCCCATATGACTACGTACACCTTGGTGCTGACGAAGTTGAGAAGTCGCATTGGATAGCGTGCCCTAAGTGTCAGGCAAGAAAGGCAGAATATAGTCTTGCTGACGAGTCTGATCTTCAGGATTGGTTCGTGAAGGAACTTGAGAACTTCTTCTTGGAGAATGGCAAGACTATGATCGGATGGGACGAGATTGCTGCAAAGTCAAGTCTTTCTGGAAGCGCAGTTGTGGAATGGTGGAGATCATGGTCTCCAGCCACCAAGAAGAATGCAGCAGAGAACGGTAACAAGATTATCCTCTGTCCAAATGAGTACTATTATATGGATGTCGATCAGAACAGGAACTCGCTTATGAAGGTCTATAGGTATGAACCGATAGACGAGATCCTCAAGCCTTTCGAGGACCAGGTTCTTGGTAGCCACGGTAATCTCTGGACAGAGTGGGTGGCGTCATTCGAGGCTGCCGGCCACAGATATTTCCCAAGAATGTTCGCAATCAGCGAACTTAACTGGTCCGATCCTTCGTCTCGCGATGAGGCTGGCTTCCTTTCAAGAGTGATTACCCATCTGAGAAAGCTTGATGCGGAAGGCTGGAACTACCGTATGCCCGATCTTGACGGCATCTATGACCAAAATGTGTTCATAGATTCTGCAGTTGTTTCAGTGACTAAGGCTTTTGACGAGATTGTAGTTCGATATACTGTAGACGGAACGGTTCCTACTATTGACTCACAGGTTTATACAGAGCCGATCGTGATCGACAGCGACTGTACCTTCAAGTTCAGACAGTTTACCTCTACTGGCATCGGAGGCGAGACAGCTGTGGCTGTGTTTAAGTCGGTTGACTATGCAGAGCCTGTGCAGGTAGACGGACTGGAGCCAGGTCTTCTTGTCCGCTGGTTCAACGGAACTTATACAATGTGTGACGAGATCCCTCAGGAAGGCTGGGATGAGGAATATGTAAGCCCTGTTATGGGTTATCCTGTCCAGCCGAAGAACGATATAGGACTTGTTGTCGAGGGTTATCTTGAGATTCCTCAGGACGGCATCTGGTCTTTCTATGCGTATACAGACGACGGCGCCATAATGTCAGTTGCCGGCCAGGAGGTTGTCCTCAACGACGGACTCCACTCACGATCTGAAAAGACAGGTCAGGCAGCCCTCAGAAAGGGATTCCATCCAATCAGTATGAAGTATTTCGACCAGGGCGGCGGAATCCTTGAGGCAGGCTTCATCCTCGAAGACGGCACGCGTGTACCGTTCAAGCCTGAGCAGCTTTGGCATAAAAAGTAATCAATAAGATACCTATGAGAACATTTAAGACTATTATTGCTGTGCTTGCATCTGCAGTGGCCCTCAGCGGCTGCTGCAGACAGCCTGCGCAACTGAGCGAGCATACGCTCTTCATTACAGAGGCAGATGCAAAGATCCCTTACCGCATCCCTGCGATTGCAACACTTTCTGACGGATCAATGCTTGCACTTTCGGATTACAGACACTGCGGTGGTGACATTGGATTCGGCCGCGTGGACATCCACGGAAGAACATCAGCTGACAACGGTGCGACCTGGAGCGAGGAGTTTGCCCTTATCGAGGGAACAGGAGTTTCCGGAGCCGTTGACTGCGGTTTCGGTGACGCTGCAATCGTTGCTGACAGAGAAAGCGATGAGATCCTCGTCATAATGGTTTGTGGCGAGACTGTTTATTGGAAGCCTACGACAACACGTCAGAACCCGAACAGGATTGCTGTCCTCAGAAGCTATGACAACGGAAAGACTTGGGCGCAGTGGGAAGAGATGACAGAGCCAATCTATTCGCTCTTTGACTCGAGCGAGCACGGCTGCATCGAGAGCTGCTTCATCGGATCAGGCAAGATCTGCCAGAGCCGTCAGGTAAAGGTCGGCAGCTACTATCGTCTCTATGCTGCGATGTGTGCAAGACCAAACGGCAACAGAGTCATCTATAGTGACGACTTCGGCCGCACGTGGCATCCGCTCGGAAGCATCAACGAACTTCCTGCAGCCGGTGGTGACGAACCTAAGTGCGAGGAGCTTCCTGACGGTAGGGTAGTGCTCAGCTCACGCGCATATGGCGGAAGGCTCTTTAACATCTACTCATTCACTGATGTCGCTACAGCAGAGGGTTCTTGGGGTGAGGTGGCATTCTCAGGTGAGGAAAACAACGGATGTACAGCAGTAGAGAACGCTTGCAACGGTGAGATCCTTATACTTCCATTAATCCGTAAGGAAGACAAGGCAAAAGTCTATGTGGCTTTCCAGTCAGTCCCTCTCGGACCGGACCGAAGATATGTCGGTGTTTACTACAAGGAACTTCCGGCTGATGCTTCAACACTTACACCAGCACTTTTCGCAGCAGATTGGGAAGACCCATATCAGGTCTCAGAGTATCCTTCAGCATATTCTACAATGGTGCAGCAGGAAAACGGCAATATTGCCTTCTTCTACGAGGAGTGCGACGGCAACTGCGGCGGCGGCTTCGATATGGTCTACAAGGAAATTCCGATTGATTCCCTTACATTCAACAGATACAGGATCGCAAAGTAAGCGGCTTATAACATAAAAAAAGATGTCGGCTGTCATTACAGTCGACATCTTTTTTATTATCAAGTAGTTATATCGTTAGTTCTTAGCAACCTCGTATACAACATACTTTCTCTTTGCAGTACCTGCGCCATTGTCGTATCCGTATCCGTTGTTACCGATTACGAATCCCTCGTCCTCGCCCATGCACCAGATTGTCTGAGTCTCGGCTCCGATAGGGAGGAGGTAAACGTCGAGAACGTAAAGCTCGTTGGATGCGTTGTAGCCACCCCAGTTGTTCGCGTACTCAAGGTAGAGTGCGTTGTCAACGTCTGCAGTGAAGCCGAGGTCTGCATCAAGATACTTGCCGTTAGAAACTGACTTCCATGTACCTGCTGACCAGTTGCCATAATCGTCGAATGAAGTGTCGAGCTTAGAGCTGTCCTCCTTGTACTCGAATACGCTTGACTCAGAGATCTCGTAATATGACTGCTCTGACATTGAAAGAACACCGTCAACCTCTGTCCAAGCCATAGTGTCGTAATATTTGCTGAAGATTACGTAGAGACCGCCGTCCTTAAGGTCATCAGCATACTTGAGCTCAGAACCGGTGATTGAGTATGTTCCCTCACCTGGAGTTGGATCTGGTTCTGGCTCTGGCTCTGGATTTGGCTGCTCTGGTGAAAGGTTGTCGATGGTTCCCTGGTACTCGAATACGAGCTTCTTGTTGTCCTTAGCATCTAAGTAACTCTCCCAGTTTGCGCTGTACTGAACACCTGTTCCGCTTACAGTGTATACTCCGTTGTTCTGTGCTACAGTAACAGAGAGAGATGAGAAGATGTACATATCCTGATAGAGTTCTTTGCCCCACTCAGTATCCCAGTATGAGCTGTAGTAGTTAGCTGTAGTAGCCGTAACTTCGATGTAACCATACCAATCCTCATACTCCACAGTATTATCAATAGTATTCTCAGCGATAGAGTATGTACCATCGAGAAGCTCTGATGTGTTGAAGGTTATCTGGATATAGTCTCCTATGTTTCCTCTTGGGTCGTTATATACGAAATTCACTCTGATCTTATTATCTGCGTCAAAGTATGCTGCTGCATATCCGAACTCATTGATCACGATCTCCTCAAGAGTAGAGATAGTGAATGAAAGCTGCTCAGACATTGCAGTTGTAGTACCGTTCTGTACTGCAGCAACAACGAAATAGTCGCCGTCCTCAAGGCCAGAAATGGTAACCTCCTGCTCCTCTGTTGCAGAAACCTCTGTACCCTCAGCGAGGATGTCACCTGCAGCAGCCTCTGCGCCAGCAGCGTACACCTTGTATGCGCACTTTGTTGCGTCAGTAGGAGTTACAACGAATGTGAAAGAAGCGTCAGTAGCCTCAACCTGTGTGATTGTAACCTGTGGCTCAGCAGGAACGTCAGTTGTAGTCATTGTTACAGGCTCAGAAACAACGATTCCGAGGTCGTTCATTGCGGCAGCAACGATAGTGTAGGTTGCACCGTCTGTAAGGTCGTTAACAGTTACGGTTGCTGTAGTGTTAGCCTCTACAGCTGCACCTTTCTCAAGAATGGCCTCACCTGTTGGGGTTGAACCCTCTACGCAAACATAAGCAACAGCTGTTGCGTTCTCAGAGGTTACTGTGAATGTAACTGAAGATGTAGTTACATCGCCGGCTTCAACAGATACGGTAGCTTTCTTGAGCTCCTCCTTCTGTTCCTCCGGATTACAAGCAGCGAACATTACTGATGCAGCTGCAAGGAGAAAAAAGATTTTCTTCATGTTTTACTTTAATAATGGTTTGACTTTATAATGATAGTTGTGTTTTATTATATAATAGGAAGACCTGGGACCTCGCAAGTGATGTCAAACACGAGCTTGCTGAGAATCTGGTGCTCCTCTTCGAATTTGTCATACTGGAGACCCTCTCCAACGAGTCTGTACTTGCCGTCAACGTGTGTCACGGTTACAGTCAAGGTCTCGAAGTAATATCTAGAGGTGATTTCGTCGTTTGGTGTCTTGTGCTCGCAGTATGCAGGATTGAGGCAACCTGGCACTACGTTACCGTCGGCAGGAATAGAGTATGTTCCTTCGAGGAGGCAAGTTGCGTCAAGTGGGAGGCAGAATTCAAGGATGATGTCAGCCTGCTCGTTCTTGTGGTCCTTATACTTGAGCTGGAGACCGAGTTCCATAGCTGTGTTGTACGAGTTAGGACTGAAGTACTTCTTGTATGAACCAAAGTATGTCTCACCTACGATCACTATAGGAAGATTGCTCAATGTGAAGCTGAGAGCCTCTGACATTGCGGTCTTGTCACCGTTCTGAACTGCTGCAACAACGAAATATGATCCGTCAGGCATATCAGAGATAGTGATCTCTGATGCTTCACCAGATGATGCAGCTTCACCATTTGCGAGGACATCCTCAGCTGTAGGTGTTTCACCATCTGCGTATACCTTATATGCGCACTTCTCAGCATCTGAAGGGTTGATGGTGAATGTATAAGTTACGTCAGTAGCCTCAACCTCTGTGATTGTAACCTGTGGGTTAGCTGGAATTTCGGTTGTAGTCATTGTTACTGTCTCAGATACGACTACTCCGAGCTCGTTCATGGCTGCAGCAACAACAGTGTATGCTACTCCGTCCTTAAGATCGTTTACTGTAACAGGTACAGTAGTGTTAGGCTCTACAGCTGTGCCCTGCTCAAGAATAGCCTCACCTGCTGGTGCAGCACCTTCTACGCAAAGATATGCAACTGCTTCTGCGTTCTCAGATGTTACAGTGAATGTAACTGATGAAGTCGTAACCTCTCCTGCATTAACAGATACGGTAGCAGCTTTAGTCTGCTCCTCCTGCTGGGCTGGGTCACAAGCAGCGAACATTACAGATGAAACTGCCAAAAGAATAAGGATTTTCTTCATTTTTAGTTCTTGATTATAAAAGTTTATTCAATAGTTGCTACGATGTCCTTGATCGTAATCTTTGTTCCCTGTGATGAGTTGAGGACGATCTTTACAGCAGATACCTGGCGCGCGTTGTAGAGCTCAATGTTGTGATTTCCCTTTCTTACCAGGTCATAAGATCCGATAGACTTGAAGTCTGTGCCGTCAGTGCTGAGAAGAACAGTAACGTTCTTAGCAGAGTATGTCTCAGAGGAGTATACCATTCCGACGCTCTTGAGGTTGATAGTCTTTCCAAAGTCTACGATGATGGCGCTGCCTTTTGAGAAGTCGATACCTGATGTTCCGACAGCATATCTGTCAGTATAGTCATTTCCATTGGCATCTTTGATTGTCCAGCCTGTCTTGTCGATTGATGTTCCGGCAGGATTGACCTTGACAGCTCCAGCAACCTCCTCTGCTGTGTATGTGAGGTAGATAACAGACTGTTCGCTGATGGTAAGTGAAGCATCTGCGCTCTTGATCACTACAGGAACCAGGTAGTTCTGTGAACCCTCAGGTATGATTGACTCTACATTCTCATATACTACCTGAATCGACTCCTCGCTGACATACTTACCCTGCTTGATCACAAGAGTCTCGTTCTGGAGCTTTGCAATCGGAAGGAGCTTGTAGTTTGTCTTGTTCTCAAGGTTGTACTTCTCGATGAGTGTCTCGTCAATTGCAAGGTTCACGTTGACATCCTTTACTGCTGGCTTTGTGCAGCGGATGGTCTTGAAGTCATCAACTTCGTTGAACTTTCTCATCCAGATGCCGTCCGGCTTGAATGTAACAGTGAATGATGTTGCAGAAGGTTCCTGTATGTAGACCCAATTCTGCGAATATGGGTCTACATAAGCCTCCTCCTTTGCGCAGCCGGCAAAGAGCGACACGGCTGCAGCGATTATGATTATGCTTTTAAAAATATTCTTCATCGTTCTGTCTTTTAGAATGCGTACTCATTCCATCCGTGTGCCTCATACTTTCCGCCGGCATCACCTGAGAGTGATGGAATCACACCGAATGTAGCAGAGTGATTTGTCTCGTTCTCATCGTCGTTTGCCACGTCGTTGATTACCTTTGCTCCAGGCCCCTCGTTCATAGGGAGGTACATCACGAGATCCTTGTCAGTATACTCAACTTCCGAACGCATATTGTTGCTGATCTGAGCCTCTGTACGAGTGGTCTTCCATAGTCTGAGCTGACACATCTCAACATAGTCATAGCTCATATTCTGTGCAAGGCGAACTGCGTCAATGTACATTGGTACGCCGGCCATCGATGAGAATACAGCTACGAGCTGACCGTCCTGGTAAAGTTTTGACTCACCTGTTGTTCCGTCATATGATACGGCAAAGTGGTACCAGGTGTTTGCTGAAAGGCCCTTTCCGTCTGCTGGGTTTCCTGTATCAAACTGGCCGCCCATTGTCTTGACCTGAAGGTAGTTGAAGTCATAGCTACCATAAACAAGGTCACCGAAACGGACATACATTCCGTTGTTCTCCTTGCTTGAAGTGCAGTGGATAAGACATTGGTTGTTTACATAGAACGGTCTGCTCTCATAGTATGGAACAAGACGGCACCACCACTCGAGTGTACAGTTGAGGAGTTCCATTCCCCAGTCTGTGTAAGGGAGACACTGTGCAGCACAGTCCTTCTTCCACATCGGAACCATCTGATGGAGCGGCTTCATCAGATAGAAGATAAACTTGGATGTCTCTTCTGCAACAGGGATGTCTCCTGTGCTTGAAACCTTCACTCCGATTGCGTATTTTGCACCGCCTGTTTCAAACGGGCTCACCTTGACTACTACAGGATTTGAGTTTACAGAACCTGCAGGGATAGTGGTAAGAACCGGAGCTTTGATGTTTGACTTCTCCACAGGCTTGTATCCACCCTGGTATCTTTCGTTATAGTCCTCGATTACCTGAGGGTCGATTGCGATTGAAACGGTAACATCGTGATCAACAGCCTTGGCAAGGCGCACAGTGAACTGAAGTTCAGTGTCACCTTCAGTGGCCATATCTATAGTACCAACTCGTCCTGCATCGGCGCCGTTGATATATATCATATTGTCGATAACTGGCAGAGCTTCATTCTCGCAGCTCATAAGCGCTGCGGAAACAAAAGAAAATGCTAAGAGTCTGAATGTCTTTTTCATATTGATCTACCTTGTTATTTTTTGATTTGAGGATTTAGGTTCTTGATGGCCTTGCGTACCCACGGGTAGTCAACTCCTGACTGAAGTCCGTATTCCTCTGCTTCCTCAGCAGATGCATCTGGGTAGTCATACTCGATGTGGTATGCTCCGAATCCCGCTACCTCAACGCCGCAGCTTGGTGTCCAGTAGGTCTGCTCAAGGAAGTAGTGCTTTCTTGAAGCCTCCTCGAAGTCACCTGTGATGATTGACTTGCGGAGCATGTCATCATGGATCTCAGGGTGAGATGCCCTCATATAGTTCTCAAGGAATGAATCAGGAGATGCGTTCCAGTAGTGCTGCCAGATGAGGTAGTCAAGGCTGAGGAGCACATCATCCTCAAGCATTTTGTAGATGTAGATCCATCCACCGCCTGCAGGGATGTCGGCCACGAGCATCATGCCCTCCTTGTCAAACTCAGCGCGGAGCTTTCTCATAAATGCGTTGAGGACAGATGGGAACTGTGTGTTCACGAGGGAACCTGAGTCCTCGATATCATAGTCGAATCCGTTGGTCTTGTACTTTTTGCATGTGTCTACGATAGCCATTGCGTATTTCTCGGCTGCAGCGATGAGGAGTTCCTCGTCAGAAGCTTTCCAAGGTCTCTTAGGGACGCCCCAGAACTCTTCAGGATCCTCTCCCTCCGGTGTAAGGTTCACTCCGATGTCACCGGCTCTCCAGCAGAGGACTGCCTTTGAACCACGCTCCTGGAATGCCTTGAGGTCCTTCTGCTTTGCCTCGTTGATGTCACCCCAGCAGAGCCAGAGGCTGACGAAGTCAACGCTGTCAGGGAGACCCATAAGTGAGTTCGCCATCGAACCACCCTCGCCGGCCCAGTTACCGAACCATCCGAACATCACCTTGTGAGGTGAGTTGAAATAGTCCTTGAGGTTGTCCTTGTATGCCTGGGTTGGAGGAGTGTAGTAGTCCTTTGCCTCAGGCTGGGTCCATTTTGTACATGATGTACCCAGTATGCCGACCATAAAGAAAAGTCCAAGTCCGGCACCGAAAAGTATGTTTTTAATATTGTTCATAATCATTCTGCTGGATTATTTTTACTTCGCCCACCAAAGGTTTGTAGCACCTGTGTCAGGACCACCGAGATAGCTGATTGCAGTCGCAACGTTGCTAGGGTTGGTGTTTTTCTCATTCTCAGAATAAGGAATACGACGCATTCCCTTCTGCGAGTTGACACCGTCGGTGTTCTTGTTGTCTACTACAGGGAACATCACAGGATAACCAGTACGTCTGTAGTCTCCCCATCTTTCCCAACCGTTAGGGAATGATGCAATCCACTTCTGGACAAGGATTCTCTCGAGGTTCTCAGAGTTGTTTGCTGACTCGTCGTACTTAGGTGTCACCTTTGATACTGCCTGATAGCTGTTTGCTGACTTATAAGGGTCAGTGTAGGCAGCAGGCTTCGCAGTGCTCTGGAGGTATTCTGCTGCGCCGGTAACACCGCGCTCCTCCATTGAGAGGGTTACACCCTGCTCATAAAGGTTCTTAGCGGAATCTCCCATGTTCCATTTCTTGAGGGCTCCCTCTGCGCGGAGGAAGTATGCCTCGGCAGCAGACATAATGAGAAGCTTGTCTGTCTCAGCGATGTTTGTTGTAGAGAATGTCTGATATGTCGCGAATGTACCTGACTCCTGATAGATACCGTTACGTACACCTACGATGCCCATATTTGCCTTGTATGTACCAGGCTTTGCATAAACTGCAAGGCGAGGGTCGTTGTAGCCACCGAGGTATGATGATACGTTTGCACTGAGTCTGAACTCACCACCGTTCCACTCGATCTCTGCACGGTAGTAAGGGTTCATACCGTCGTTGAATGAGCTCCATGCGCTGTCAGATGCGAGTGTCATCACACCGATAGAGTGAGATACTGCCTGCTCTGCCATCTTCTTTGAGAGGGTAGTGTCGACACCGCTGATGCGGATTGCCATACGGAGCTTGAGGGTGTTTGCGAACTTTACCCACTTGGTGATGTCTCCACCGAATACTACGTCGTATCCAGCCATCACAGAGGTGTCCTCGCCGGAAGCTACGATAAGGCTGAGTGCGTCAATAGCCTCGTTAAGGTCTTCGAACATATAGTTGAAGAGGTCTTTCTCAGTATCGTATGCCACGAACATCTCACCATCCTTTACCTGTGAGTAAGGGATCGGGCCATAGATCTCGTTGAGGCGGTATGATCCGAACACGCGGAGGATCTGTGCCCAGTGGTAGATGATGCCTGATCCGCCAGAGAACTCAGTGATCTGGAAGAAGTTGGTGTAGATCTGAGGCATCATTGTGTCGTATGCTGCGCCCTTCCAACCGATTCTCGGATCGAGAGTGTAGAAGTTTCCCTGGTTACCCCACGGGTTGATGTTGGCGATATGTCCGCCATATTCAGAACCGATCATCTGATCGATCATCTGCGAGTTGTTCTGCTGTCCCTGGACAAGGAGCTGCTGCATATTCTTGATCAGCGATCCGATGTATGCTCCATCTCCGATCATATCTTCAGGAGTCGGCAGATAAGGATTCTTGTTGAAATCCTCGAACTTTCCTGTGCAGCTGGCAAGCACAGACGCCAACAGGAAAGAAGCAGTAAATATCTTGAATGTCTTTTTCATTGTCTATTGGCTTAGAAAGAAAGTTTAACATTAAATCCGAAGCTTCTTGTGCTTGGAGTCATAAAGTAGTCGACTCCCTGGTAGTAGTTGCTTGATACTGACGCAGCTGACTCTGGGTCAAACGGTGCCTTGCAGTAAATCATCCAAAGGTTCTTACCTGTTATACCAACTGTAAGTCCTACCTTCTCCTTGAACCATTCCTTAGGAAGGTCATAGCTGAGACTGAGCTCTGAGAGTCTGATGTTTGTCGCGTCGTACATATAATATGTACCAGGCATTGTAGAAATTGTCTCGTAGTAGTTCTTTGCAGTAACTGTTCTTCCGAATCCTACGTCGATGCCACCCTTTTCACGAGCTTCAACAGAGGCCTGTGAAACACCATATCTGTCAATCATTGCCTGTGTGTCAGATACCACCAGACCACCGAAGCGACCTGTGAACTGGATGCCGAGGTTTACACCTGCATATGATACGCTGGTGTTCCAACCTGCGTGGAACTTGGCAAGTGTAGAACCGATCTTCTGCCACTCTGTCTCCTCTGTTGCTAGACCGCCCACTGATGAGAGCCAGTAGTAACCGTTCGGAGACTGACGGATGCGCTTGTTGATGTAGAGGTCGCCCATTGAACCACCCTCTGTAAGACGAATCTGTGGACCGCCTGAGATACCGAGCGTACCCTTGTCGAGATATCCGTTCTCCATCGCGTCTTCAGCAAGCTGGAGGGTCTTGTTGTCGTTATGAGTGAATGTGAAGTTTGTCGAGAACTTTACCTGGTCGCCTACATATGAATCAGAGTATCCGAGTGCGATCTCGACTCCGGAGTTCTGCACGTTACCTGCCTGGATAGGCTTGTTCTTGTAACCTGTAGAAGCTGATACAGGGATGTAGAATGTCTGGTTGAATGTGTTTGACTTATACCACGTAGCGTCGAGGTTGATCCTTCCTTCAACGAACTTGGCGCTGAGACCGAGCTCCCAAGAACGTGTTCTCTCTGGCTTGAGGTCAGGGTTGAACATACTGGTAGGAAGTGCGTAGCTGTCTGTCTGCTCGTTATATGCGAACTGAACGAGTGTCATATTTCTTGAAGGAGCTGCACCCACCTCAGACCACGAAGCGCGAAGCTTGAGGTAAGGAAGACCCATAGGAAGGTCGAAGAGCTCGCTGGCTACGAATGAGAGACCTACTGAAGGGTAGAAGAATGAGATCTGGTCTGTGTAAGCGAGCTTAGAGTCCCAGTCGTTACGGCCTGTGAGAGTGAGGTAAACCATACGGTTCCAACCTGCCTCGGCGCTTGCGAATACTGACTGAGTCTGCTCTCTCCAGCCTGACTCGTTTCTCTTTGACTTGTTCATATCGATGTTACCCCAGTGGAAGAAGTTAGGGATGGTGTTGAGACCTCCGTTCATATGGAGTGACTCGCTGGCCCTGTCGTCGATTGCTGCACCGATGTTGACGTGGAGACTCCAGTTTTCCCAGGTCTTGTTGATGTTGGCGATCACGTCGGCATATGTCGATCTGTCCTTCTGTGAGCTGTGGCTGTAGAAACCCTTGTCAGAACCTTCGGTGAATGTACCTACGGTTGTTGCATATCTCTTGTTGTATGCGTCCTGAGTAGAGTTGTCCACTCTTACACGTGTGATGATGTTGAGCCAGTCGGTAACGTCATACTTGAGGCTCGCATTGAACATATAGCGGTTCTTCTTGAGGGTGTTAGGCATACGGTAGATGATCCAGTATGGGTTCTGCATACTCTCTGCAGTAGAGAATCCGCGTGAAGATGGCCAATACTGCTCCATAATGCTTCGTGTCGAGTTGTAACGCTCGAACATACGCACCTCGTCAAAGCTTTCTCCTCTTGGGAAGAGGTAAAGGGCAGGGATAGGGTTGAAGTACTGTCCGCCACCGATGAGGTTGGTGTTGTCCTGGATCACATACTGTGCTCCTACGTCGAGAGTGAGCTTCTCCTTTGCAAACTTGGCTGTGTTGCGGAATGAGAAGTTGTAACGGTTGTACTCGCTGGTAGGGATGATACCTGTAGAGTTTGTTGTAGAAACAGAGATGTATGTCTGGTTCTTCTCGTTACCTGTAGAGAATGTGAGACCGTTGATCACGTCAACTCCTGTTCTGAAGAAATCCCTAGGAGTGAATGATGTTGGAGTTGCAAGCTTGTCTCCCCAACTTGTCGAGTTACCCTCGAGGTTTCCGTATGTGTTCTGGAAATCATAACTGATTACAGGGTTTGAGAAGCTTGTGCTGTTTGAGAAGGTTACTTTCGTCTTACCCTCAGCACCCTTCTTTGTGGTTACGAGGATCACACCGTTTGCAGCCTGGTATCCGTAAAGAGCGGCAGCTGAAGGTCCTGTGAGGACTGAGATGCTCTCAATATCCTCAGGGTTGAGGTCGGCAGCTGAGTTGGAACCCGGCTGGCTTCCCATTGTACCTCCGTCCTGGTTTCCTGAGCTCACGTTGAACATAGGGATACCGTCGATCACATAGAGGGCGTTGTTATCCTTGTCGAGTGACTTCGAACCACGCATCACCACGCGGGCTGCTGCGCCCGGACCTGCTGATGAGGAGTTGATGATCACACCGGCAACCTTACCGTTGAGTGAATTTACGAAGTTGGCGTCCTTTACCTTGTTGAGGGCCTCACCGTCAACAGACTGTACGTTGTAGCTGAGGGCCTTCTCCTCGCGCTTGATACCGAGGGCTGTAACGACAACTTCGCTAAGAAGCTCTGAGTCCTCCACGAGAGTGATTGTCAGCGGGGTTTCATTTTCAGCAACGATTGTCACTGTCTTGAATCCGATGCATGAAACTTCCAGCACGGCACCCTTCTTTGTCTTGAGGGAGAAGTTACCGTCGATGTCTGTGATCGTACCGTTGAGTGTTCCCTGCTCGAGAACGCTGGCACCGATCAGAGGCCATCCTGCCGAGTCGAGGACTGTACCGCTTACTGTCACAGCATTTGTCTCATCCTGCATTGCGCTCTGAGCCTCTGAGATTTCAGCTGATGCTGTCAAAGGCAGAAGCATCATAGCAATGATGAAACCACTCATTGCGCAGAATTTTCTGCAGATGTGTGTTTTAATCATATGACTAAGTTTTAAAAAATGATAGTTCGGTTTTTTAAATTGTTTTTAAAAAAGTGGCCCTCCAAATTTATACTTTTTTTGTGTGTTACACCAAATTTTCTATACTTTGCGGAAAATTTTGGGGAATATAGTAATTTTATACGATATGGAAAAGATTATTGGACTTATTGATGCTCCCTTTACGCCATTTGATGCAGAGGGAAATGTAAATTTCGAACCGATTCCGGCATATGCGGCAATGCTTGCGGCAAACGGACTCAAAGGTGTCTTCATCAACGGATCTTCAGGTGAAGGTTATATGCTTACTCCAGAGGAGAGAATGGCTCTTGCTGAGAAGTGGGTTGCCAGTGTTCCTGAGGGATTCAAGGTAATCGTGCATGTGGGAAGCTGCTGCCTTAAGGAAAGTGCAAGGCTTGCAGCTCACGCGCAGGAGATCGGTGCGTGGGGTATCGGAGCGATGGCTCCGCCGTTCCCTAAGATAGGACGCGTGGAGGAACTTGTGAAGTACTGTGAGGCGATCTGCAGCGCAGCTCCTGAGCTTCCGTTCTACTATTATCATATCCCTGCGTTCAACGGTGCATACCTTTCTATGGTAGAGTTCCTCAAGGCTGTTGACGGCAGGATCCCTAACTTTGCCGGCATCAAGTACACTTACGAGAGCCTTTACGAGTACAACCAGTGTCGTCTTTACAAGGATGGTAAGTTCGATATGCTCCACGGACAGGATGAGACTATCCTTCCTTCGCTTGCGCAGGGTGGTGCCCAGGGCGGTATCGGTGGCACAACCAACTACAATGGCCGCGAGCTCGTAGGCATCATCGAGGCGTGGAAGAACGGTGACATCGAGACAGCGCGCGAGAAGCAGAACTTCTCTCAGGAGGTGATCAACGTGATCTGCAACTACCGTGGAAACATCGTCGGCGGAAAGCGCATAATGAAGCTCATCGGTCTTGACCTCGGTCCGAACCGCGTTCCGTTCAGGAATATGACTGACGAGGAGGAGGCAGCTATGAAGAAGGAGCTCGAGGCTATCGGCTTCTTCGAAAGATGCAACAGATTCTAAAAGATGAGGAAGAGTTTTATTTTCATGTTGTCATCGGCGCTTCTGCTGATGACAGCTTGTATTAATAACAAGGTATATATAGATATGCTTTCATTGCAGGATATAGGACTTTCTCCGGACTGCACTCCCGGATATGAGAAGGGAGTATCAGCTCCCTTTGCCGGAGTTGTGGAAGGAAGGTTCATTACAGCCGGCGGAGCTAATTTCCCAGACAAGCCGGTAGTTGAAGGTGGTGTCAAGAAGTATTATTCCGACATCCTCTGTCTGGAGGGTGACCAGTGGAGCAGGGTAGGGCAGATGCTCGCTCCTGCGGCCTATGGCGGCAGTATGAGCCTTGATGGCAGGTTATATTTCGTGGGCGGTAATGACGGCTCACGCATAATGTCGGAAGTTTATTCTGTGGCTCTTGTGGATGGCAGTTTTGTCCTCAACGAGGAGGCTCCGCTGCCGGTTGCCATTGAGCAGGCAGCTTATGCGGCTGACAGTCAGGCGATGTATGTCTTCGGAGGTATTGCTCCGGATGGCACAAACTGCAAGGTGCTCGAGGGTAAGGTCGTTGACGGATCTGTGGTGTGGTCAGAGATCGCTGATATGCCTGAGCCGCTTGTGCAGCCTGTTGCTATGGCATTCGGTGACCGTCTGTATGTGTGGGGCGGTTTCGATCCGGCATCCAAGTTGGTTCCTCTCAAGGGCTGGTGCCTTGATAAGGCTTCGGGTCAGTGGAGAGAGATTGCAGGAGCCCCTGACGGACAGACCTTCGTGGGTGCGTCTGCAGTTGTGACGGAAGGCAAGCTTGCAGTCATCGGTGGAGTCAATAATGAAGTGTTCGCAAGGGGCATTTCAGTGTCGTCTCCGGAGGAAAGATACAGATATATGACAATGGAGCCGGAAGAGTACCACTTCAACAAGGCGTTGAGACTCTTTGACCCTGAGTCGGAAACCTGGTCGGTACCAGGTGAGGATCAGGCGCTTGCTCTTGCAGGTGCTGGATTCGCGTCGGACGGAGAGTCGCTCTTTGTGCTTGGTGGAGAGCTTAAGCCGGGAGTAAGAACACCTAAGGCGTGGAAAATTAAAATCAGATAAAGATGAAGAAAGACGGTAGATTGGCCAAGGTATATCCTTGGATCGTAGTGGCCCTGCTGTGGGTGGTGGCCCTGCTCAATTATATGGACAGACAGATGCTCTCGACTATGAGAGAGTCTATGCAGATAGATATCTCGGAGCTTGAGTCTGCAGTTAATTTTGGCCGCCTTATGGCCATTTTCCTTTGGATTTACGGTTTAATCAGCCCGTTTGCGGGTGCTGTGGCCGACAGGGTGAGCCGCAAGTGGCTTATCGTCGGATCACTGGGAGTGTGGTCTGCGGTGACACTTATGATGGGATTCTGCGAGACTTACAATCAGGTGTTCTGGCTCAGGGCGCTTATGGGTGTGAGTGAGGCTCTTTATATTCCGGCAGCACTCTCTCTGATTGCTGATTATCACGAGGGTAAGTCGCGCAGCTTTGCTGTCGGTATCCATATGACCGGTCTTTATATCGGTCAGGCAGTGGGTGGCTTCGGAGCAACTCTCGCTGCTGCGTTCTCATGGCAGGAGACCTTCCATTGGTTCGGTATCATCGGAGTGCTTTACGCTGTTGTGCTTATCTTCTCTCTCCACGAGAAGAGAGAACCGGCTCAGCAGACTGCAGAGACTCTCCAGGATCGTGCGCAGAAGATTCCTGTGCTCAAAGGTTTTGCCATGATCTTCAGCACAATGGCCTTCTGGGTGATCCTTTTCTTCTTCGCTTCGACATCTCTTCCTGGCTGGGCTACAAAGAACTGGCTTCCGACTCTTTTCGCTGAGAGTCTCGGTGTGCCTATGTCACAGGCGGGACCCATATCGACAATCACCATCGCAGTATCTTCTTTCATCGGCATCCTGATCGGAGGACCTCTCTCTGATGCTTGGGTAAAGAAGAATGTGAAGGGCCGTGTGTATACAAGCGCAATCGGACTTGCGATGATGATTCCTGCGCTGCTTCTTCTCGGACTTGGAAGCGGTATGGTTGCAGCGATTTCAGCAGGTCTGTTCTTCGGAGTTGGCTATGGTATGTTTGATACCAACAATATGCCTATCCTGTGCCAGTTTGTGCCAGCGCGCCTCAGGGCTACAGTTTACGGAATTATGAACATGACTGGTGTGGTTGCCGGTGCGGTATGTACTCAGGTGCTCGGTAAGTGGGCAGAGGGCGGAAACCTCGGACTCGCTTTCGCAGTCCTTGGAGGTATCACAGCTCTTGCGTTGATAGTACAGGTTTCTGTTCTGAGACCTACAACTGATGACATGAAGTAAGGGACATGAGGAGAGAATTTGATCTTTCATGCTCCTGCTATGGAGCGGTCAAAGGGTTGGATTATCAGGTCGCTATCCTTCCGTGGGGTGCGACTGAGCCACATAATCTTCACCTTCCATATATGACAGACTGTATCCTATCGCATGATATTGCGGTAGGTGCTGCAGAGCTGGCTTTCGAGCGTCATAGGGTAAGATGTATGGTGCTCCCGCCTGTATCTTTCGGTTCGCAGAACCCCGGACAGCAGGAACTTCCATTCTGCATCCACTCAAGATATGAGACTCAAAGGGCAATCCTTGAGGACATCGTTGCATCTCTGCATAAGCAGGGGATGAGAAGGCTCTTGATTGTCAACGGCCACGGAGGTAACACTTTCAAGAGCATGATCCGCGACCTTTATGCACAGTATCCTGATTTCCTTATCGGATCAAGCGAGTGGTTCAAGATCTGCAAGGCTTCCGAGTTCTTTGAGGATCCGGGTGATCATGCGGATGAGCTTGAGACTTCCGTGATGATGTATTTTCATCCGGAGCTTGTGAAGATGGAGGAAGCCGGAGACGGCAGTGGCGGAGGATTCTGGCCGGAGCTTCTGGCGGAAGGAAAGGTATGGGTCCCACGCAACTGGGGACGCATCTCTTCCGATACGGGAGTGGGAGATCCTTCAAAGGCAGACCCTGTCAAGGGCGAGCGATTCGCCGCTGCGGTGATCGACCGCTATGCGGATTTCCTCAAAGACTTTATTTCTGAGGATTTATACAGATAAGAAAAATGGTCAGCACTTTCGGGATGCTGACCATTTTTCTTATCTGCTGATGATTGTTATCGTGGCTTTCTTCAGGCCCTTCGATGTGGCCTCGAGAGTGATTGTGCCCGGCTCTTCCGTCGGAGCTACAATGGCTGACATCATACCGTTGAATACCTTCATCTGAGGATTCTGGAAGGATTCCAGTGAAACTGGATTTCCGTTGGCTCCGGCACAGTATGTGCCTGCTCCCTTGACCTTGAACTGGATCTGGTTGTCTGCCATAGGGCAGAGGTTTCCGTTCTTGTCAACGACCTTGACCGTAACGAACGAGAGGTCCTTTCCGTCTGCCTTTATCTGGCTCCTGTCGGCCTCGAGGACGATTGCATATGGTTTTCCGGCTGTATGCATTTCCTTTTCTGCAACTGCGTTGCCCTCTGCGTCATATGCCACAACCTTTACTGTTCCTGGCTCATATACTGTGTCCATCCACATAAGGCGGTAGCGCTGCTGGCGCTTGTACTGCGCCACAGAAAGCGAGTCGCCGCTGTTGTGCACTGTCACGGATATGTCCTTGGTCCTTATGCCCTGGCTCTTTCCGTTGATGAAAAGTTCGGCTGAAGGATGGTTTGTATATACGAATACCGGTGTCACTTCGCCTTCGCGTCCTTCCCAGTTCCAGTGTGGGAGGATATGAAGGGTTTCCTCGTCCCTGTTCCAGTGGCTTCTATAAAGGTAGAATCTGTCCTTAGGAAGACCTGCAAGGTCGATGATTCCGAAAAGTGACGAATGGCTCGGCCAGTCTGTATAATAAGGTGTAGGCTCTCCGAGATAGTCGAATCCTGTCCACACGAACTCTCCCATACAGTAAGGGAGGTCCTCATGCTGGATGAAGTCGTCCTCAGGGAGGTTTGACCAGTTGCAGTGTTCCACATCATATGACGATGCCTGGTGGTCAGGGTACTTGGCCATGGCTTTGCGCTCTACAGGGAACTTGTAGACTCCTCGCGAGCTCACGGTAGAGGCTGTCTCGCTGCCGAGGACAAGACGCTGCGGAAGCTTGCTGTAGTTCTCAGGATACCAGTGCGGGCGGTAGTTGAATCCAGGAACATCGAACACGGCCGCGATGTTGTTGTTGATCACGTTGCCCGGTTGGTCCATGCCCATAGTTACAGGTCTTGTCGGGTCCTCCCTGTGGCAGATGTCCTGGAGCCAGAGCGAGATCTTTGCGCCCTTTTCGCCAGGCCACTGGTCTGGAACCTCGTTACCTACGCACCACATCACGACAGCAGGACTGTTCCTGTAATGACGGATGAGGTTCACAAGGTCCTTTTCTGCCCACTCCACAAAGTACTTGTTGTATCCGTTTATGACCTTAGGTGTCACCCACTCGTCGAATGTCTCCGCCATAAGCATCATTCCCATCTCATCGCACGCCTTCACAAGCTCCGGAGCCGGCATATTGTGGGAGGTTCTGATGGCGTTGCAGCCCATATCCTTGAGCATGCGCACCTGTCTGCGGATTCCCGACTCGTTCGCGATCGCGCCGAGAGGACCCAGGTCGTGGTGGTTGCATACGCCCTTGAACACTGTCTTCTCTCCGTTGAGGAAGAATCCCTCGTCAGGTCTGATCTCGATGGTGCGGATACCGAATGTGCTTGTAACTTCGTCAACGAGTTCGCTGCCTTCGTAAACCTTGCTGGTAAGGGTGTAAAGGTGTGGGGTGTCAGGCGTCCAAAGCTGAGGCTCTGTCACGAGCATCTCTTCCTTGAAGGTGTTTCCGTCATATGGGGTGCCGTTCTTTGTGTATTGTGCAATCTCTTGTCCTTGAGGATTATAGAGATATGATACGATTTTGAAGTCGTTGAACTTCTTTCCTTCCGGAACATTGAATTCAGTCTTGGATTCTATCCATGCATAACTCTCGCCGAGTTCTCTGGTGTAGATGTATGTTCCCCAGTCCGGGATGTATGCGTCTTTGGTTACGACCAGATGTACATTTCTGTATAGTCCCGCTCCCGGATACCAACGTGACGACTCGTGGAAGTTCTCCAGTCTGACTGCAAGGGAGTTCTTCTGGCCTGGGATTATGTATGGGGTCGCTTCCACGATGAAGGAGTTATATCCATATGGCCAGAATGCCGCGTGCTGTCCGTTGATGTAAACGTTGGCGTTGCTCATCGCTCCGTCAAAGATTAGTCTGCACGACTTGCCCTCGGTGAACTCTGGTGCCTCGAACTCAAGTCTGTACCATCCTGTGCCAACAAATGGGAGTCCGCCTGTTCTTCCGGCGTGCTCCATCGCGGCGGTCTGACCGTCCTGGGTGATCGCTACGTTCTGCTTGTCGTTCTCGATGCTGAAAGGCCCGTAGATCGCCCAGTCGTGCGGCACTCGGACCGACTGCCACTGTGAGTCATCGAAATCTGTATTAGAGAATTCAGGAGCATCCTCCCTTGTGAACTTCCAACCCTTCTCAAGAAGACGCTCAGAACGCACCTGAGCTGTTAATAAGGTCGGAATTAGTGTCAAAATGGTTAGAAATAATCGTTTTATCACTTTTTTTTGTTGAAGAATGTTATAAATATGTGACAAATATAGTATGAATGTGTGAAAAATGGCGTAACTTTATCAACTTTTAAAAAACATATATCCGTAATTTATAAACTTATGAAAAAAAGCCTGATTTCATTTCTCTTGAAGTCCATGCTAAGCCTGCTGGCTATCTGCGTGATTGTGCCGTCTTCGGTATATGCACAGACAGCTTCGGACAACAAGGTATCGGGTACAGTGATCGACGGAACTGGCTGGCCGGTAATCGGAGCAGCGGTTCTCATCAAGGGTACCACTACAGGCTCTACTACAGACATCGACGGTCTCTTCGAATTCGATCTTCCGTCAGGTCTCGCAGAAGGAGCCGAATTGGAATTCTCTTGTCTTGGATACAAGACA
The DNA here is from genome assembly GCA_017546585.1 of Bacteroidales bacterium. GTDB lineage: Bacteria > Bacteroidota > Bacteroidia > Bacteroidales > UBA932 > Cryptobacteroides. Next base: position 38,429 of record JAFYWC010000079.1, read on the forward strand.
GTTCTGATTCCTATCGGAGCAAGACGCGTATTCGACGTTACGCTCGAGGACGAATCCACACTTCTTGAAGGAACAGTCGTTACCGCTCTCGGTATCAAGCGTTCCGAGAAAGCCCTGTCATACAATGTGCAGCAGGTGAACGCCGATGACATCGTCGGCAACAAGGACGCCAACTTCGTCAACTCCCTCAACGGTAAGGTTGCAGGTCTCGTGATCAACGCCTCATCATCAGGAGTCGGCGGTGCGTCAAAGGTGATTATGCGTGGTCAGAAGTCCATCTCACAGTCTTCAAATGCTCTTTACGTCATCGACGGTGTGCCTATGTACACAACAGCACGCGAGGGTAGCACCCAGTTCGGTTCACAGGGTTCAACTGATCCTATCGCCGACATCAACCCTGAGGACATCGAAAGCATTTCAGTCCTCACCGGAGCAGCCGCAGCCGCTCTCTACGGTTCGGATGCAGCCAACGGTGCGATCGTGGTGACCACAAAGAAGGGTAAGGAAGGCAAGGTGTCAGTCAATGCATCTGCAGGTGTAGAGGTTATGACTCCGTTCGTGCTTCCACGCTTCCAGAACAGATACGGCACAGGTGACCTCAACTCATCCATCGGATCGAACGTACGCAGCTGGGGCAACCTTATGAATGCAGCCAACAATCCTGGCTACAACCCTGCCACAGACTACTTCCAGACAGGTGTGAACTATACTGAAAGCGTTTCGGTATCAATGGGTACCGAGAAGAACCAGACTTACCTTTCAGGTTCTGCACTCGATTCTGAGGGAATCGTTCCTAACAACGCATACCACAGATACAACTTCACTTTCCGCAACACCACATCTTTCCTCAAGGACAAGATGCACCTCGATGTCGGAGCAAGCTACATCCTCCAGAAGGACCGCAATATGATCAACCAGGGTACATACAACAACCCGTTGGTCGGTGCCTATATCTTCCCTCGTGGCGGAGACTGGGATGCAGTGAAGATGTACGAGAGATATGATGTTACAAGAAGACTCTCTACACAGTATTGGCCTATCGGTGACGCCGGTATGACAATGCAGAACCCATACTGGATCAACTACCGCAACCTCCGCGAGAACAAGAAGGACCGCTTTATGCTCAACGCATCGCTCTCTTACGACATTCTCGACTGGTTGAGCGTTGCAGGACGTGTACGTATGGACCAGTCTGTGACAAAGTTCACAGAGAAGTTCTATGCTTCTACATTCACTCAGCTCACCGAGCTTTCAACAAACGGTCTCTACGGTATCACTTCGATGACTGATCGCCAGCTCTACGCCGACGCCCTCTTGAACATCAACAAGAGATTCGGTGACGACTGGTCTTTCCAGGCGAACATCGGTGCCTCTATCTCTGATATGTCTTACGACGCGCTCAAGAACAGAGGTCCTATCGCAGACGGTTACATCACTGACGAGAAGCCAGGCCTTGCAAACGTATTCAACGTCCAGAACCTCAGCAACTCTCCTAAGACTGCAAGACTCCAGGAGGGATGGCGCGAGCAGACACAGTCTGTATTCGGATCTGCCGAGGTAGGATACAAGGGAACATATTACCTCACTCTCACAGCACGTAACGACTGGCCTTCGCAGCTCGCAGGTCCTCACTCTAACAGAAAGTCGTTCTTCTATCCTTCAGTGGGTCTTTCTGTTGTGCTTTCAGAGGTCATCCCTAATATGCCACAGGAAATCGAGTACATAAAGGTACGCGGTTCATACGCTTCTGTGGGTACAGCCTTCGAGCGTTACATCGCAAACCCTATGTACCAGTGGAACTCAAGCGGACTCAGCTGGAACACCCAGACACAGTACCCTATGTACGACCTCAAGCCAGAGCTTACAAACTCGTTCGAGGTGGGTCTCACAATGCGTTTCCTCAAGTGGTTCAACCTCGACGCGACATACTATCACACAAACACTCTCAACCAGACATTCAACCCTCAGATCTCTACAGGATCAGGTTCATCTGAGATCTACATCCAGTCAGGAGACGTTCTCAACCAGGGTGTCGAGTTCACTCTCGGCTTCGACAAGGACTGGAACAAGTTCAACTGGTCGTCGACTTATACATTCTCGACCAATATGAACAGAATCGAGTCTCTTGCAGAGAATGTCCTCAATGCTGCTACAGGCGAGTACTTCAGCGTTGACCTTCTCGATATGAACGGTCTCGGCCTCGCTCACTTCCTCCTTATGGAAGGCGGCACACTCGGTGACCTCTACTCGCTCGCTGACTACAAGTATGACTCGAACGGAATGATCGTGGTTAACGAGGACGGTACAATCTCTCCTCAGACAATCACTGATGCCAAGAACTATGTGAAGCTCGGTTCTGTGCTTCCTAAGGCAAATATGTCTTGGCGCAACGACTTCCGCTACGGAAACCTCAACTTCGGTTTCCTCATCACTGCACGTCTCGGCGGTATCGTATACTCAAGCACTCAGGCAGTCCTCGACTACTACGGTGTGTCAGAGGCTTCTGCAGAGGCTCGTGATGCAGGTGGAGTCATCATCAACGGCGGTGACCTCATCGACGCCAACAAGTGGTACAGCTCTGTCGGAGGTTCTAACCCGCTTCCACAGGAGTACACATATTCAGGAACAAACGTACGCCTCCAGGAGGCTTCGATCGGATACACTATCCCTCGCAAGAAGCTCGGCGACGTATGCGACCTCAACGTATCGCTCGTAGGAAGGAATCTCCTTATGATCTACAACAAGGCTCCATTTGATCCTGAGGCTGTTGCAACAACAGGAAACTACTACCAGGGAATCGACCACTTTATGATGCCGTCTCTGCGTAACTTCGGTTTCAATGTGAGAATAACCTTCTAATAATCAGCAGCAATGAGAAACATTATCATAAAGACAGGAGTTGCGGCAGTACTTGCGGCTATGCTCGCAGGATGTACCGGCAACTACCTCGCAATCAACACAAACCCTTATGAGGTGAGCAAGGAGCAGACCCTCACTGACGGTTATGCCATCGGTGCGGCGATCACAGCTCTCTGCGGAACTGTAGTGTCCACTGACGTGAACACCGCACAGTTCACCGACTGTCTTCTCGGAGGTCCTATGGGAGGTTATTACTCTACAACAGGTGCTTTCGAAAAGACCATCGACAACTACAATGCGACTGACGACTGGACACGTGTGTTTATGGCCAGCGACAGAATCATCCCTACTCTCTACTCTAACCTCGTAGAGCTTCAGAACATCACTGACGATCCTGTGACAATCTCAATTGCAAAGACCATCAAGGTTATCGCAATGCTCAGAGTCACAGATACATACGGTCCTATCCCTTACACTCAGATCGGTCAGGGCGGTAAGATCACCGTTCCTTACGATTCCCAGGAGGCAGTATATGACGCAATGTTCGCAGAACTCGATGAGATCATCAACACGCTCACAGAGAACAAGCTTTCTGCAATCTCTCCAAACGCTGACCCTGTCTATGACGGAACAGCAGTGAAGTGGTGCAAGTTCGCAAACTCACTCAAGCTCCGTATGGCTATGCGCATCGTGTATGCAGATCCTGCAAAGGCTCAGAAGTATGCTGAGGAGGCTGTGAACCACGAGATCGGAGTGTTCACTTCGAATGCAGACAATGCTACTCTCCGTACAGTTGCGTTCGGTGAGAAGGGTAACCCTCTTTACACAGCGATCAAGTACAACCAGCCTACAGGCTGCAACACAGGTGGCGATACTCACGCAGCTGCAGACATCATCTGCTATATGAACGGTTACAACGACCCGCGTCGTCCTGTATACTTCATCCCTTCAGAGTTTGAGGACGAGGAGTATGTAGGTATCCGTATCCGCGTGGAGAAGCCGGCTCTCAACAGCGTAGGCCGCAAGTATTCAGGTGTGAACATCTCGCCTTCAGACCCTCTCGTATGGATGAATGCCGCTGAGGTTGCATTCCTCAGAGCAGAGGCTGACCTCTTCGGTTTCCAGGTAGGCGGAAATGCAGGCGACTTCTATAATGAAGGTGTACGTCTCTCGTTCGAGCAGCATAATGTATCGGGCTATGAGGCTTACATTATGGATGACACAAGCCGTCCTACTTCATATGCCGACCCTGCAGGTCTCAACAGCTACTCAAGCCTTCTTTCGGAGATCACAATCAAGTGGGACGAGGCAGCTACCGACGAGCAGAAGCAGGAGAGAATCATCACTCAGAAGTGGATCGCAAACTTCAACAACGGTAACGAGGCTTGGGCTGACTACAGAAGAACAAACTATCCTAACCTTATGCCTGCTTCAGATGCAGGAAACAAGAGCGACGGTATCGTTTCTTCTCAGTTCGGTGCGCGCCGTATGAAGTACCCTCTCGCAGAGTACACAAACAACGGTGAGAACGTGAACGCAGCAGTGTCACAGTATCTCGGAGGTCCTGACAGAATGAGCACAAGACTCTGGTGGGACTGCAATCCGGCAGTAGTAATCAAATAATCCGGTTTAAGAAATGAAGATATTTAAGAATATTTCAATTATTGCGTCTGCAGCGGCATTGTTCCTTTGCGGATGCAGCGACTGGACCAAGCCAGAGAACCTGAACTTCCATCCGCTTACTCCGGAGCAGCAGGATCCTGTTGCTTATGCCGAGTATCTTGAAGGTGTGAAGGCATACAAGCAGACCGAGCACTATGTGATGATCGCTACTATGAAGGGTACTCCAAACTATCCTTCATCTCAGAGCCAGCACATTATGGCTATGCCTGACAGTGCTGACTACGTATGCGTGAAGATCGAGGACAAGCTTCACGAGGTGATTGCTGCGGAGATTCCTGCAGTCCTCGAGAGGAAGGGTACAAAGACTCTCGTTTACGTGGACTATGCTGTGATCTCGGAGGCCTGGACAACTCTTGAGGACAAGAGAGCCGACAACGGCGAGGCTCTGGGAACCGACGAGGAGCTTGCAGCTTTCTTCAAGGAGCAGGCCGAGGCTCAGATCGCACGTTGCAACGAGTATGGCTTCGGTGGCATTATGGTATCTTTCCAGGGTACAAAGACCGGTTCTGCAGCCATCTCTCAGGCAGCTTATATCGACGCTGTAAAGGCTTTCCACGAGGCAAATCCTGAGAAGGAACTCGTGTTCCGCGGAGCAGCACGTAACATCATCGACCAGGAATTCCTCAAGGAGTTCAAGTATATCGTCATCGTGGCAGGTGAAGAGAGAAAGCTTTCTCTCCTTCCTGGACGTATCCTCGGAAGCACAGCGCCTAAGGATCGCGTGGTTATGGAACTTACAGTACCTTCTGCCGACATTCCTGAGCAGGTGGGTATGTCTCCGATAGAGGCTGCCAACTGGGCTTGGACAGAGGCGGAGAGCACATCGTTCACATTGCGCGGACTCTGCGTGGAGAATGCTCACGACGATTATTTCTGCAAGGATATGGCGTTCAAGAACATCCGTACTGCCATCGCAATCCTTAATACTCCACCAACCGTAGAAGAATAAGGAGAAACAGGTATGAAATTTTACAATAAGATAACATTTGCTCTTCTGTCGGCAATGGCAGTGATTTCCTGCGAGAGACAGAACGACGGCTTTGAGAACAAGCTCTTCATCGATGCCGAGAACTTCAAAAACGAGGTTCGCGTGGCTACCGATGAGGGCGTTGCAGAGCTTGTCAAGCCTATCAAGGTGGCAATGGCTCAGCCTATGGCTCAGGATGTCAACGTGACTTTGAGAAGAGCTGACGAACTTTTCGACACATACCGTCAGGCATACTACCACGATGATGCGGAACTCCTTCCTGCGGAGTACTGCAACCTTGATGACATAAAGTCTGTGGTAAAGGCCGGCGACATCGCTTCAGACGACATCAACATTGCTTTCAAGAACCTCGACAAGCTCGATTACAGCAAGCAGTATGTGCTTCCTGTGACTATCGAGGCTGATGGCATTGCGGTACTTGAGCGTGCAAAGACTATGTACTTTGTGATCAAGGAGGCATCGCTTGTGAACTATGTTGCAGAGATGTATGAGAACCGTGCTTGGCCTATCTGGGACAACTGGGAGAAGGTGTCATATCTTGAGCAGTTCACAATGGAGTGTCTCATCAACTGCCACAACTTCAACAACAGCAGCAGCATCCTCACAGTTATGGGTGTCGAGGACCACTTCCTCATCCGTATCGGTGACGTTACCATCCCTACAAACCAGATCCAGGTGGCTCTTGCATACAAGGATGTGGAGGGAGGTTCTACAAACCGTGCAGACGTGACTGACGCTTCGCTCCAGCTCCGCAAGGACAGATGGTACCACCTTGCTGTTACCTTCAACAAGGGTTATGTGCAGGTATATCTCGACGGACGTCTCAAGGTGGAGGCTGACCGTTCGGTGATCGGAAAGCGTCCTAATCCTGAGACAGGCGAGTCAGAGGACATCATCTTCGAGAACGTGAACTTCGCGGCTCCTCACTCTGACGAGTCTGACGGAAAGCCACGTTGCTTCTGGGTGGGCTACTCATATGACAGCAACAGAAGTCTCGACGGTATGATCGCTGAGGCAAGGCTCTGGAACAGAGTGCTTACAAAGGAGGAGATCAACGCTCCTAACCACTTCTACAAACTCTACGACAACCAGATCGACGAGAGCCTTCTCGCATACTGGAAGTTCAACGAGGGTGCCGGAAAGGCTGTCAAGGACTATTCTATCTACGGAAAGGACCTTGAGGCAGACCACACACTCATCTGGTATCCTGTAGAGTTGCCATAATCGGATAATGTAAAAAACATTATAGAAAACATTCACTAACCATTTTTAATTTTTATGAAATTCAAATCATTTTTCAAAGGCTTTGCAGCAGCTCTTATGGCTGTTGTAGCCGTTGCAGCCTGTACACCACAGGCTGAAACTCCAGACACACTGTCTGTACAGCCTTCAGCAGCTTTGAGCTTCAAGGCTCAGGGAAATGCTGACGTGACACTCACAGTGACTACTACCGCTGAAAAGTGGGAGTACACAGCTCCAGAGTGGGTTGTTGCATCAGTTTCAGGTGAGACTCTCGTTGTCAACGTTGCTGACAATGCAGGCAAGGCTCGCGTAGGCCGTATCTCTTTCACTGCAGGTACTGCACACCCGGTAAACATCAACGTACACCAGGAGGCTCTCGTGGTTGACAATACTCCAGTCGAGACTGTTGCGGCTACTCTCAACAACGAGGCTGAGAGCGACTTCTTCCAGATCACTTCAGGTTCTGTAGAGGGTGCTGTTTCAATCTCTATCGCTGAGGCTGTAGAGGAGGATGTGGTTTTCACACTCGCTCTCGACCCAAGATATGTTGAGGAGTACAGCTTCATCACTGGTGACACTTATTCTGCAGTTCCTGAGCAGGCTGTGACATTCGCTTCTACTGAGGTTACTATCGCAGCAGGTCAGACTGAGTCTGAGGTTGTTGCTGTGACAGTTGACGGTTCAGTTCTCGGCTTTGGTGAGGGCTACCTCGTTCCTATCATCGCTTCTGTGAAGTCAGGTGCTGCTGATTTCGCTATCGACGCTAAGCGCGTGAACTATGTTGTAATGAAGGCTAACCCACGTACTACCAAGCAGGTGGTTTACCTTGAGGTCAACGACTGTAACCCACTCAACGTTCTTGAGTACAACCTCGAGGATGGTACTCCATTCTTCGATGCAGTCATCCTCTTCGCTGCAAACATCAACTACGATTCAGTAAACGACGTGGTTTACCTCCACAACAACCCTAACGTACAGGCTCTCCTCGACGAGTCAGAGGTTTATCTCCAGCCACTCCGCAAGAAGGGTATCAAGGTTTACCTCGGTCTCCTCGGTAACCACGATGCAGCAGGTCTTGCACAGCTTTCAGCTTACGGTGCTAAGGAATGGGCTAAGGAGGTAGCAGAGGCTGTCCGTACTTACAAACTCGACGGTGTCAACCTCGATGACGAGTACTCAGGCGCTCCAGACCTCAACAACCCTTGGTTCGACAGCCACTCGGCTTATGCAGCATCACGTCTCTGCTACGAGCTCAAGATGGCTATGAAGGAGGCTTGCTACTGGCCAACTGACGTTTCAGTATTCGAGTGGGGTGCTATCTACAACCTCCCTGAGTATACTGACGAGAACGGTGTAACTCACACTCAGAGCGAGTTCCTCGACTGGTCTTGCGCTAACTACTTCGGTTATTCATCTCCATACGGTGACCTTACTTACGCTAACTGCTGCGCAGCATCAGTACAGCTTAACTATGGTGACGAGATCTATGGCCTCCAGAGGGCAATTGATTATGGCTTCGGTTGGATTATGTGGTTCGCATTCGACCCTTCAGGTACAGGCGGAATCAACAACAACCGCGCTCATTCTATGAGACAGTTCGAGACTACTGCTACAACTCTCTATGGCAAGTCAATGGCTCAGCCTGAGTATGTATACAACAAGCTCGGTGAGGGTAAGTATGACCCAACTCCACACGCTATCAACTAATTAATCAATTATTAAAGATCAGATATGAAAAAGATATTTTTTATTGCAGCTGCGTGCCTCGCATTCTTTGGCTGTAAGGAGACTCCTCAGGTAGAGATCGAGATTCCTGATGCAATCGAGGTAACTCCAAGAAGCGTGACTTTCGACGCTGAGGGTGGTACTGCTGACGTTATCGTATCAAGCACCGGCGAGTGGACTCTCACTGCCGCTGCCGAGTATGACTGGGTTGACGCTTCCAAGGTACAGGGCGTTGACGGTGACATCATCACTTTCACTGTAGCTTCAAACCTTGAGGCTGACAAGAAGGCGGACTTCACTTTCGCTACTGGCGAGGAGGGAGCAACAAAGTGCACATTCTCTGTTTACTCTTACGCTGGTGAGGCTCCTGCTCTCGAGCTCGTTTCAGAACCTTCTGTAGAGTTCACTTATGAGGCTGGCCTCCTTGAGATCCTCGTTTCTACAAACAAGAACCACTACCGTGATGTAGAGTACACTCTCTCAGAGGGTGCTGCAGAGTGGCTTGACTACCAGGCAACTCTTCCTGGTGAGACTGAGGCTGACGCTAAGGTATACTTCAACGTTGCTGCTCTCGAGGGTCTTGCTGACCGTAACGCAACAGTTACAGTTTCAGTTCCTGGCCTTACTCCAGTAGAGGTTGAGGTTGCTCAGTACGCTAAGCACGTTCTTTCTACTCCTACAGCTAACTACACTATCGCTGTTGAGGGTGAGACTATCTACATTCCTCTTACTGCCAACGTAGAGTATGAGATCTCTATGGAGGGTGCTGAGGGCTGGCTCACTTACGGTGAGGCTACAGAGCAGGGTGTTCCTTTCACTGCTGCCGCTCTTGAGGATGGCAAACGTGCCGCTACTGTGACATTCACTCAGACTGACGCTGTAGAGGGTGAGGAGACTCTCTCTTGCACAATCAAGATCACTCAGGTTAACGCTCTCATCACTTGGGCTGCTGATATGGACGGCAACCGTCTCTTCCCTAAGTGGGACGGTCCTAACGGCGGTATCGCTGCTAACGGTGACCTTAAGGATGTTACTCTCGAGTGTATGGTTAAGTTCAACCACTTCGATGTAGCTTCAGGCAGCATCTATACTATTATGGGTATCGAGGGTTACTTCCTCCTCCGTATGGGTGACGTAGGAAACCCTATCAACCGTCTCCAGATTGCTACAATGGCTGGTAACTACAACGTTCCATTCGATTGCGAGGCTAACACTTGGTATCACCTTGCTGTAGTTTGGAAGGAGAGAATCGCTTATGTATACTTCAACGGTGAGCTCGTTGGTGAGAGCCAGCAGTTCCCAGTTCGTCAGTATGTATACTGGCCAACTTACAACTATGTATACCTTGAGCCACTTGCTCTCTCACCAGCTTGGAGCTATGAGCCAGACGGAAACCGTTGCTTCTGGATGGGTTACTCATATGATGCAAACCGTTCACTCCGTGGTCTTATGACTGAGATCCGCCTCTGGAACAGAGCTCTTACTGCAGAGGAGATCAATGCTGAGAACCACTTCTACACTGTAGATCCAGCTTCTGAGGGTCTCTTCTCTTACTGGAAGTTCACTGAGGGTGAGGGCTCGACTGTAGCTGACAAGACAGCTAACGGCAACACTCTCTACGGTGAGACAGACATCACCAAGCAGTCTAACGGCGACAACGCTGGTCCTGCTGGTATCGAGTGGGTTGAGGTTGCTCTTCCTGACAAGTAGTAGATAATCACTCCACTATTTCATATTGAGGCGGGGCCTTGCGGTCCCGCCTCTTTTAAAATCAGACCTTATGTTTTTAAAATATAGACACATTGCTTTTACAGGTCTCATTGCGACTATGTTCGCATTTATGGCCTGCAAGCCTGAGCCTATAGAAGTGCCGAAGGAGGAGGATCCTGCTCCGGAAGTGCCTGAGCTTAAGATCGACGCCCAGCCGCTTGAGGCGGGCGTGAAAGGAAAGACTTTCGTGCTTGATCTTTACTGCAACAGGGACGTGACCGTAGAGTCGTCTGCAGACTGGTGTACATACAGCCTGATGCACGATGCTGCAGTCAACCCTTACGGCAGTCTGAAGATCATCGTAGAGGCAAACCAGAGCGTTGACGTACGTACTGCAGAAGTCGTATTAAGCGCTGCGGAGTGCGACCCTGTGACCATCGAGGTTACTCAGGATCATAGGGTATTGAGTTCTGAGAAGGAACTCAGATCGCTGTCGCTCAAGAAAGCGAAGAACAGCGGACTCACAAAGGACATCACATTCTCATTCGACTCAAAGACCAATACATTCTCTGCAAAATACCTCAAGTGGATCGAGGGAAGCAACCCTGAGATGCTCGTGCCTGAGTTTGATATGGAAGGTGTGTCAGTGATGGTGAACGGACAGGAGGTGGAGTCAGGAAAGACAGCACTGTCTTTTGCAGAGGACTTCACAGTAAGCATTGCTGCAGAGGACGGCAGTGTCATCGAGTATAAGGTGACATTCAACTGCCCTCAGATCAACACAGAACTCCCTGTTCTCCATATGAAGCCGGATTATCTTATCAACAGCAAAGACAATTATGTGCAGACATATATCGAGCTTTACGACAAGACTCCGGAGTCGACTGGCGAAGGCTGGTGGGACAGTGCAGAGAAGGGCAAGATCGAGATGCGCGGACGCGGAAACTCTACCTGGGGACTTCCTAAGAAGCCTTTCAGAATGAAGTTCACCGAGAAGTTCAGCCCAATCGGTCTCAACCACGCAAAGGAGAAGAGCTGGGTGATCCTTGCACAGGATATGGACAAGTCTCTCCTCAGAACCCACCTTGCGTTTGAGTATTCACGTATTCTCTTCAATCCGTCAGAGAACTACCACCACGAGAAGGCTGTCCTCTTCACTCCTTGCTCTAAGTTCATCAATGTATATCTGACAGGAGAGTATTATGACAGCTCGACAGGTCGTACCAGGACGATGGACGGAGACTATCTCGGAGTGTACCAGATGAGCGACCAGGTGCAGCGTGCTGACGGCCGTATGGCTGTCGACAAGCTTAAGGCTTCAGACGGCGCGGATCCTGAAAAGATCACAGGAGGATATTTCATCGAGGCTGACCTCCACGAAGGAAACAAGTATACCAGCAAGGGCATCAAGATGACCTACAAGTATCCTGAGGATGATGACTTCGATCAGGCTCAGTACAACTATATCGGCAACTACCTGAACGAGGCTGAGGCCGCTCTCTATGGCAGCAACTACAAGGATCCTGAAAACGGATGGAGAAAGTATTTCGATGAGAAGACTCTTGCAGACTTCATCATCATCAAGGAGTTCGTGGGCGACCTTGACGGCTACACAAGTACATATATGTACAAGCGTCGCGGATGCGAGAAGATCTTCTTCGGACCGATCTGGGACTGCGACAAGGGATGGAACAACGACAAGCGTGTTCCTCACTACGAGTACCAGCCGCTCCAGAGCCTTATGATCTATGCCGGCTTCTGGATGCCTCCTTATGTGAACAACGACTGGTTCCAGCGTCTCTGGACAGACGAGACCTTCAGGGCATTCGTCGCAAAGAGATGGGCTGCCAAGAAGGAGGAACTCAAGGCGGTTACCGACAGGGTGCTGACAGAGGTTCCTGAGAATATGGCCAAGGCAATCGAGGCTAACTTCGATGTATGGCCGTTCTATTATCAGTACAGCGGCGAGGCGAATATGCCGGCAAAGGATTATCCTTCGGAAATCCAGCGTATCCGCGCTCTCTCAGCAGACCGCGAGGCTCTCCTCGACAGACTTTTCAATCAGTAACATAACAGGGCGACCCGATCGGGCCGCCCTGATTGTTATTCCGGTATGAATGAGATGGCTGTTCCTCCGTTTGCAGCCATTGAGATGTCTATCGTATCTGCAGCGGTGACCTTGCGCTTCTCTATCCTGTAGCATCTCTTGTCCGGTGCCTGTGTGTCGTCAGGCTGAGTGATGACAGGAGCATCGAGGTCGTCTGCATAGATTGTCGCCTCGTAAGTCGTTCCCGGCTTGAGGAAGTCCAGTGGAAGGCTGAGTGAGCGTGGATCCGAATCGGTGCCTGCACCAAGGAAGAAACGCTCTCCTGAGCGACGTGCGATGACGATATAGTCTCCGATTTCTCCGTCAAGAGCCTCTGACCAGTCGCAGTCAGCATCGTAGTCTCGGAAGAACTGGAATGCCGGATGTCCTTCGTAGTTTTCGATGAGGTCGCAGGCCATCTGGAGAGGGGAGTAGATGAGTACCCAGTTCGCGATCTGGCGTGCCAGTGTGGTCTTGATGTAGGTCTTGGAGTTGTCTCCGTTCCACGCCTCGCGTCCCGGTGTCGAGCAGGCTGTTTCATAGTAGATGTCGAACACTCCAGGAGTGTAGTCCATAGGGCCGCTGAGCAGTCTTGTGTATGGGATGGTGCAGAGGTGCTCGGAACTGTTGCCCTCGCTCCAGGCGTTCCATTCCATTCCTCGTGCGCCCTCTCTGGTCATCATATTCGGCCAGGTACGGCGGATTCCTGTCTCCTTGATAGGTTCGTGTGCATCGATGGCTATCTGGTATTCTGCAGCCTTCTCCACGACCTTCTGATAGTGCTGTACGCCGCGCTGAGAGTGATGGCGGATGCCGTCCGGCATACCTCCTGCGTATCCTGTCTTGATGTAACGGATGCCGAGTGACTGGTATTTGGCGAATGCCTCCTCCATAGCAGCTTCGTATTCGAAGATGCTTCCTCCGGTCTCGTTGTGCATCCAGAGTGAGACGCCCTTCTCTTCGGCGTATTTCGCTATGAGTTCAAGGTCGAAGTCAGCGTACGGCTCGCAGTAGTTGAAATGCTGGCTGCCTCCCCAGTTCTCCCAGCCCTGGTTCCATCCCTCGAAGAGTACGCCTCCGATGTTGTTCTCGGCTGCGAAGTCGATATGTTTGAGTGCATTTTCGGTAGTGGCTCCGTGACGTGGACCCATTGTCCACACCTGTGTTCCCAGGTGCATACCCCACCACACTCCGACATATTTCTGTGGTTTGATCCAGGAAACGTCCTCGATGGCGCACGGTTCGTTGAGGTTCAGGATGAGTGACGAGTTGATGAGGCCGACAGCATTTCTCGCGATCTGGATGGTTCTCCAGGCGGTGCTGAACTTCGCTCCGGTGCGGGCAAGCGTGCCCTCCGGACGTGGAGCGAGTTCGCTCTTGAAGTTCAAGCTGTCCTGACGGTAGATGTTCATCTCAGGGAAGTCGTACAGGGCTGCCTCGTGGATGCTTCCGTACACTTCGCCCATCTTGAATGTGAACGGCGTGTTGGCGTTCTCTGTTTCGCTGATCTTCTGTTCGCGGTATGGAAGTTCATAGCCGGAGAAGTAGCTTGCGATCGACCAGGATGTGCCGTCCTGTGCGAAGTTGAAGTATGTGTTGTCACCTGTGATTGTCAACGAGTCTGTGAGAGCGGATGCATCATACTCGTAACGGTAGCCGACTCCGTCGTCGAAGGCTCTGAATCGGACATTCAGCTTCACGCCCTGAGAGTTCTCCATAATGACAGCCATCTCGTTGTGGTGGTCTCTCATCTGCTTGTTCTCTCCCCAAGGCTGGGTCCACTCTTCGTTGACCTTGTTCCTGCGCACTTTCTTTACTGCGAATCCGTCAGTCAGTTCCGCCTCTGCCGCTTCAAGTCCAAGCGCAGATATCCCGATCACCTCTTGACCGTACGCACTCACTGCATAGTGTGCCCTTCCGCCATCACCGATAGAGAATCCCACCGTGATCTCCCCGTCAGGTGACACCACCTTGTGTTCTCCTCGAGCTGCTGCTCCTCTTGACAGACCTCTGTCGGCTGCTGTTCCGGCGCAGCCTCCCGACGTGAACATCGCGGCCGCCAATGCGAACATCGTCATTCCTGCTGCAACCACGGCTCCAATAATCTTCCTGATCTTCATATTATTCTGCATTTCCACAAATATAGCAATGTTTTCCTATATTCCCTTCCGTATTTCGTAAGTTGTTGATAGACAGTGTAATGGCGAACTGCGGGTGGGCTAAAATGCCCACCTATGAATCCTCATATTCTTGATATCCAGATAAATATGCAACACGGTCAGCGGGTTTCCTATGGAAAATCAAAGGGAATGATATCTCATTTCCTTTTTCGATGCGGAATGAGTGTTGTATAGGGGTGGGGGAAAAGGAAATGTTATGAAGACACTAATAGTATTCAATCACCCATATGGGGGAAGCTACTGCGGCGCGATATTGGACGCTGTAGTGAAGGGACTCAAGAAAGGCGGTCAGCAGTACCGCATAATCAATCTCGATCAGGATGATTTCGATCCGGTGATGAGGACGAAGGATCTGATCGCGTTCGCCGGAGCCGGACGCGCAGGGGAGGATGCACTTGATGCTGTAGACGATCAGGTGAAGAGATATAAGAAAGATCTTGAATGGGCGGAGCATCTGGTGATGATCTTCCCGATCTGGTGGATGACGATGCCGGCTATGACGAAAGGTTTCGTGGACAAGGTGATATTCCCGGCGATTGCCTACAATATGGATAAGGGCAAACTGGTTTCACGTCTGAACATCAGCAGGGTTACCATAATAACTACGATGAATACTCCCGCAGAGGTCTACCGCGATATGTTCAACAATGCAATAGAAGGCTCGCTGGTCAACGGCACATTCAGAAAGATCGGCATCGACGACATCAGATGGATCAGTCTGAACGGTGTGAAGACGGTGACCAAAGAACAGCGCATAGAATGGCTGAACGGCATTAAACAACAGTTCGCCGAGGGAAGGTGAACGTTATGAATATTTGCGCGAGAGGCGGAAGAGGATGGCGAGGATCGCACAGAATCCCATCACGAAAGGATAGTAGAGATATCCGACGATGGAGATCGAGGATACTCCGGCCAGGCCGGCAGCCATAAGGAGCTGTGCTCCGTAAGGGATGAGGCCCTGGATGAGGCAGGAGAA
>JAFYWC010000080.1 GCA_017546585.1 Bacteroidales bacterium
CGACTCACTCCCGACCATCACTTCACGGCATTCGGAGTTTGTCAGGAATTGATAGGCGATGAAGCCCTCGCATCCTATCAGTAGCTCTACCTCCGTGAAGCTAAGTCGAGGCTGTCCCTAAAGACATTTCGGGGAGTACGAGCTATCTCCCAGTTTGATTAGCCTTTCACCCCTACCCACAGCTCATCCGAGCACTTTTCAACGTAAACCGGTTCGGTCCTCCATCTCCTGTTACGGAGACTTCAACCTGGCCATGGGTAGATCACTAGGTTTCGCGTCTGCTCCGTCCGACTGAACGCCCTGTTCAGACTCGCTCTCGCTTCGGCTCACGTACCTTAAGTACTTAACCTTGCCGGACAGAAGCAACTCGTAGGCTCATTATGCAAAAGGCACGCCGTCGCACTTTCGTGCTCCGACCGCTTGTAAACGGACGGTTTCAGGTTCTATTTCACTCCCCTGTTCGGGGTGCTTCCCACCTTTCCTTCACAGTACTGGTTCACTATCGGTCTTCTGGGAGTATTTAGCCTTGCGGGATGGTCCCCGCGGATTCAGACAGGATTTCACGTGTCCCGCCCTACTCAGGTGCCTCTCTCGACATTACCAACTTACCTGTACCGGACTATCACCGTCTGCGGTCACACTTTCCAGAGTGTTCCAGTTCGTTAATAACATTCCTATGAGAGGTCCTACAACCCCGCCTATGCCGTAACATAAACGGTTTGGGCTCTTCCCCGTTCGATCGCCACTACTAAGGGAATCGATAATTTCTTTCTCTTCCTGGGGGTACTGAGATGTTTCAGTTCCCCCCGTTCGCTCTGACTATGTCAGTGACTGGCCTTCAGCCAGCCGGGTTGCCCCATTCGGAGATCACCGGATCAAAACCTGTTTGCAGTTCCCCGGTGCTTTTCGCAGCTTACCACGTCCTTCGTCGCCTCCAGAAGCCTAGGCATCCACCGTCCGCTCTTGTAACCTTCTCTCTGTTCGTTTCCGAATCTTTATGAATCACAAGAACTTTCGTGTTTACACTTGTTCTCATTTACTCGTTGCCTTGAAATTGCAGTCCACAACAATTACGATAGACTCTCTATCATTTTTTACTCGTTACAGACTAATTTAATTTCATCTTCTAACTTTACCTCGTTATCTTTTCTCAAACTTATCAATGAACTTACCGTTATTTCTCAAACGGGTTGCAAAGGTACGGCTTTTTTCTTTACTTCCAAATTTTTTTGCACTTTTTTTTGAAAAAAATTCACATTTATTTTTCACCCTATAGTCAATATTCTGATTTTCAGCACTTTAACCCTTGCGTGAAATGTAAAGCATTATCAATCAACACTTTACACAAACTGCGTGCCGCCAAAGGGGAGCACGCATATCCCATAATGCACTATAGGTCAACGCGTTACATTTCACGGAGCGGCGGGGAAAGAATTTTTGAATAAAAATCCAGATTTTATCGTTATTTTTGTAATCCGTCACTTTAAAAAACTATAACACTATTATATAATATGGAAAACAACAAGACACAATTGCCGGAAAATGCCCATAGGGAGCTGAATCCGGGTGAGGAATATCAGCCGTTGCTGTCACCGAAAAAGAACTATCCAGAGGTGACACCTTGGTCTGTGACACTCGGACTTATTATGACAGTCATCTTTTCGGCGGCTGCCGCATACCTCGGACTTAAGGTCGGACAGGTGTTCGAAGCGGCGATTCCGATCGCGATCATCGCAGTGGGACTGTCAAGCGCCCTCGGAAGAAAGAATGCACTCGGAGAAAATGTGATGGTTCAGTCCATCGGTTCCTGCTCGGGAGCCATCGTTGCCGGTGCGATCTTCACCCTTCCTGCACTTTTCATCCTCCAGGACAAATATCCTGAACTCACAGTGAACTTCACAAAGGTGTTCCTGTCATCATTGCTCGGAGGTATCCTCGGCATCCTCTTCCTTATTCCGTTCCGTAAATACTTCGTGAAGGAGCAGCACGGAAAGTATCCGTTCCCTGAAGCTACGGCTACGACTCAGGTGCTCGTAAGCGGCGAAGGCGGCGGCAAAGGCGCGAAGACCCTCCTCATCAGCGGTCTCGTCGGAGGTCTCTATGATTTCATCGTATCCACATTCGGTCTCTGGGGCGAGACTCTCACCACAAAGGTTCTCCCTTGGGGAGCAGCGGTGGCCGAGAAGGCAAAGCTTATGCTCAAGGTGAACACCGGAGCTGCGGTGCTCGGTCTCGGATACATCGTGGGACTCAAATATGCATTCATCATCTGCTGCGGAAGTTTCCTCGTATGGCTCGTGATCATTCCTCTTATGAATCTTATATGGGGTGGACAGGTCATCGACCTTATGAATTCAGGCATCACCCAGACAATCGGCGATATGTCGGCTGACCAGATCTTCAAGGAGTATGCAAGACATATCGGCATCGGAGGCATCGCGACTGCCGGCATCATCGGCATCGTGAAGTCTTTCGGCGTGATCAAGTCTGCAGTAGGTCTTGCTGCGAACGAGTTCAGCAGAAAGAAGACAGGAGAAGAGGCCGAGGTGATCAGAACCCAGAAGGATCTTTCTATGAAGATCATCGTGGTGGGTATCGCAGTGGCTCTCCTCGCAGTGTTCGGATTCTTCGCATTCGGAGTTGTGGACAACATCTGGCACGCAGTAGTAGGTCTGCTCATCGTTGCGGTGATCGCATTCCTGTTCACTACCGTTGCCGCAAACGCGATCGCCATCGTGGGATCAAACCCTGTCAGCGGTATGACTCTTATGACCCTCATCCTCGCTTCCCTCATTATGGTGGCTGTGGGCTTGAACGGTACAGCAGGTATGACAGCGGCTCTCATCATCGGCGGAGTTGTGTGCACAGCCCTTTCGGTTGCGGGTGCATTCATCACCGACCTCAAGATCGGATATTGGATCGGAACCACACCGAAGAAGCAGGAGCAGTGGAAGTTCCTCGGAACTCTCGTTGCAGCTGCGACCGTAGGTGGTGTGATGCTCGTGCTCAACAAGACATACGGATTCACAGGCGAGGGAGCGCTCGTGGCGCCGCAGGCGAACGCGATGGCGGCGGTAATCGAGCCTATGATGAACGGCGGAAGCGCACCTTGGCTTCTTTACGGCATCGGTGCCGTGCTTGCGCTTGTGCTTACATTCTTCAAGGTGCCTGCACTTCCTTTCGCACTCGGTATGTTCATCCCTATTGACCTCAATATGCCTATGCTCATCGGTGGAGCCGTATCCTGGTATGTGAGCAGCCGCAGCAAGGACAAGGAGCTTAACGCGGCACGCAATGAGAAGGGCACGCTGATTGCTTCCGGATTCATCGCCGGCGGTGCGCTTATGGGCGTTGTCAGTGCTATCCTCAGATTTGCGGAGGTGGATATGTATATGAAGCCGTCGCCTTGGACTGAGCCTGTGGCTATCATTCCTTATGCAGCTATTATTATATATATGATATATGCTGCTATGAAAGCTAAAAAGGAAGAATAGATTTCTCCACTCGCAAAGCTCGGTCGAAATGACAGAGTGAAACATTGAATCAATTATGAACGGAGTATTGGGTGCATTGCTTTTGACGCTGGTCGCCGGTGCCGCTACGGGCATCGGAGGTGCGCTCGTGCTCTTCAAGAAGAAACTCAGCAGTAATTTCCTGGCCGGAGCATTGGGAGTGAGCGCGGGCGTGATGATATTCATCTCGCTGACGGAGCTCTTCCCGGAGGCTCAGGCGGAGATCGCTTCGATCGGGTCGCTGAAGTACGGAGAGTCGCTGGTCCTTCTGGCGTTTTTCGCAGGTATGGGCATCATCACTCTCATCGACTTCCTGATTCCGGAATACGAGAACCCGCACGAAGCGTCAGGCCTTTCGCTTGACGCGAGGACGGCGGCGGTGGGTATGCTGGAGCAGACCGGCAACGAGAAGGCTCTGCACAGACTCGGAATTATGTCCGCACTTGCCATTGCCGTGCATAACTTTCCGGAGGGAATCGCATCGTTCATCGGTGCGCTCAACGACCCTCAGATGGGTGCGGGCATCACCTTCGCGATTGCGATCCACAACATTCCTGAGGGAATTGCTGTAGCCATACCTATATATTATGCGACAAAGAGCAAGGGAAAGGCGCTGCTTTATGCGACGCTTTCCGGCCTGAGCGAGGTGTTCGGCGCATTGCTTTGTCTTGCGGTGACAGCGATCTTCGGAGTGGAGATCACCGGCGGCGGCCCTGTGTTCCCGTTGATTCTTGCAGCGGTGGCGGGCATTATGATCTATATCTCGCTGGATGAGTTGTTGCCGACTGCGGAGAAATACGGAAAACACCACATCGCTATCGCCGGAGTGGTGGGCGGTATGGCCATTATGGGAGTCAGTCTCCTGATTATGTAAACAAGATCAATACAATTAATATGGAAAAGATTTTAGACAGATTTTTGAGATATGTGGCTGTGGACACAAAGGCTGACCCTGAGTCAGAGACACAGCCGAGTGCAGCCAAGGAGCTTGACCTTTTGAAGATGCTTCGCGACGAGCTTCTCGCTATGGGCGTGGAGGCGACTTTGGACGAGTATGGCTATGTGATGGCGAGCATTCCGTCAAACTGCGGCAAGGACGTGCCGGCGATCGGTTTCATCGCACACGCTGACACTGCTCCGGACGCACCAGGCAATGACGTGAAGCCACAGATAATCGAGTACTATGACGGCGGCGAGGTCGCATTGAAGGGCGTACCTGGATTGAGCCTCAAGCCAAGCGAGTTCCCTGAACTCCTTAATTATAAAGGTCAGACTATCATCACTACTGACGGCACTACCCTCCTCGGCGCTGACGACAAGGCGGGCATCGCTGAGATTATGAATGCAGTTCAGTATATCGTGGAGCATCCTGAGTTCAAGCACGGAGACATCAAGATCGGATTCACACCGGACGAGGAGATCGGACGCGGAGTTGTGAAGTTCGATGTGCAGAAGTTCGGTGCACAGTATGCCTACACTATGGACGGCGGTCAGATCGGCGAGTTGGAGTATGAGAACTTCAATGCTGCAGGCGCGACTATCCACATCCAGGGCTGCAATGTGCATCCGGGCACAGCGAAGGGCAAGATGAAGAATGCCATCCTCATCGGTATGGAACTTAACGGTCTTCTCCCTGTGGAGCAGCGTCCTGAGTACACAGAGGGTTATGAGGGATTCTTCCACCTTATCGGTTTCAAGGGCGAGGTTGAGAGCGCTACATTCTCATATATCATCCGCGACCACGATATGGGTCTTTATGAGCAGAAGAAGGAGTTCATCCAGAAGTGTGTGGATTTCATCAATGCGAAGTATGGCGAGGGCACAGCGACTCTCGAGCTGAAGCACCAGTACTACAATATGCGCAAGCAGGTGGAGCCGCATTTCCACATTGTGGAGAAGGCGATGAAGGCTATCGAGATGGCAGGCATCACTCCTAAGGTGCAGCCTATCCGTGGCGGTACTGACGGAGCTAACCTTTCATTTATGGGTCTTCCTTGTCCTAACATCTTCGCCGGCGGCCACAATTTCCACGGCAAGATGGAGTACCTCCCTCTCCAGAGTATGGAGAAGGCCAGTGAAGTAATCCTCAACATCATCAGCCTCTACGCAGAGTAACTATGCCAAGAATCGCCTCCTATATATTAATAGTATCATTAGTCCTCGCGTCCTGCACAAAAGTGAACGTCGAGAATGAGATCAGTCGTGGACATTCGTTGTACCAGGACAGGAGATACAGTGAGGCGATGGAGGCATACTCGAGAGCCGAGACTATGGCGCTGAAGTCGGAAGACTACCGCAGTCTCGGAACCATATATCAGAAGATTGCCCACACATATAACGCTACGGGCGGTCATTCTGAGGAAATCGCATATCTTGACAAGGCTCTGGAGGCATTCCAGAAGGCAGATATGCCATACAATTCTCTGCACGCCTATTTCGAGGGCGGCGTGGCAAGGTATAATTTCCAGGACTACGCTTCTGCAGAGAAGATTTTCAGAAATGCAATGTTTCAGGCTCATCAGGCGGCCGATACTCTTTTGGAGGCCGCCTGTCTTGAGGCCTATGCTGCACTCTGCCTGGAGACATCCAAGCAGGATCCGCAGCTTTCCATCAGTCTGCTGGCACGCAAAGCCAACGAGTTGAAGTGCCCGCTAAGTTGCGAGGATAGAGGTATGCTTGCATATGCATATTCACTGACCGGAGATTATGCAGAGGCTGCCGAGTGGATCGCGAAGGCGATGCAGACAGCTGAGACTCCGGCGCAGAAGGCGCAGATAAAGTTCAGAGAGTATCAGGTGGAGAGCAGGGCAGGAAACAGCGCCAAGGCATTGGCGGCGTTGGAGGCCGTGACGGAACACACCAATTCCGTACAGAATGCGACATTGCAGCGTTCTGTGGAGTCCGCACGAAAGGAATACCAGGCACAGCAGTTTGAACTTTCACAGCAGCGTCTCAAGACCAACAGGCTGATTATCGCTTTTGTTCTGCTGGCGGCTATGGCTGTCGTCTTCGCCCTGACGGGCTACATCCGCTACCGACGTCTTGAAGCCGCAAAGGCACTGGCGGAGGAGAAGGCGGAAACCGAGAAGTATATGACCATTGCGGAGGAACTGCAGGGCAGGCTGAAGGCGGCATCGAAGAGGCTGCCGTCCGAGAAGCATATGTCCATCGCAAAGTTCGACCTCCTGGAGCGACTCTGTGAACAGTACTATGTCTACGAGGGCACGGACAATCTGCAGGGCAAGATTCTAAAGGAGGTGAAGTCCGTGATCGATGGTCTGCGCGAAGATCCCAAGGCCATCAAAGGTCTGGAGATGATGCTTGACAGGAACTGCAACGGACTTGTCACAAGACTAAAAGAGCAGATGCCTAAACTTAAGGGTGAAGATGTAAAGCTCTTCATTTTTGCAGCAAGCGGATTCTCAAGCACCACCATTTCCACTATCCTTGAAAAGGACAAGGGCATCATCTATAATCGTATCTGGCGTCTGAAAGGCAAGATTTCCGCTTCGGAAGCGCCTGACAAGGAAGAATTTCTCGAATCTATAAACTCCTGATTTTCAGGGAGTTGCAAAAACGGAGAGATTTTCCGGATTTCTCATCTTTTAACCCACTGATTTACAGCCACTTACAACTCCTTTGAGAGAGATTTTGCAGGCCTGAATATTTGGTTTAGGGCTAGTTGGGGTCGTACCTTTGCATCAGCAACGGAAGCAAAGTGTAATCCCTTAAAATCTCAGATTATGGAAAAGAAGAAAAGCGAAAGAGCAGATCTCCAGAACAAGAGAGTCCTCTTTACAGAAATCGGATGCATAGTGGCATTGGGACTTGTGTACTTCGGATTCGAGTACAGCACAGCAGAGACCAAGACTGCAGTCCTTGAAGAAGACGGAATGATGGCAGAGGTGACAGATCTCATCCCTATCACATTTGAGACTCCCCCTCCTCCACCTGCAGCTCCACAGATACCAGTACTCTCTGATCTCATAGAGATCGTGGATGACGACATCAAGATCGAGGATGATCTTTTCCTCAATCTCGAGGACAACGCTGATCTCGGAGTGGAAATCGTAGACTACTATGATGTCGAGGAAGACACCGTAGCGGAAGAAGAACTCCCATTCGTATTGGTGGAAGTGAAGCCTACATTCAACGGAGGCGATGCGAACGAGTTCAGCAAATGGGTAAACCAGAGGCTCGTCTACCCTCAGGTCTGCATCGAGAACGGGGTGTCTGGACGTGTCACTCTTTCATTCACCATCAAGGCGGACGGAACACTCGCAAATGCGACAGTAATCAGAGGAGTCGATCCTGCGCTCGACAAGGAAGCGCTCCGTGTAGTGAACTCGTCACCTAAATGGACTCCAGGCAAGCAGCGTGACCGTGCCGTTGCCGTCACCTACACCTTCCCTGTAATCTTCCAGCTCCGCTAACCCTCAGTCCAGTTACCCTTTTCAGTTTGACTGACAGTAGTAGCTTGGCAATAAACGATGGTTTTATTGCCAGGCTCTCCGTTTATGGCGGTGTGAGCCCTGATGAATCGGCACTCTACGCAATTCACCGCCACCTATATAAAACAGGATGTGCGCGAAGTGACGATTTTCGGTCACGTGGCGCACAGGGCTATCCAGCAAAACACTGAACGACAAGGAGTTGCAGAATAACAGTGTGCGTAAAGTGACATTTTCCAGTCACTTTACGCACACGATGTCTGGTTCCCGAACTAATGCGGATACAAAAAAGAGTTTGACAGTGATGTCAAACTCTTTTTTTGTGTCTATTTACCGGATTTGCGGGATTTCTGCTGCTCATATTTGAGACGGTATTTTTCGAGAGTCTCGATGTCGCGGCGTTGCTGAGCGGCCTGGCCCTCCAGAGCTCTGCGCTTACGCTTGCGCTCTTTCTCGAGTTTCTTGGCCGCCTTTGCAGCCTCCTTGTTGGCGTCTCGCTGATCGAGTTCCGCCCACTTGGCCTCAAGGGCTTCCTGCTTAGCCTTCTTCTTGGCTGCCTTTGCCGCCTTCTCTGCAGCCTTGACCTCCTCTGGAGTCATCACTTTCTCCACTACATCCTTCACAGCCGCGGTGTCGACAACTGTCTTAAGAGAATCAGCCACCGCTATAGCCTCCTTCGCTGCCTTGCTGATGGAATCCGCTACTGCAATACTGTCTGCCTTTACCTTTGCTGCCACCTTCACAAGACTGTCTGCGAGAGCGATACTGTCACGCTTTGCCTGTGCGGCAGCACGCGCTTCGGCAATCTGCCTATCGCGCGCACGCACGCTCTTGAGTGAATCCCTGACTACCATCTGACGGTAGACATCCTTCATATATCCAGGGAAGTAGATATCAGTCTGCTTGAACTGTGCTCGAGGACGGCGTGAATAGAAACTGCGCTGACTCGGACGAAGTTCCAATGGGGTCACAGCATTGCGGTCTGCAGGACGTTTCTCCGGCTGCCAGTTGAATCCCTTCAACTGCTGATCCTCGGCAGACATCTGAACGATAGGATATGCATCATTCTTCGCTGTCTCGAAATAATAGATCTTCTGGAGTTCTCCGTTATTGAACACTGCCGAGAGCATCTTCGACTCCGGCTTGTTCACTGTCGCCAGCACATCATTCTCCTCAATATAGAAGAGCGCCGAAGCTCCTCCAAGCACATCGAAACGCTTGAGTGCACCCTTGTCATCGAAATACGCAAGCATCTCAGTACCCTTGATCTGGTCGTAATGCTTGTCATCCTCCTTGATGGAGATGAAGGCATTACCCATCAGACTGGCCTTCTCCATTGCCTGATTCTTCACGACTACAGAGATACTGTCAGCAGTGTACTGTCTTGTGATGTCCTGCCAGATCATCGGCTTCTCAAACAGACGTCCAAGAGAATCGAGATCTGTATAAAGAAGTGAATCGCAGACCACCTGCATATTCTTCTTATATATCCTCACATTGCGGACCGCCTCAAGGAAACCGATCTTTGTAGTATCCTTCGGTTCCTCAACTACAGGCTCCTCAACTACAAGGCTATCCGTAATCATCAGGCTGTCAGCCGCCATCAAGCTATCTGGAAGCATCAGACTATCAATTGCAGGAATGCTGTCCCTCAAAGGAAGACTGTCCGGACGCATAAGACTGTCAGACTTCACAAGGCTATCTCGAGCCGCACCTGGCTTCTGCATTGAAGGAAGCTGCGGTCTGCTCGGTCCAGCTGCAGGTCCAGCACCAAGTCCACCTGCAGGTCCAGCAGGTTTGTTCGGATTTGACGGTTTACCAAGAGACTCCGGTTTTGACGGACCAGCCGGCTTGCTGCTCTTCTGGGCATCCTTCGGTCTGTAGTTAGGGTCCTCCTTGGCCGCCTCCTCGGCTGCTTTGGCTGCCGCCTCCGCCGCCTTTCTGCGGAACTCTCCCACCGGATCCACATCCAGATCTTTCAGACGCTTCTCCGCATCCAGAACCACCAGGCTGTCGATGTCACACTTCTTGAGAGTGTAGTATACGAGTTTCTCGGCTCCGAGATAAAGAGTATCGGTAGAACCGTCCTCCTCCGTAGTCTCGGAAATGACAGCAGGCTTGCGTGTCATTGTAACCTTCGCTATAGAATCCACATACTCGATCCTGCCAGCGAGACCGAAGACATTTCTTGTAGTATCATTGACCTGCGCATTGCCGAGCATATCGATATTGGATGTGTTCCTGTAGAAGAAAAGGCTGTCGCACCAACCTTCCTGATCCTCCGACATCAGATGGACCCTATCAGAAAAGAAGAAGGTCTCCTGTGCACGGTTGTACCATCCTCTGTTGGAAGAAAGCATATTGTCGTCCTTCCACACGTCAGTCGCAAAACCGAATGTCGCAAGATCCTTGTCGGACTCATAGACAAGCGAACGTGTCTTCACGAAGATCGAGTCCGTAAACATATTCACATCGTTCTCGAATGTGAATGTCTTCACCTTTGAATCATATGTACCGTTGCGGCTCTCGATGATCTGACCGTCCTTGTCTCTCATCGCTCCACCATTCTGGAACACAGCCACAGAGTCTGCAGTATTGTAGTCCAGATGTCTGGTCCTCAAAGTATTATGATCCTTATCAGTGAGCTGGACAATAGAACCGCGGAACTCCGCAAGGTCCTTGTCGATGATATAGGTAAGCTTGTCACTTGTGAGCACTGTCTCATCCTGAAGGATGCTCACATTGCCCCAAGCCTCGATGATCTTTGTCTCTACATTCCAAAGGGCAGTATCGCAAAGAAGATATGTACCGTTGTGAAGGAAACGCGCAGGACCTACCACCTTTCTGTAACTTGCGCCCGCAATGTCCACCATCTGGGCAGACTTTGAACTGAGGAGCACCACAAGGCTGTCCTTGCTTTCCTGATTTCCATTCTTGCCCTTGTCGTCCTGGGCATAGGCCCTGGATACGACAGATATGCCCGCCAGTACGGCGAGCACAACTATAGCTATTGAACGGAAAATCTTAGTCATTCTGTCTTGTCCTTATTTACGGATCTTCTCATACCAACCCTCACGCTCGAAATCGCAATCCTCGAAAAGCGGGTCGATGATGATGTATGTAGATTTGATCTTTGAATCGATGAAATTGTTGATGGCATCCATCTGGAGCTTGTTTCTTGCCTGATCCTGCAGAAGTGTGTAGTCGTTTGAGAACGAAGCAGGGTGAGCAGGAAGAATCTTGTCAACCTTCACGATCTTATATACGAGATTACCGTCTCTTCCCTCGTTATCGAGAGACTGAAAAGGCTCTGAAACATCGCCTTCCTTGAGGTCCTTGATGGCATTATAGTCCTGAGGCTTGAGCTGGTCGATCTCGAAATATGTAGAACCTGAAGCAGGATCAGCCATCTGACCGCCGTTTGTCCTTGATGCAGGATCCTCTGAATAGAATCTCGCTGCAAGGCCGAATGTCACGGCACCGTTTGCAAGCTCTGTCTTCAAACTGTCGAGAACGTGGAAACCTTTCTCTCTGTCCTCTGATGTGTATTCAGGCTTGAGAAGGATGTGACGCGCATTGAACATATCTCCCTTCTTCTCGAGCACCTCGATGATGTGGAATCCGTCCGGAGTCTCCACGATCTGAGATACGATACCTGGCTTCAGCGCCATAGCTGCATCCGAGAATGCAGGCCAGAAGATTGATTTAGAAGCCATTCCAAGCTCACCACCCTTTCTTGAAGAACCTGGATCCTGAGAATAGAGACGTGCGAGAGTCGAGAACTTCTCACCGTTGATGATACGCTCGCGGATAGCGAGAAGGCGCTCCTTCACTGCAAGGTTTGCAGCTTCTCTGTCCGGGTAGATGCAGATCTGGCTCAACTGATACTTGACAGGGACCATAGGAAGGTCAGCAGGATCAGTCTCCTCTACATACTTCTTCACGTCATATGGAGTGAGATCTGGAATCTTTGATGCGATTTCCTGCTGCATCTGCTGAGTGAGTGTCTGGTCGGTAAGCGCCTCCTTCCACTCCTGACGGAGCTTGTAAATCGGCTTTCCGAACTGCTTCTCCACCTCTTCGTCTCCTCCGAAGTTGGTCTTGAGCATATCGATTCTTTCGCGGAGCTGAGTCTCGACCATATCGTTGTTTACAGCGATCGAGTCGAGTCTTGCCTGCATCAGGAAAAGCTTCGAAGACATCATTGTCTCAAGGATTTCGCATCTTCCGCTCTTGTCCGACATAGTACCGTACGCTCTCATCATCTGCACTTCCTCCTCAAGGTCCGAGAGCATAATCATCTCGTTACCCACCACAGCGACAGTCTTGTCGATGAGACCACCGGAATATTTCTGAGCAGAAGCCGAAACAGCTATGGCCAAACCGGCCACAGCTATCGCAAATCTCTTGATACAGAGAATGTTCATATTACTTTTCAATTACAAATTGTCCATTACCGAGCGCATCTTTAAGCAAATCCTGTTCCAAAGAGGTAACAAGGTCCTGCTTCCTTGCGCTGATTATCATATCCTTAATAAACGGAGTGCTGTACTCTACTGGTGACTTGCGTCCTGCCGGTATGATCTCTGTCACATAAGCCACATTCATCACTCCTGCCGTATCCTTGCGCTCCACCCAGCCGGACGAAACCGAAGAAAGCACTGAGGCATAGTCCGGTCCGAACTCTCTTGCGAGGGTAGCGGCGTCAATCCATACGTCGTTCCAGGTCTTGAACTTCAATGCTGACGAAAAGGCGAGACTGTCCGCCTCAACAAGATCCTCGACCTTGTCAGAGGACATCTTCTTGCGGATCTGCTTCAAGAGCGGCGAGTCCTCCGAGATGCTGAGGAAACGAGCCTTGACCACAGGACGCTGAAGCACGAACTTTTCCGGATGGCGTTCATAATATTCCTGAACGGCATCTTCCGTAACGGCAGTATCGAGCCTTTCGTTGACATAAAGCTGTTCATAGCGATACTTGAGAAGCGAGGTCCTGTAGGCCTCAAGCTCTCTTGTAACGTCCTTTTCCGACTTCGAGAGCTGCTTCTCTGCAACTCCAAGGAAGACCTGGTCAAGAGCCCAGGCGTTGATGTACTGGCGCGCAAGCCTTACGCTGTCTTCCGCAGGCAATCCCTTCGGGATCACCTTCTCCAGCTCCGACAGCTTCAGCTTCACAGAGCCGACAGACGCCACGGTCTCCTCATTGTCAAAAAAGTCCGAAATCGCCTTGCACGATGCAAGCATCGGCAAGACGATCCCCAATATTGCTATGATATATACTATCCGCTTCATCAGCAGAATGTTATCTTGAGTAGTTCGGAGCCTCACGGGTGATTGTCACATCGTGTGGGTGTCCCTCAAGGTAACCCGCATTTGTGATGCGTACGAATCTTGCCTCGCGGAGCTTCTCGATGTTAGCGGCACCGCAGTAACCCATACCTGCACGGAGACCACCTACGAGCTGGTAAACCACCTCATTGAGTGTGCCCTTGTAAGGAACCTGAGCTACGATTCCCTCTGGAACGAGCTTCTTGATGTCTGCCTCCATATCCTGGAAGTAGCGGTCCTTTGAGCCCTGCTGCATAGCCTCGAGCGAGCCCATACCACGGTATGACTTGTACTTACGTCCGTTGAGGATGATAGTCTCTCCTGGCGACTCCTCTACACCTGCGAAGAGTGAACCTGCCATAATTGTGCTTGCACCTGCTGCGAGAGCCTTCACAACGTCGCCAGAGTAACGGATACCACCGTCAGCGATCACTGGAACGCCTGTGCCCTTGAGAGCCTCTGAAGCCATCATAACTGCAGAAAGCTGTGGCATACCTACACCTGCGATGACGCGTGTAGTACAGATTGAACCAGGTCCGATACCTACCTTCACAGCGCTTACGCCTGCGTCAGCGAGAGCCTTAGCGCCCTCTGCTGTAGCAACGTTACCTGCTACGATCTGTACATCAGGAAGAGCCTGGCAAGCATTCTTAATCACGTTGAGCACGCCCTGCGAGTGACCGTGAGCTGTATCCACTACAACTGCATCAGCACCTGCGCTTACGAGCATCTCGATGCGCTCGATTGTCTCTGAGTTCACACCTACGGCAGCAGCCACGAGGAGGCGGCCCTTGCTGTCCTTTGATGCGATAGGATTGTCCTTGATCTTCATAAGGTCCTTGTAAGTGATGAGGCCGACGAGCTTTCCGTCAGCGTCCACTACAGGGAGCTTCTCGATCTTATGCTGGCGAAGGATATCTGTCGCTGCAGGAAGGCTGATGCCCTGCGGTGCAGTAACGAGATTCTCCTTTGTCATAATCTCTGAAACAGGCATCTTAGGATCTCTCTGGAAACGGAGATCGCGGTTTGTAACGATACCAACGAGGAAACCGTTGTCGTCAACAACCGGAATACCACCGATGTGGTGCTGAGCCATCATTCCGAGCACCTGGCCGATAGTTGCGTCAGCGTGGATGGTGATAGGGTCATAGATCATACCGTTCTCAGCCCTCTTCACGCGACGAACCTGGTTCATCTGCTCCTCGATGGACATATTCTTGTGAATGACACCGATACCGCCGGCACGAGCCATCGCGATAGCGAGCTCAGCCTCTGTAACAGTGTCCATTGCAGCAGAAACAATAGGAGTCTGGAGAGTGATATCTCTCGTGAACTTGGTAGATACATCCACACTTCTTGGGAGAACCTCAGAATGTGCAGGAATCAGCAAAACGTCGTCGAAGGTCAGTCCTTCAATAATCGGTGAATTAGTAAATGTCTGCATCTCGTGAATAAAATTTGGCAAATGTAATCATTTTTCCGAATAACTGGAAGGATTAACCCCGCTTTTTACTACTTTTGTGACTATGATTGATACAAATATTACATATCAGTTTCCGGACGGCAAGAGATACAATGCGTTCGTAGGGTATTTCAAGAGGGTGTACGGAGAGAGGCTGCAGAAGATCGTGCTGGACGCCGGCTTCACCTGTCCGAACCGCGACGGTTCGGTAGGAAGAGGCGGCTGCACGTACTGCGACAATGCAGCGTTCCACCCTTCATACAGCACAGCCGGAAAGAGTCTGTACCAGCAGATGGACGAGGGAATCGAATTCCATCAGGTAAGGTACCGCAACACAGAGCATTATCTTGCATATTTCCAATCATATTCAAATACTTACGCGCCGCTCGAGCGTCTGAAGACGCTTTACAAGGAGGCGCTCAGCCACCCGAAGGTCGTGGGCATAGTCATAGGCACAAGACCGGACTGTGTGGATGAGGAAAAGATCGGCTATCTCTCGGATCTGTCGAAGGGCAAGGTTCTGGAGGGCTGGTCGCGCACGTTCTCCAACGGAGAGGTGCGCACAGCGCCTATCGTCATCGTGGAGTACGGCATCGAGTCTTGCTATGACGCCACACTGGACAGGATAAACAGAGGACACGATTTCGAGACCGCGAGGAAGGCCGTAAGGATGACGGCCGAGAGCGGTCTGGATGTGGGAGCACACTTCATCCTCGGACTCCCGGGAGAGACAAAGGAGATGATGCTGGAGGCCTGCTCGCTTATCAACTCGCTGCCGCTGAGGTCGGTGAAGTTCCACCAGCTGCAGATCGTGAAGGGAACGAAGATGGAGAAGGAATATGCGGAACGTCCGGAGGATTTCACAAGGTTCGGCCTTGAGGAGTACCTTGACTTCTTCACGGATGTGCTCGAGAGACTCCGCCCGGAGATCTGCATCGAGAGGTTCGCGGGAGAGGTTCCGCCAAGGTTCGTGAATGAAACCCCTTGGGGACTGGTGAGGAATGTGGAACTGCTGAGGATGCTCGAGGAGCGCCTGGAGGCGCGTCAGACCTGGCAGGGAAGACTTGTTTAACGATAAATCATAATACCATATATGAAAAGAGGAATACTGATATTGGGAGCGATCCTTATCACATTGGCTGCGGCCGGACAGGGACGCAGAATGGCAGTAACTGCGCTGTCGGAAGTGCAGCTGCGCGAGACGCCGTCTTATACAGCCGAGATGGGCACACAGGCTCTTATGGGCACAGTCGTGGAGATCGTAGGCTCGGAGAGTTACTGGCGACAGGTGGTGACACCGGAGCCATACACCGCGTGGTGTACGGAACTCGGTCTCGTGGAAATGACTGCAGATCAGATCAACGAGTACAAGGCTGCGCCTAAATACATCTGCGTGGCACAGCACAGTGCTGTCTATTCTCAGCCGTCTGCAAAATCTGAACGTCTGTCTGATCTTTCGATGGGCAATCTTCTGAGAATAGTATATGTACAGACAAAGAAGGGCGAGAAGCCGTCTGTGAAGAAGAAGGCGTGGGCGGAAGTCCAACTGCCGGACGGCAGGAAGGGCTGGAGCCCTTATGCGGATCTTGCAGACTTCAGCGTATGGGCAGAGAAGGCAAAGCAGTCGGAGCAGGGAATCATCAACACGGCGAAGCAGTTCCTGGGAGTGCCGTACCTCTGGGGAGGCACATCGAGCAAGGGCCTGGACTGCAGCGGTCTTGTGAGACTCACCTGGATGATGAACGGCTACCTGCTTCCACGCAATGCCGGACAACAGGCTGCATTGGGAAGAGAAATCATAATGGAGGCGAACCACAATGTGGCACCTGATTCAGACGGATTCTACAAGGAGATGCTGACAAGGACAAGAAACCTCAAGCCGGGCGACCTTATCTATTTCGGAACACCGGAAAGCAGATGGAAGAAGGAGTCGATCACCCACGTGGGAATCTACATCGGAGACGGCAGATTCATCCACGCTTCGCAGGTCGTAAGGATAAATTCTCTCATTCCAGGCAGCAAGGATTATTATTCGAATTCACACAAACTCCTGAAAGCCAGAAGGTTGTTTGACTGGAGAGGAGAAGGTATGACTCCTATCAAAAAGAGCAGCGCCTATTTCTTACAGAATCAATAATTTTTATTACCTTTGCATCGTTATAACAAAAACCTATTTTAATACGTATTAATTATGAACCTTAGAGTTTTCAAAAAAGACATCGAGTATTTCGTTGGCGAATTCATTGATGACTGCGCACTTTTCGTAGCGCTCAACCCACACAAGAATGCTGACGACATCGCTAACATAATCGACGAGGCTGTTGATCTCTACAACGAGCTCAAGAACAAGTCTAACCATCCAGAGGGCAACAAGAAGGCTTTCTACACTGCTCTTACAAAGGAGATGTTCGAGAAGATCGACGAGCTCTGCGAGAAGCTCAGCGCAGTAGTTTCACAGCAGTAATCTCTGTCTGATTACAGAAAGTACAGGAGGCTTCCGGTATAGCACCGGGAGTCTCTTCTTTTTTTATTATTTTTGCCCAGTCTAAAAACTGAAGTTATGAAGAGAATCATCGCTATAACCATCTGTATAATAACCTCTCTGGCAGCCTATGCGCAGCCGCACCCTTCTGCCGAGCAGGCTCAGGCTCTCGCCGAGAGCATTGCCGCCGACCCGGCATTGGAGCAGGCTGTCGTGAGCATATGCGCCCGCACAGGCGACGGCCGCGTACTGATGGATGTAAACTCAGAAAGGATGCTTGTTCCTGCTTCGAATATGAAGCTCATCAGTACCGGCACCGCACTCCACCACTTCGGTCCGGAGCATAGATTTGAGACTGCGATAGCGCAGGACGGAGAGGTCATCAACGGAGTTCTCCACGGCAACATATATATAATCGGAGGAGGAGACCCGACTTTGGGTTCAAAGGATTCGATCGCTGTGGTTCTCGACAAGACTTTCAGCCTGTGGGAGGCCTTCATCAGAAAGGCCGGAATCAGGCAGATCAAGGGTCTGATCATAGGAGACGGACGCTGCTTCGAGGGTATGGCGGAGGAGCCGACCTGGCTGTGGAATGACATAGGAACATATTATGGAGCCGGCACAACCGGACTTATGTTCTATGAGAATATGCAGTCTTTCTCTGTAGGTGCAGGAAAGGAACTTGGAGCACCGGTGGACATTGCTCCAAGCTACCCTGAAACGCCGTGGATGGAGTTCAGATACAACTGTACCACCGGCAAGGAGGGCACAGGAGACAGGCTCTATATGTATGCGAGCGACCTTGCTCCGGTAGCGGAGATCAGAGGAACATTCGGTCTGGACAGAGCGAGGAAACGTCTGGACTGCAGCAACAAATTCCCAGAGTACACCTGCGCAAGCTACTTCTTCAACTATCTGAAAAAGAAGGGAATAAATGCAGAAGGCTTCGCTGATACAAGGCTCCATACCGACTGGAAGGAAGAGGGAGGAAAGACCATTCTCGGAAAGACATACTCCCCTAGCCTCAGACGTATCGCATTCGAGACCAACCACGCCAGCAACAACCTTTTTGCTGAGACTCTGCTCAGACAGATAGGCCTCGATATGAAAGGAAGCGCATCATATGATTCATCCTATGTAGCGCTTGACAACATCCTGAAATCTCTCAAGGTAAACACAGCGAAGGGCGCACAGATCCAGGACGGTAGCGGACTTTCACGCCAGAACTATGTGTCGTCTGATTTTCTGTGCAGATTTCTGGAGTCTATGATGCAGTCGCCGTATTTCGAGGACTATGTGAACAGCCTTCCGTCTCCGGGCGGCAACGGCACGCTTCAGTATAATATGAAGGGCTACCCTGCTTCACAGAGGGAAAGAATCAAGGTGAAGAGCGGTTCAATGAACGGCGTACGCTGCTACAGCGGCTATATCATTCCTGTGGAAGGGGCAAAAGAAGAGACCATCATCTTTTCGATAATGGTCAACAACTGTACTTCTCCTACCTGGAAAGTAAGGCCCCTCCTCGACAAGCTGATGGGGGCCCTTTCCAGCTATAATTAACGTCCGTGCTTTGAACCGAATGCCAGTGAAAGTCCGAAGTTGAGATTGAGTCTCCAGGACATCGGCAGATAAAGGTGTTCGTGTCCCTTTGCGGCAAGTGCCTCCGGCATTTCCATAAGACCGTCAAGGATCGGTGCTGACACCCACTCTGCAGGGATATAGTCACCTCCTATGAAGAGGTTGATTCCGGATTTCGGTGTCAGTTCGAGAATCCATCCCAATGTACTTGCTGTATTAAGGAATGAATAGTTCACTCCAAGGGCGAGCCACTTCATCGGCTTTGCATTGAGTGAAGCAGTGAGTTCCTGTCTGTAATAACTGTGGCTGAATCTTCCCGAATAGAGAAGGCCGGCGCTCATTTTCCTCCAAAGGAAAGGCACCTCGACACCCGCATAGACACGTGGCATTGTGGATCTTGCGAACTTTGACGGCGCATCTTCTTCATTGAGGTTCATCAGTTCAGCTTTGGCGTTCTCTACAAACTCATCCAACGAAGCCTCGAAGTCGTAATCCGCATTCACATTCTGGAATCCCGCCCACTCCACTGTTCCTGCTGTAGAGTAAGCAGCCATAGCCTTTGTGTCGTAATGGATCATACCGAGGTCTGTAACGGCTGCCGATACTGAAAGTCCGTCGAAGAGGCTTCCAACGCTGAGTTTCCACTCCACTCCGAGATCCATCGAGTATCCGAATCCTGCAAGTGCTTTGTTCTGAATGAACCTTTCCAGATCGAACTCTGCAGTAGGAATCATTTCACCTTCAGGGGTATAGACATCAAGTCCCTGCATAGCAGTGTATGCATAGCCTTCTGTTTCGGCTGTCCACTTGTCTTTTCCCGTAGTCAGGCGCACGTTCTCAAGATTCACGGCAGCATAGGCTACCGGTGCTATGAAACGCACCTTTCCGCCGACGCGGAGTCCTTCGATGATCTCTCTCGAATATCCCAGGGCAGCGCTTACTGAAGCGGTGGCGTATGCGTTTACATTGGCGATATTGAAGCTCTGGCCTTCTGTGCCTGTTCCCTGCTTCACAAACATAAAGAGATCTCGAGGAAGGTCCACATCCAAGCCTGCATTCACCGAAACGTCAAATGTCCAGTAGGACTTCGGTCCACCGAAGAAACCGAAGTTGACAAGGTTGGTCTGAGCCTCGACATCAAGATGAGGATGCTTTGCAAGAGCCTTGTCGAACTGCTCCACAGAAATGCTCGGATGAAGGAAGGTAAGCATCTCGCCGTTAGACGGATACAGGAAGGTCGGGATGTCAAGGTTGGACATCACGCCTGCAGAAATGTTTCCCACACCCGGTATCTGGAAATAGCCTGAACGCGGAGCGAAAGCCGGGTTCATCTTGTTCCTGTTGACTGAGTTGTCAAGGAAGTAACTTCCCTTGAGGGTCTGTGCTCCTGCTGTCAAAGGAAGCAGAAGCATAGCGGTCAATATGATTATGATGTTTCTTTTCATTACTCGTCCTCCTCTCCGTTTTCAATGAAATCCCTGACGTCTACTGTGACACCTTCCGGCACGAGGGCCTGAAGCACTGCCTTGACATATGTTTCTTCTGTAATCGGAGCTCCGTGTCCGACTGATCTAGCCTTGAAGTTCAGTTCTACGGCATCGATCTCAGGCAGATCGGCGCCCTTCTTCTTGGCCATCTTGAGATAGAGTTCGGTCTTCACTGCAGACCCGTCAAGGTTGCCGCCCTTGATGACCTGCTCTCCCGAACCTCCTTCAAGGTCGATCACTCTGCCCTCGGCGTCAAGCAAACGCGCCTTAAGGTCGAGTTCGAACGGAAGGCTGCTCTCGATCTCTCCTGTGAGCACAAGGTTTCCGGTCTGGAAGATTGTGCTGACAATCGGATCGATGCCGCTCAAAGTATCTCTGAATTCGAACTTGAATTCCTCGCCGATGAGCAATGGGATGTCAAGCGCATAGTCGGCTTTGAGGATGTAGTCAGCCTCCGGAAGAAGTTCACATTCCTGCTCCGGATCCGTTCCTGCATTTACGCTCATCTTTATACTGTCAGGAAGGTTTCTGATGAGGTCAAGGATAGGAATTTCCTGGAATGTGTATCCTTCAGGACAGCAGTCACGGTTTGCTCCAAGCCAATATCTTGTCTTTCTCGGCTGATCCACCGATGTCGCCTTAAGCGCCTCAAGTTTCACCTTTATCGCCTCGGATGCCTCGCCGTCGTAGTATGGAATGAACTCCGCCTCTGCAGTTGCCGAGATGGCGAGGTTGGTTTCAAGATCAATCGCCAGATGAACGTGAGCCAGGTCAATTGTTGTCTGGAAGTTGTCGCCGTTGATGGTCGACTTCAGTTCAGTAACATCCAGCGATGTGCTTATAGGGTCGATATGATAGTCGACCTTTCCGGTCACCTTTGATATTGTGATGTTTCTGATGGCTGCATCGAATCTTACTGTATGCTTCTTGTCCATCCATTCATCCGGATCGACCTCAAGGTCAGCCAATGTCACGACACCGTCCACAACCACCTTTTCCATAATGGCCTCGTCAGCCCTGAGGTCCACACCGGTAAGGTCGAGAGCATCAATCTTTATAGGATCCAGAACTATCTTCTTGTCTTTGTCGAGACTGCCCTGTATATGGATCATACCGGACTCGTCTCTCACACCCTCGCCAAGGACGATGAGGTCAGGAAGGTCCACCTTGAAATCAAGTTCGAGGGTAGCGTTTCCTACGTCAGGAAGGGATGACGCATCAAGGCTGATCTCAGCGTATGCGTCTCCAAGTTCAACCCTGCCGATCGAGATGATCTCATCCGGCAACTGTCCAGGCTGGAAGATTTCCACCTCAACCTCTTCTGTGATATTGCAGCTGTACTGGTTGAGAGAGAAACTTGACGGAACGAGTTCCGGAATATGAACTTTGACAACGAATCTCGGATCTGCCGCAGCAAGGTCTTCGATGTCTTTCTTATGAACTGTGCAGGCGCCCACGCCCACTGTTCCATCTACTCTTATGACTCCCATAGCATAGCACTTGTCTCCCTCCTTGACAGGATCGATCACCAGACGGTCGATAGGGAGTTCGATATGCGAAGGAATGTTGTTGACGAAGGTCAAGGTATTTGACGAGACGTCGTAGCTGTACTCGGAAGGAACGTCCTTGAGTCTCAGAAGTTCAGGGATGCAGATTGTGATGCCGTCTTTGACAGGGCCAAGCGGAAGAACAGTCTCAGGCATAGTCACGTCAATTGTAATCACCGGATTTCCAGCAGGATAGACCACCACTTCGCCAGTCTCAAGAAGGGCTTCAGGAACCTCCTCTTTAATGGTCCTGGTGATGGCCACCGGATATTCGTAACCTTCGATGACTGCCGCATAGTCAGCTACCTCCAATATTCCGGTAGCCTTTACAGTAAGTTTCGCGTCATCTTCCACATCGACGGTGATGTCATCCGTGTTGATGGTTCCCTGCACCACTGCCTTCGCCTTCACCTCGATGGTTTCGTCGATGGTGATCTTTCCGTTCACAGGGTCAGGAAGGGTGATCCTTCCTATCTTTATCTGATCGGTGAAGCCTTTTGAAAGGTCAACGTCTTTGTAGACAAGTTTTCCTCCGGCAGCGCCGTCCACCTCTACTCCTTCAGGGAAGGTGACTTCAAGGGTCTCAAGCGTAAGTTCCAGTCCCTCAAATCTTTCTACATTCTCTGTCGCAATTGTGAACTCAATGAAAGAGTCGTCTGTAAGTTCTATATAGTCGACTCTCGACACTCCGTCAGGCAAGTCGATAGGATCAAGGTCGAACTTGACCACCTCTGATCTCTCGACAGACACCGGATCTATGACCGCTTTCACATAGTCGATCTCGAAATCGATGAACTCCACATAAAGTTCGAAAAAGGTCTCTGTGTATCCACAATTGGCGATATGGTTTGTTGTAGTCTTTACATTGTTGTATATCGGCGTGCCTATCACTGTCAGATCGATCTGTTTGTCAAGCACAAGGCGACCGTCGCCGTCATATCTCCAGTCATCATCATTAAGAACTACAGACTCGATACCGTATTCCTTGGTGATCGAGCCACCTGTCGCAGGCATAGCGAAATCAGCAAGAATATGATTCATTCCCACCTGCTGCGAACTGCTTTGATCGGTAAGGTGGAAAATGTCGCTGACATCAAGATCCACATAAGGATTGATTGTTCCCGCAGTAAGCAAGGACTGCGTCATTTCCAGTGTGATCCTGACTCTGGCATTCTCCTTCATCACGACCTCCTCGATGGCACGCACACCCTCCGGCATAGTCATCTCGAACTCAAGATCATAGGATTTCGGTCCGAAAGACTCTGCGATTGTGATCGGAAGATCTGGGATGAC
The DNA here is from genome assembly GCA_017546585.1 of Bacteroidales bacterium. Classification (GTDB taxonomy): domain Bacteria; phylum Bacteroidota; class Bacteroidia; order Bacteroidales; family UBA932; genus Cryptobacteroides. The sequence continues at coordinate 23,141 of JAFYWC010000080.1, forward strand.
CACAGTAGGATCGATGTTTATTTCAACGTCATTTCTATATGCCTCCGGAATTACGAAGCCCTCAGGAATGGAAACGAGGGTCTCCTTGTGGTGGATTGTCTCGACATCCACTTTGAGGACCTCCGGATCAATGGCATATTTATACACCTCCGCTCCATAGGAGTAATTGCCGTCGATGACGCCCTTCGAGAGTTGCGGCACCTTGAATTCTTCGGTGAGCCTCTCTTCGAAGATCTCGTTGACGGCTTCTATCTTCACATCGGACACATCCACATCCGACAATGTGAACGTAAAGTCCCTGGAGAGGTCGATGTCATCCATCCTCACCATTTCCTTCAGAAGAGACAGAGAGTCGGAAAAGTCATATGAATCAGCATAATAGATGGAGTAGACTCCGTCTTCCCTCGCCTTGAGGTACTGCTGATACTCCTCGTCGAGCATAGACACGAGGTCCTTCACCTTGATGACATCGGTCGTGCCGACAGGAATGACGACACCCTCCTGGAAGATGTTGACTTCCAGATTTATCTTGTCTTCGTCTATCACATATTCCTTGTTGACGCACGAAGCCGCAGCGAACAGCATTGGCAGCAGTGCCAGTGCATTCGCGATGTGTCTGAATATTGATCTGTTCATAAGGGATTTGATTATCAGTTGCGGAAAAGGGTGCGGCAAAGAGCCGGAACGTCACCCACCTTTATCACTTCTATTCCTTCCGGAGTCTGTTCGAGACTGCTGAAAGAAGAAACATATATCTTCTTGAATCCGATTCTCGCAGCTTCCATCACTCTGCGGTCAGTCTGCGATACCGGGCGGATCTCGCCGCTAAGGCCGATCTCGCCCGCGAAGCAGACGTCGGACGGGATGGCGAAATCGAAATTGGACGAGAGGATTGCGCTGACTATCGCAAGGTCGCAGGCCGGATCGTTGACTTTGAGGCCTCCCGCCATATTGAGGAAGACGTCCTTGACTCCGAGTTTGAAGCCGGCGCGTTTCTCGAGCACTGCGAGGAGCATATTGAGACGGCGCACGTCGAAGCCGGTGGCGCTGCGCTGCGGAGTGCCGTAGGCGGCGGAGCTGACAAGCGCCTGCACCTCGATGAGGAACGGGCGTGTGCCGTCGAGCATCGCGCTGACCGCTACTCCACTGAGGCCCTCCTCGTGCATCGGGATGAGCATTTCAGAAGGGTTGCTCACTTCGCGGAGTCCCTTGCCGGTCATCTCGAAGACAGCGAGTTCGGATGTGGATCCGAAGCGGTTCTTGATGCTTCTGAGAAGTCTGTATGTGCCACGGTTTTCGCCTTCGAACTGAAGGACTACGTCGACTATATGCTCGAGGACTTTAGGTCCTGCTATGCTTCCTTCCTTTGTGATGTGTCCGATGAGGATCACCGGTACGCCTGTCTCCTTTGCGAATCTGAGGAGCATTGCGGCAGTCTCACGGATCTGTGTCACCGAACCTGGAGAGGATTCGATGTTCTGGGAGTACATTGTCTGGACAGAGTCCACCACCATCAGGTCTGGCATTATGGATCTTGCTTCAGCGATGATGTTCTCCATCAGCGTTTCGCTGTAAATCAGGCAGTTGGTATCATCTCCACCGATGCGTGCCGCTCTGAGCTTGACCTGGCGGCAGCTTTCCTCACCTGTGACATAGAGAGTCTTGAGGTTCGGACAGTGAAGAGGAATCTGAAGAGAAAGAGTGGACTTTCCGATGCCCGGCTCACCTCCGATGAGGACAAGCGAGCCTTCTACAAGGCCACCGCCGAGGATTCTGTCCACTTCTCCGTTATTGAGAGATATTCTGTTTTCCACTGACGAATCTATGTCCGAAAGCGGCATAGGCTTATGGCCGGAAGACGGCACCGACACGGCTACAGGACTCTGCTTCTTGCCTGTCGCCACAGTCTCTTCCACCATTGTATTCCACTCCCCGCAGGCAGGACATCTGCCCATCCATTTCGGACTCTCGTTTCCACACTCTTTGCAGAACCAAACTGTCTTTGTCTTTACCGATGCCATAATACGTCTAATTTCTTACAAATATAATGAAAGATGGGAGGAATAGGAACAAAAAAAAGATATTGTTAGGTCGTAACAATATCTTGGCAGTGACGGATTCCCGTCGTATGCAGCAGAAAAATTACTCTGCTACTACTACTGTGTCGCAAGTAGCAGTGCTGTCGCAGCAAGCCTTAGTCTCGCAGTTTGCGCACTTTGTTGAATCGCAGCACTCAGTGCAAGCCTTCTCACAAGCGTCACAAGCCTCACAAGCCTCAGTTGAGTTGTTGTTGCAAGCGCAAGATGCAGCAGCGAACATAGCTGCAGCTACTGCCATAGAAACGAAAAACTTCTTCATAATCACTAATAATTAATAGGGTTAATATATTACACCGCGGCAAAGGTAATCATTTATCTGTCAAGTTCAAAAACCTCCATATCGAAAATTTTACCGTTTTCGATCCTGAAGCGGATTGCAGTCCTTACAATGTGGAATCCCTGGATGCCTGCAGCGCCCGGATTTATGACGAGCATATTCCTCTTGGGATCTCTTACGACTTTGAGGATGTGCGAATGGCCGCATACGAAAAGGTCCGGTTTGTACTCGTCCAGAAGTTTTCCTGCGCGGCTGTCATAGCGGCCGGGATAGCCTCCGATATGGGTCATCAGCACCTTGAGGCCCTCGCATTCGAAGAAGCGGTGGATAGGGTGGGTGTAACGGAGGTTATAGTTGTCTGCGTTGCCGGCGACGCCGAGGAGGGGTTTGAAGGCCGCCAGCTCTGCTGCGAGGCCTTCGCCCCCTCCGAAGTCGCCGGCGTGCCAGATCTCGTCGACCGGTTCCAGAAATTCACGGAACTGTTCGCTGAACACTCCGTGAGTATCCGATATGACACCTATGTATTTCATTATAGTTTTATGAATATCTTTTTCTTGTACATAATTATCGCAATCACCAGATGCACAAGCATATAGCTAAGGGCATAGACCAGTGAGCGGAACTCGTTGACTCCAAAGTATGCACCATAGTTCCAGCCGATGAACCTCATATTCGTCTTCATTATGAGACCTGAGAGGACGAAGAGGATAAGCGCATTCATTCCGAAGGCCTTGAACGGGAAGAAAGGTTTTTCCCAGCCTTTCACATCGATCAGATAGATCAGAAGTGCGAGTACGAACATTGCCCAGCCACCTGCATAGAAGACATAGGATACCGACCAGAGAGGTTTGTTGATAGGGATCCATATGCTGAGGATGAGGCCTGCCAGAATGGATGCGGCAGAGAATGCGTATATCTTCAGGGACGATTCCGATGGCGTGTTGTTCTTTATGACATAGCCTATGAGGTAGCCAAGAAGCACTGTACAGGTGCCTGTGAGTGCGCCGAATATTCCTTCCGGATCGAATGGGATGCCGTAGCCTTCGTATACGTGCTTCACTCCGAGCAGAGCGACGTCGAATCTTCTTGCGAAGTTGCCTTCGAGCGTGAATGCGCCTTCAGGGCCGGCGAAAGCAAGGAGCAGGCCCACGTGGAGGGCTGAAAGGACTCCGATTGCTATTCCGATGCGCGACGGCTTCTTGAGCCAGAGCGCAAGGACTGAACCGGCGACATAGCACATCGCGATTCGAGGGAGCACGCCTACCAGTCTGAGGTCATTTGCCCAGTTGATCCAGTTCTGCCAGAAACTGAGCTGAGGGTCCATCGATGCCTGGGAAGGATAGAACGGATAGGCCGTGAGAAGAAGACCGACGAGATACAGGAGGGCTCCCCTTTTGAGGATCTTCTTCAGTGCGTCCCAACTGAGGGTGGCATATTTAGCCAGAGCAAAGGTCATAGAGACTCCGACACAGAAGAGGAAGAACGGGAACACGAGGTCGCAGGGAGTGCAGCCGTCCCAGGATGCGTGTTTCAGCATAGGATAGGCGACTGTCCAGGAGCCGGGGTTGTTCACGACTATCATAAGAGCCACGGTGAGTCCCCTGAGGACATCCAGCGACAGATATCTCTTTTTCATAGGCCTGTTGTCAATAGGTTTACTATGCAAAATTAGCAATTTGATTATATTTGCGGTCAAATTCTACAGCATATATGGAACTTTTCTACTCGAAGGACATAGAGGGCGGAATCTGCCGTCTCGACCAGGATGAATCAGGCCACTGCGTAAGGGTGCTCAGACACAGAAGCGGTGACGAGATTTCTGTCATCGACGGATGTGGAACACTTTACAGATGCCGCATCACATCGGACAGCCACAAGGGCGTGGAGGCCGTAGTGCTGGAAAGCACGGAGGACTGGGGCGCACACCCGTACAGGCTTCACCTTGCCGTATGTCCTACAAAGAACAACGACAGATACGAGTGGTTTGCTGAAAAGGCCTGTGAAATCGGCTTTGACGTGCTTTCTCCAGTGATCGGAGAGCACAGCGAAAGACGTGTCCTGAAGACTGTAAGAGTGGAGAAGATTCTTGTAAGCGCTGCAAAGCAGTCCCTCAAGGCTGCCGTTCCGGCTGTGAATGAACCAGTGTCTGTAAAGGAGTTCATAAAGAGTCACAGCAATGAGGACGGAACGCTTAAGCTCATCGCCTATTGCTTTGAAGATGAGAGAGTTCCGCGCAGAAGCATCAAAGAGGTTCTGAGCGGATACGAGGGAAAGGACATCATTGTGATGATCGGGCCGGAGGGAGACTTTTCCGCTGCCGAAGCAGAGATGGCTCTTGAGGCGGGCTTCATTCCCGTGCATCTCGGCGCGTCGCGCCTCCGCACGGAAACCGCCGCCCTCACAGCAGCATCTGCCGCTTATTTCCGTTATATGTAATCCTATTTGCGGATGATCTCGATCGAGTAGTCAAGTCCGACCTTGATGATCGACGACGACTGGCCTGTCGCACCTTTCTCAATGTGCTCGGCCACGATGTGGTCTACATTCGCCTTCACTTCTTCCGAAATCTCGGCAAATTTCTTCGGTGTCGCTTCACCGGAGATGTTGGCTGATGTCGATACGATAGGACGTCCAAACTTCGCCACGAGTTCCTTGCAGAAATCCATCATAGGGATGCGGATGCCTACTGTGCCGTCTTCTGCCACAGCATTGGCAGCAAGGCAATAGCGGTTTGCCTTCATCGAGCCCTTCTCGCCTGCTACTGCACCCGGATAGATGATTGTCATAGGCTTGTCGTTCACCTCAACGAGTTGGATGGCCATTTCGGGAACTTCCTTGACGAATCTGCAGATCATATCCATATCGCTCGCGAGGAGCACGAGCGACTTGCTGTCTTCGCGTCTCTTGAGTGCATATACCTTTGCAACAGCCTCAGGATCAGTCGCATCGCAACCGATTCCCCATACTGTGTCTGTAGGATAAAGTATGATGCCGCCTTTGCGCAGCACCTCGAGTGCCTTCTGAATCTCTTCCTTCATATCTTGTGAATTAGAATGTTATTTCCGCTACCACCGGATAGTGGTCCGACAGACCGACGCGAGGGATCTCGTGGCTTACCACCTCATATGCTTTCGGACAGAGGATGTAGTCTATCCTGAGGAGTGGCCAGAGGCGTGCATATGTGGCTCCGAAGCCTTTGCCGGCCTCCACGAATGCATCTTTTCTGTCTCGCATCATTCTGTAATATGTATATGACATCGGATTGTCATTGAAATCTCCGCATATGAACGTCTCTACCGGGCAGTTTTCGATGTCGGCAAAGACCTGGTCGACCTGCTTGGGACGACGTGTGATGGAGCGCTTCATCTTTGTGCCGGTCTCGGCGATGATGTCGCTTTCGGACTTGAGCATTGCCCTGATGATGCCGGAGAGCGAGATGTTGTAGCTCTCGAAGTGGCAGTTGTACACACGGAACACCTTGCCGGCATATTCGTAGTCTGTGAATATGGCAAGGTTGGCGCTTTCGTCGAACTTGACCTTGCCTCGGTTTCTGACAGGAAGGCGGCTCAGAGTAACGTTGCCGAATGAGCCTCCTCTGTTTGTAAACATATAGTATTCAGATGAATACCCTTTCATCTTCTCTTTCAGATAGGCCTTGATTCTGCGGCTGTCCTTGATGCGCATCTCCTGAAGGCAGATGATGTCTGCATCCTGCTGCTTTATGAATCTGAACACAGAGTCGGCGCATTCCTCGAATGTGTCTATGTCACCGCTGTGGTAGGCGAAGCGGCCTACGTTCCAGGAAATGACCTTGAGTGCATCCGCGTTCTTGAGCTCCGATTCCGCATCATTGTCCGACACCTGGACATAGCGTCCGATGAAGAACAGCGCCGGGAGCATAGCGAGCATCGGGATGACGAATGCTTTCGATCGGCGGGCGATGGCCCATATCAGAAGGAAAAGGTTGACGAGTGAGAAAGGGACGAAAAGCAGTCCGGCGAGCGACAGAAGCCACACTTTCGCAGGGTTGAAGAACATCGACAGGTACGACAACGCCAACAGAGCCGCTGCTATAAGCATCAGCACTCTGTTAGTGAGTCCTATGAACCTGTTTTTTGCCATATGCCTAGTCCCAACGGCTGTAGAGTCTGTGTCTCTTCTTCCAGAACCAGATCAGGGCGAAGCCGAAGATGAGGCCGCCGAGGTGAGCGAAGTGGGCAACGCCGGCCTGGGTGCCGGTGATGCCGAGGAGCAGCTCGAGGCCTGCGAAGATGAGCACGAACCACTTTGCCTTCATCGACACCGGCGGGAACATCAGTGTGAGCACTGAATCCGGATAGAGCATCGCATATCCCATAAGGATGCCGTAGATGGCTCCTGATGCGCCTACTGTGAGGGCGAAGTCGCCGGTGAGCCACTGAACGCCGATGTGTACGGCTGCGGCTCCGATGCCTGTCACGAAGTAGTAAAGGAGGAATTTCTTTGTGCCCCATACCCTTTCAAGTACGCTTCCGAAGATGAAGAGCGTGTACATATTGAAGAAAAGGTGGAAGAGGCCGCCGTGCATAAACATATATGTCACGAGCTGCCAAGGGCGGTAGATGAACTGATATGGATGCAAGGCGAAGTACCTTGCCATAAGCGGTTCGTTAAGGTATGTCATTATCATCACCGCTACGTTGATGATGATGATGTTCTTTACAGCGGCCGGAACATTTCTCATAAAGCCGCCGCCATTGTATGAATAATAACTCATTTCAATCGGTTAAAAATCTAAAACTTTCTGTCGATGTCGTCAATCGGCATAATGGACACGATCCTGCGGCCGGAGCTTGTGTACTCAGGATTTTCGCAGGCGAACAGCTGGTCTATCAATCTCTGTGCCTCCATCGGGTTTGTGACAGGATCGCCGCTGAGGGAGCCGAGTCTTGCGAAACGGGATGCCAGATTGGCAACCATCATCTCCGGAAGGGCGCTGTGGTCCTCGGAGAGAATCAGGAGGAGGTCGCCGATCATTGACTGTACCTTGCCTGCTTCCGCGCTGTATCCCTCTGGGACTCCGTTCACTACGATTGTGTCTGTTCCGAACGGTGCGATGTCGAATCCGAGGCCTGCGAGGAGCTGCGAGTGTTCCTCAAAGATGCACATATTCTCCACTCCGACCTGTACTGATACAGGGAAGAGGGCTGTCTGGGTGACGTGCGAGTTCCTTGACATCGCTTCGAGGAAGCGGTCGTAGAGGATGCGCTCCATAGCGCGGCTGATGTTGACCATCATAAGGCCGCTGCGGGCAGTTGTGATAATGTATTTGCCCTGGAGAACAAGTACTGACTTTGACGGCGCGAGTTTGTCTTCGAACAGTTTGCCGTAGTCGTCTCTCTTCTCGACATAGTGTGACGGAGACTGGCAGCCGTATGGCTGTATGTCTGCTGACGGGAAGTCTGCAGGGATGAAGTCGCTCGCAGGGACGTTCCAGATGTTGTCCGGCTCTGCAGCGCCAGGGAAGGCGGGCGGGAGCGGCGAGCCCGAAGGGGCGCTGCCCGCGGAGCCCGACGCGAAGTTCGCATACGGAGACTCGAACGATGGGAAGCCGTCGTTGTCGAACGGATTGTATGACTGGTCGAGGCCGAGCTGAGGCTCTGTCACAGGACGGAACTCGTCGAAGTTCTTTCCGAAGGCCGGAATGTCCGGAACGCCTTCGCGATCAAAGTCGATGCTTTCTCCGAATGAGTTCTGTCCGAGTGTCTTCCTGATGCACGCAAAGAGCACCTGGAAGATTACGCTGTCGTCCTCGAACTTGATTTCTGTCTTGGTAGGATGGATGTTCACATCCACTGCCTGAGGATTGATGTCAAGGTAGATGAAGTATGACGGAGTCGTGCCTTCAGGAATCAGGCTTTCGTATGCCTTCATCACAGCCTTGTGGAGGTAAGGGCTCTTGAAGAAGCGTCCGTTGACGAAGAAGTACTGGTTGCCGAGCATCTTCCTTGCGGCTGCCGGACGGCCTACGTAGCCGTTGACGGTTACTACCGACGTCTCTGCATTGATGTCCACAACGTCGTTAGCCACATTGGCTCCGAACATATCCTGGATCCTGAATTTCAACGACTTGGCTGGACGGAGCACATAGACATCCTTTCCGTTGTGTGTGAGTGTGAATCCCACATCCGGACGTGTCATCGCCACTCTTGTGAACTCTGCGACGATGTGCTTGAACTCCACATTGTCCGACTTGAGGAACTTGCGTCTTGCCGGAACATTGTAGAAAAGGTTGCGGACGCTGAAGTTGCATCCTCTTGGAGTCGACACTTCAGATGTGCTGATGTGACGTGAGTCTGCAAACTCCACCTGGCATCCGAGTTCTTCGCTCTCCTGGCGTGTCTTGAGTGTAACCTCCGCCACGGCTGCGATAGAGGCAAGGGCCTCTCCGCGGAAACCGAATGTGAGGATGTTGCTGAGGTCCTCTGCCGAATGGAGCTTCGATGTCGCGTGTCTCTCGAAGCAGAGCACTGCCTGGTCCGGAGTCATTCCACATCCGTTGTCGATGACCTGGATCAGGGTTCTGCCGGCATCCTGGATGACGACTGTCACCTGGTCTGCACCAGCGTCTACCGAGTTCTCCATCAACTCCTTAACCACGGATGCAGGTCTCTGTACGACCTCTCCCGCAGCTATCATATTTGCAATATTGCTTGGTAGTATTCTTATATCCATATAATTGGTCTTGCGAACCTTCTGTCAGGATCGCTTTATTTCATCAGGGAATCGATCAGGATCGGGAAGTACTTGTAGATCAGGTACACCATAGCGAAGAGAAGAACCATTGTGATCATTCCGATTACCTTCTGGTTCTTGCCGACTTCTTCCGTACGAGAGTAATTGCCGTCACGGAAACTTCCCTTCACATATTTGCCGGGAGCGTATTTCTCTTCCTTCTCTTCTTCCACCTTTCCATACTTCTCGTACTTCTTCATTCGTGCCTCTTTCTCTGGGTCATAGAAACGTGGCTTGTAGCTGAATTTGCGGACTTCCTGTTTTCCGAAAAAATTGAAACTGAATCCCATATATCTTGTTATTTATATATTCTCCTTCTGCAGCATAATGCATTAACGAGCAAAATTAATGATTTTTATTTACTTTTGTAGAAATAATTTCAGGATTATGGACATCAGAATAGGTAACGGATATGACGTACACGCTCTGGCTGAGGGACTTCCGCTCTGGCTGGGCGGAGTTTTGGTAGAGAGCCCTATCGGCTGCATCGCACACTCTGACGGAGACGTGGCAATCCACGCGCTCTGCGATGCGCTCCTTGGCGCGCTCGCTCTCGGCGACATCGGAAAGCACTTCCCCGACACATCATCGGAGTTCAAGGGAATCGACAGCAAGATCCTTCTCGCAAGGGTTATGGAACTGATCAGACGCGAGGGATGGAATGTGGTGAATGCAGACATCACCATCGCGATGCAGCGCCCTAAGCTCGCACCGTACATTGTCGCTATGAGGGAATGTCTCGCGGAGGTTATGCAGATTTCCGTGGACAGGGTTTCAGTGAAGGCGACCACCACCGAGAAGCTCGGCTTCGTCGGCCGCAGCGAGGGCTGCGAAGTCTACGCCGTCGCACTTCTCAGCAAATAAGTGTGGCAGTCAATATACTGATTACCAGTTAGTTAAATGATTGAGGGTCGGAAATTTCACCGACCCTCAAATACATAAGATTATGAATACCAGACACTTAACCGCCACACTTCTGGGTGGGATTTTGATGTTGGCCACAGTGTTCGGATCGTGCAGCAGACAGTCAGGCGACTTCACTTCATCTGAGTTGTCTCTGATCCGTGATGCGGACAGCATAATGAGGGTTCTTACTGTAGCGGATCCGGGAGACGAATGCGTCCTGAGGGCGAAGAGCCGCGACTTTTCGGAGCAGGCTCTGATGTCGGAGGATTTCGCTGAACTGGCCCGTCTGATGGTGGCGACTGTGACTCATCCGTCCCAGGACGGAGTGGGCATCGCAGGTCCGCAGGTCGGGCTGAACCGCAGAGTGGTAGCAGTGCAGCGCTTCGACAAGGAGGGCGAACCTTTCGAGGTGTACCCGAACGTCAGCATTGTATGGGCTTCGGACTCCCTTGCTCCCGGTCCGGAAGGATGCCTTTCCGTCCCGAACCGCCGCGGCACCGTCCTCCGCTCGCAGGAGATCGTCATAGAATACACTGCCCTCGGAGATCAGTCACCGAGAGTCGTTCGCGATACCGTGAAGGGATTCACCGCAGTGATCTTCCAGCACGAGGTCGACCACCTGGACGGTATCCTCTACACCGACCGACTCTCCCCTTCCCCCGAAACTTCTGACCGTTAGCACAAAAATCATCTTAAATGCGCACAACATTGAGGATTTTGTGCGCGAAATTGACAAACAACCCGTATCCGCGCACAAATCAGGGATTTTTGTGCGCAGGATGGTCAGATTACCGGGATTTGGAGGACAAAACAGGGTCATTTTGAGGATTTAGTGAAAGTTTTTTGAAAAAATGTTTGCATTTTAATAAAACATTCATACCTTTGCAGTCCCAAATTCAAAAAGGGAAGCCAAATTGAGATATGGTGTAATGGTAGCACTACAGATTCTGGCTCTGTCAGTGAGGGTTCGAGTCCTTCTATCTCAACAAAACCTTAACAGGGTCGGGGACCTCCCCAAAATCATGGCGGGATAGCTCAGCTGGTTAGAGCGCATGATTCATAATCATGAGGTCCGCAGTTCAATCCTGCGTCCCGCTACTTGAAAATCAAGCACTTACGAAATTTTCGTAGGTGCTTTTTTGATGCCCGTGAACACCGCGTGAACACCAAATCTTTTAATTTCATTTAATATTCATTATTTCCACAAGTGGCGTACAGAGCGTTCTGAGTGGGTTTTTATAAATGGATTTCATTTTCGTCAGAAATCTGCACTGTTCAGCGTTACAAGTCCCCCCTTAAGTTCCCTAGTCGACAATATCCACAAATCTACATTGTCAATCACGGCCATTTTTAACGATTTTAGGGTCCGTGAACACGGGCGTGAACACCGAACCCTAAATTTTGGCTTAAATTCAGTTCTTTTCTTTGAGCTTTTTTACCTCTCTATCGAAGTCGCTTTCCAGCATCTCCATCTCGCGCTGGCGATAGATTTCAAACTCCTGCTCTGCTTTTTTAATTGCTTGTGCGTGCGACACTGTTCCTTTTCCGATCAGGACCTTTCTCTTATGAGCTGTTATCTGACCATCTAGAGCCTCAATCCAATCCTTCATAGTCATCGGATTCATTTCCAAAGCCTGGAACTCCGCAAAGTCCAAGAATCCAGACACAAGAAGATTAAGCCTCTGTAACTCCAGCTCTGAAAGATAATTCTTGGCGATCTTCACATCGTCCTTGGTAACATAGTTACCCTTGAAGTTTGTCATACCAACAAACGGCTTTTCATTATCCACGCGATTATAGATAACCTCCGCTGCGGTATTCTCATGCACTGCATAATGCAATTTATTCTGCACAGTCGCAAAGAAAGTCTTCGTCATATCACTGCGGGGATCATAATCGACAGCTGTCGCATATATATCCGTCACCTGCTGGTAGAAGTTGCGCTCACTGCTACGAATATCCCTGATACGCTGCAAAAGCTCACGAAAATAGCGGTTCCCGCCCTGCTTCAACCTCTCATCATCCATCGCAAATCCCTTCTGGATATACTCATGAAGCCTCTGCGTAGCCCACCTACGGAAACGCACTGCCACCTGCGACTGAACACGATATCCGAGGGCAATGATCATGTCGAGGTTATAGTGAGCAAGGCTTCTCTGTACTTGTCTGTTTCCTTCCTGACGAACTGTCAAGAAATCCTTGACAGTTCGGTTCGGATCCAACTCTCCATCCTTGAGAATATTCTCTATATGCAGACTAATATTCTGCTTGGTAGTATCATAAATCTCCGCCAGCTGATTCTGTGTCAGCCACAAATCCTCATCCGCAAATCTCACAGATACACGAGTAATCTCGTTGTCGTCTTGATATAGTATAATCTTGTTCTGTTCCATTACACCAAGTATTTCCCACAAAATTATAAAATTTCGTGAGCATTTCTAATCCCTTCTTGACTCTTTCTATACCCTTTGGGAGATAAAC
>JAFYWC010000081.1 GCA_017546585.1 Bacteroidales bacterium
CTGATCTTGACGAACGTCGTCTGGTCTCTGTCCAGGAAATCCTCCTTGAGCGTCTGTATCTTCTGCTCCAAGGACATCTTCTGATGAATTCTATTCATAATGTTATCCGTTATCGGGTTCAACTTCATTTGTGAAGCACCCACAGGGCCGATGACGGCAACAGACAAGAAAATCCGCCAAAATACTACCACAGCGTGCGTGGAGATTTTGACGGATTAGCAGAAAGCGGTTCTTGAATGTGTCCGGAAGAGGAATCTACATTTGCGGATACAAATGAGTGAAGCCGAGATAGGCTTTCATTTCTCGCTCCTATTTTGTAATTTTACACCGATAAATCGCAATTTAGCTATGGAATTGGAAGTATTGCCACATAACTCTCGTTATAACTAAAAACAATGCATATGAAAAGGATTCTCCAAATGGTAGGGATGTCGCTGACAATGCTCATATTGGCATCCTGCGCTGAAAAACTCGAAAGCAATTCGATAAAGTCTGAATCTTATACAGAGTATTTCAATCTTACCGACAGATCTACTGATGATTATCTATACCTTGAGGTAGCAGTAAAAGCAGGAGTCCCGAAGTCAGATGTAGAAAAGTATGTCGTGGGCAATGGTTGGAGAAGCGTTGCTGTCTATGAATTAGATGTAAATAAGAATGTCGTCGGAGAGTGGGAGTTAAAGGATAATCTGCCGACAAACCATACACAAACACTCCGCGACTGTTTTGAAGTCAAGGGCTTTGGAAAGGATCAATTGATTCAATTTGGATTGAGAGAGGGACTGTATGAGGACCATGAGTTTGCTTATAATGAAAGCGACAACTCAATTTCACTTGCCGCATGTTCATTTGTTTCACCGAATGGAAAACTTGTCTACCTGTCAGATAATGTAATGGTATGTGTTGCCAGTGATGACTTGCCGCCGCTTGAAGGGAGAGTGCCATTTGTTTATATGGTTGTGTTTGAGAAGGTAAGCAAGTCCACATTAAAGGATTGGCGCAAACAGTGCCCTGATCCTGGACTTTGGTATTAAGTTTATATCGTAAATTCGAATTTGTGCGTCACGATTCCCATAATACAATGGACCATTGAATTGCCATCATATAATTTAATTTGAAGACTATGAAACGCATTATTACTTTCATACTGGCAATCATAGGAAGTGTCAGTATGTACGCCCAAGAAAATAGCACTCAAGCAGACGCTCTTAAGTATATTGAGGACGGGAGATTCATAGTGATTGTGGAAGAAACCACTGATATCAAGACGCAGAACAATCGCACAATGCATTCCACAAGAGTTGAAGTCAAAGGAGATATCGGTTCAATGATTTGGGGCAGTGGTGATAAAATCATCAGCAACAATCATTGGAATGATAACGCTATTGACAAACAGGCAAAGGTGATAACATCACGCAAGAAGCCTTCTTCTATAGCAATAGAGATTGATAATGCATTCAACCGTGGATACAGAATCGAATGTAATATTGACGATGATGGAAAATGCAGTGGAATGATATATTATTACAATGAAGTGTTCTGCACATATAAAGGCAGGGTGGTAGAATTATACAACTAATTTGAATTTAACTAAATAAGTATGAAAACGATTAAACGAATCTTGATACTTATATCAGTGATCATATGCTGCTCGTGTGAGAAAGAGTCACATTGGCTTTGCCATACTTACGGCGGAGGTTATGAGACAACTCGAATAATACTTGAGTTTACTGAGGATAGGACTGAATGTGAGGTTACTGAGAGAGATATTGCAGCAGACCCTCTTGTAAATCATAAAACATATAGGGCATATCTGAATGAAGATGAGAAGTCCTTTGTACTGAATGAAGGAGATTATGACTCAAGAGTAATATACAGCGGAAAGGTTACAGACTTTAATCATGCGACATTGACTTGGTACGAGAATGACAAAGAGATATCCATAACTCTTGAAGCACTGAGATACGAATAGTCGCTAATTCTAATATATACCATGAAACAACTTGTCTGTCCTATAATCATATTACTATCATTATGCGGATGTTCGGCTGCAAGGAAGACTGCTGCATCTAATGAGCCAGACAGTCATCAGGGACCTACTGAGGTTGCGCATATTGACCAGAGTATTGATTTGCCGTATGCCGAATTATCTGATACAACAAAGGCTATCGAAAGTAATGAACTGTATGGTCAAGATGTTCCTTCACGGATTATGGTTATGGACCATAGTGCAGACTTTCCACACTCAGGAGGGGAGAGGACGATCTACACCTTCAGTCATAAGGGATGGATGATAACGAAGGTAGAGACAAGGAACCCTGATGATCCAGATCTGAAGAGCATACCTCTGATACCTACAGACACTTATGCCGGAGAATGGTACTCTTTAACTGTACCCGAAGAAGGAAACAGTCTCGTAATCAAGACAGAGCAGTACAGCGGAAGAAGATACAGGGAACTATATGTAACAATGTATGCCGGGAATATCGGACGCAAGATAACGGTACTCCAATATTCACCAGGTAAATACGGTGAGTACCTTCGTTATAATGACAGTTACAATGTCAGGAGGAAACTGATCATATCTGGAGGCAATGGCGAAGAAGAGAATATCAGAGAAAAGGTTGCGGATAAGATGGCATCAGGCGGACCCGGCCAATGGATTACATTCCGGAAGCATAATGATGAGTGGTATATGGATATATGCAAAGGAATTCTGGTATATGATGATGTAACTGAGATTGATAGCGGAAAGATGAGTATAGAGCCGATGAATGCGGATAGTTTTGATCTTGAGGACGGAATCGATGTTGTCAAGGTTATGAGGTGGGAGGTAGATTTTGACAAATCCGAGAAAAGAGAATTCATCGCAGTAATCTCCCCATTGAAAAGTCCATCAGTTAACACAGATTATCAGATTCTGCTATATGAAGATCTCACCAAAGAAATCAATACAAAAGGCCGCAATCTCAAGCAGGTCTTGTTGAAGTACATTCTAACTGATGTCAATCAGACTGACCCGATGCCTTCCATATAAGTAATGGAATATGCTCACTGAAAGCCATAACTTTACGAACATAAATCAGAATTTAAGTATGAAAACAATTAAACGAATCTTAATCGCAGCTATTGCCTGCATTACTGCAGTGTCTTCAATGGCTCAGACAAAATCGTATAGGGGTTTTGTCGAAGGCGGATATGGAGCGTTCGTAGGGAGTAAAACAGGTAGTGTGCTGTCACTCAGCACTTCGCATGGTAAAATATTCGGTCCTGTATTCGTGGGAGGTGGAATCGGCATTGAACAGGCGTGGGTGAAGAATGAAAGCTATATCGAGAATTATGTATCTATCGGCTTATTTGATGGTTGGAGAGGGGTAAAGACATTCAAAGGCATTAATGTTCCTGTATTTGCCAATATCAAAGGAATCTGGGAGAACAAGAAAATATCCCCGACATTTGATGTAAAAGCCGGATTTAACCTTGGTATGGCATGTGGCCTTCTGGGAGAAGCCGGAGCCGGTTGCAGATTTGATCTTGGCAAGACAGCCTTAGCCGCAACTGCATTCATAAAGGGAGCATACGAAGAAGAAAGCCTGGTATCAGATGATTCTAAGTATGTAGAAGGTTGGTTTACATCCCTCGGCCTCAAAGTCGCATGGGAGTTCTAAATTCACCTTTATCTAACAATAACAGTGTACGCACTTCTCTTTCATCACTCTATAGGTCTTTCTGTTGTTCCAGCTGTTTCATTCTGGATTTGCCATTCATGTCCCATTTTCCGAAGTTGTATGACAGGCCAAGGAGAATGCAACGCCCGATATTATTGTAATATGTATCCTCTATATAATCTGCAGACGATACGTGAATGAAGGACTTATTGCTTCCGAGGATATCATAGGCCGACAGGCTGATGCTGAAGGATCTTATCTCTTTTGCGATTCGGAAATTCAAAAGATATTCAGGTTTGTTGAAGTCCCCTTCGAAACCTCGATAACCATTGAAATCAAAGCGGCTTTCGATTTCCCAACCTGTCTTGTCCTTCCAGAGCAATTCGGCAAAAGCATTGCCTCGCCAGTTGTTCACCTTTGTCGAATGCAAACTGACATATCTTGTTCTTGCATTATCCACAGACCCTCCGCATCGTATAGAATAAGCCCGAATCTCGTATTTCAGTTCTGCCTTTAACTGCCAATCCAGCCTCAAACTGCGGCTCTCCATAAAACCGCTGTTTCCGCTGTAGAATCTGTTGCCATTGCGGTCTCCGTAAAACCAGCTCATCATTGCAGAATAATCAAAACTCTCCGTGTCAAGGCCCTTAAGAGTCTCTTTTGCAATGTAGTTCGAATTGCTGTTGGCCGTAATCCTTGGGGTTACAATCAGGTTGAGACTCTTGGATTTGTTCAACGGCTGTACATAATTGATATTCAGTCCCGCATTGTAATGAGGACGGTGGGCATTGACCGGGATTGAGTATCTTACAGATGCATCGTCATACCAACTCGCCAGAGTCTTCTCATTGAATGACATAGCACCATTCAATCTGATGTTGATAGCCGCATTTCTCATTTTCGCCGAGCGAATCCTTGCCTGCATCACTAGATTCTGACGGTAACCGGATTTCAGATAGATGTTTCCGACCGATATGCTGACAGGATTGGAAACATCAAGTACGGTATTGAAGTTCTGAGCACCTGACGGCACCTCGCTGTTGCCGACCGTGGAGATCGTGAATGATTTTTTCCCCACATCATTGAATGTGAATGAGGCCATCGGGCCAGCACCTATGCTCCATATACCGATGCTCTTGCTGAGGGCATCCGGTACTGCGGTGTGACTGATCTTGTCTTCATAGATACGTCCTCCGAATTCAATGTTGACCAGCTTATTTCTTCCATCGTTGCTTCCGTAATGCAGAACCAGGCTCTGAACGAGACTCAGTTCACTGTCTCCTGAGTTTTTTGAATAATACTCATTTCGGCTTAAGTCGGCCGCATTTAGTGCGTCTTTCGTCTCTTTTATGAAATTGAAACCTGCACCTGCATGCGTACGAATCTCCCAGTGTTTGGCAAACTGCATGTCGTATGAAAATGTCCCGTCAAGCTTTACGGCATCAGTCCTGTCATTGAATATAAGCGAGCGCTGATCTGCGACACCCTTCAGCCATGCAGTCGAAGACTCTGTACTTTCTCCACGACCACCATCGTATGTTACATTTCCTTTGAAAGATATTCGATGGGTCTCGTCCTTGCCAAGGGAATAGCGTCCTCTCATTCCAATTGCTGCTCCAAAGTCATTAGACATACCTGTCGTCAGCGACCGGCTGCTATTGAGATCTGCAGTTGAATTATTTGTTGTGGAAGACTCCTCCCTGCCTATCTTGCGATTGCCATAGTTCAAGTCCAGGGTAGTTTGAATGCCTTCAGCAGAGGGCTTGTTAAGAGGATTTCCTATGGAAAGATGAGCAGTAAGAGAATTGTTTATATCATTGTTGTTCCGGTGGCCGAAAGTTGTCAGACTTTCTCCAGAGGCAAGAAATGACGTGCGGCTGGATACCATTCTGTCATTATTGCTTTTAAAGTCGTATGAAGAAGAACTGTTGAACTCTTGTTCCGGGATTCTGGAGGTGTTGTAGTTCACTCCGAACGTTGCAGTGTTCGACAATCCCGAGGCCGCGCGTTCCAACTGATTTATATTTATATTGTTACCTCCACCAAGTAATGTGGCCTGGTCATCGTCTCCGTAATACGACACATACAGTTTCGCACTATATAACGCACGGCTTCCATCTCCGAACAGGTCGGAATTCTTGTCCTTTATGGAAGCGCCTCCACTGGCTGACGCCTGTCCGAACCATCCGTTGCGAAATTCGTCTTTCAGCCTCACGTCCATCTTTTTCCTCTTCTTTGACAGACCGCTTCTGTCCCGGCCATCCTCATCAATGACGTGTATTTGATTTACGATGAAGGCGGGAAGGTTTTCAAGAGCCTTTGAGACATCGCCCGCAAAGAAGGTCTTTCCTTCAATCGTTATTGTGGATACAGGTTCACCGTTTACTTTGACTTGGCCTTTCCCGACCTCTATCCCGGGCATCTTCTTAAGCAGATCACCCAGGTTTGCGTTGCTTGACGTCTGGAATGATGTAGCATTGTATATCAGCGTATCTCCTTTCGTGGTGACGAGGTCACCCATAGCCGTTATGGCTGCTCCTTCCAGCTCCTTGATGTCCTCTTCCAATCTTACAGAGAAACTTGGCATCTTCCTTGCTTCCAACAAGACCTCCTCCTTATGGGGCTTGTATCCGAGCATTTGAACATTCAGAGCGTATCTACCAGCCGGAACAGGAAACAGCTGTGCCAAACCCTTCTTATCCGTAAATGCAAAGGCGACCGCCACCGTATCCCCCTGGGGTACGATATAGACGGTCGCCATCTGAACTGGCAGATCGTTTCCTATCGCCGTCACCTTGACATTAAGTCCTGCCTGATTGGTGTCGGCAGTTCCCGCAGTCTGGCCTAAGGCTATACCCATTGTCAGACATAAACAGAGCAAGGCTGTCAAATAACGATACATCATTAAACCCTATTTCTTTTTAGAATTCTGCCATGCGCTGAACCCTAACATTATTCCTGAGAATACCGATCACATCAGAAGCATCCTCCAGATACTGAATGCCTCATACATTCCTAAAGCCCAACTGACAAGCATATACAGGGCATTTATTCACAATAAGTCAAACCATATCTGATGCCATATAAATATGACATATCATCTTCGTTAATTTCAAATCCCTGATATACCTGAGGAGTTCCGTAATCTTTGCTGGAGTCCTGATGCGTAGCCACCTGCATTCCAAAACCATTCCTGGCCCCATTGCTGTCTGTCAATGTCAGGTATCCCATAAAGCTGCAGGGCCCCGGATAATAATAGCAGGACCACTCGGCTGGTGCCACTTCATAGATCCCCATTTCATAGGTGCCGGAACTGATCGTATTGCCTGATTCAACGATGGAGTATGTCATATCGTGATTGAGGAACACCTTCGCACCATCCTGCAACTTTCTTCCGGCCTGCAGTTTTACGGTTGCCGGCTCGATAAGATGTTCCGGCATCCATTCTTCAAAACAGATCACACTGCTGACCTCATACTCCCCGAACATTACCTTATAACCGTCGAGAAGCAGATGGTCCACCAGAATGTCACCTTCCGTAACATAAGCCAGGCGATGTCTCTTGACAGCATAATCAATATCATTTTCAGGCTTATATTCTGCTGTAAGATCCTCGAACAAATATACTTCCTGTGTCGGCCCGAAGATGCCGTGTGGCCCTTCACCCTTTACAATCAGCACATAGAAAGTCCTCCTTCCGTTCTTTTCAAAATTCACCTCCCAAAGAAGTTGAGCCACAATCTGACTGTCAGGAAGAACATTACTGAAGACAGAAGGGAATTCCCTGCAGGAATTACTGAAATTCATTATGCTGCCTGTATCTCTAAGATCACCTTTAGCATCATAAACCTCCATCCCAATTCTACCGGTAGGGCTTGCAATATCATACTCAACGAACTTGCAGATGCCGTTATCCATAAAAATAGGATCCTCTCCTATAAACATAGCAACAGATTCCCCATATTTGCCGCCGACAAGACATTCATAATCGATCAGAATTCTTCCTCCCTTGGAAGTCTCGATGTCGAATCCTTCCTGAACTGCGCTGAACACTGTTTCCCATTCTCCCCAGTTCTCTGTATCACTACGATAGTCATCTGCTATGCTTACCTTCACTTCAACCTTCCGCTCCGCTTGTGTCAGGTTCGCAGGAATGGCAAAAGCAATAATTGCTCTTGAGTACTTTGGATAATCGTCGTTCTCTTTGTACCATTCTTTATAGAACTCAGGAAACTTTTCCTTGAGTTCACCTGTCAATGCCGCAAGTTCGGAATCATTCGTTACAACAGTCGGCTCCTCAGATTCAATACCTTCTATCTCTACAACATACTTGAATGGCTTGAATGCCATACCAGGTTGAAACTTGGTCATCACCTGCTGATATTCAACTTCAAACCAGCATGTATCTCCTAAATACGAAATCCTCTCTTCCTGATCAGAAGTCTCGACAACCTCCGGCTCGAAATAATGAGTGCCCAAACAAGCGCTCATGCTCACTGCACACAGCAGCATAATCAGAATCCGTTTCATAAAAGTTCGTTTATCTATCAATATATAGATGCAAAATTACACCATTTCGTTCCAGATTACAAATATAATCGGGGGGGGCAGAAATACAAGTAATTCACTTCGAATTTATCGGCCTAAATCGTTTACACATATAACCCCGGTGGCGTTAGCAAGAAAAACCCCACCGGGGTTTTCCATTGAAACCGCGGCGGGGTTATCATCATCCTGTCAGAGGGGTTATCTTGTCATGAAGATTTTTGCAACCATTCCTCTCTCCCCTTCTGTCCTCGTTCCCTCGAACAGCGGAAGGAAGGTCAGTTCCATCGCCTCAAGCGAGCTCCATCCGTCAGCCACCAGCCTTGCAGCAGCAAGTGTCTCACGTGTGGATATCGTGCATGATATCTCCTGCTTGCCGTAGAGCGATCGTACTGTTCCGGCAACACTGGCGATATTCTCAGCATCTGCAGGCATGATACCGCATCTCTTTGTCAGAACCTGCACCTCGCACTCCAGAGGCATATAATCAAGCTCTAATGGGAAGAACCTTCCTACGAGCGCCCTGTCAAGACTCATCGTACCTGTGTACTCCGCACCTACGTTGGCCGTCGCCACGAACACGCAGTCGGGATGTACCGGAATCGAACGAAGCTCGTCTCCTCCTGCCATCTCCACAGGAAGCATCCTTCGTGAGTCAAGACATGGGAAGAGGATATTGTTGGTCGTAACCGGTGCTCTTGAGAGCTCGTCGAGGAGGATCACTCCAGGCTTCTGGATGTCCTGCGTGAACTTCGCGTAGTCGAACACCGACTCGCCGCCCTTCTGGAGTCTGTGTACTCCGAGCAGTCCCGATACCGGATCGTACATCGAACCCATGTCGTACACGTTGCACTCGAGCCCGAGTTTCCTGCAGGCGAGCAGTACCAGTTCTGTCTTACCTGTACCTGACGGTCCTACCATCATCGTGTTGACCTTTGACTTGATGTTCCTCACAAGGAGGTACCAGTCCTTGTCTGCGATGTGGAATCCCTCGTCCTCGATTGTCGGAGCGTTCATCTTCCTGTCAGCCTTGATCTGCGAGAGAAGCGTTCCCGGATTCGCAGCATTGCCGCTCTCCGTGAAGAGTGTCGACTCTCCTGAGAGTACCGGTCTTGCCTTGTCCTCAAGGTCTGCCTTGTAGCTGTCATAAGCCTCGTTCATGCCTGCAGAAGGCATGTGTGACTGTGAGTGGTAGTCACCCAGGTTCAGTCCTATCGGGTAGATGGCTCCTGCCGAGTAGAACGTGGTCGAGTGAAGAGAACGAAGCTCAAGACTCTCGCTGCCGAAGACTGTTCCCAGAGGGTAATCCTCTCTCATCCTTGAGTCCGCCTGTACGTTAAGGCCCTCGTCGATGTGTCTTCCTGACGGTTCCTTCTGTCCTGGAAGCGGTCTGAGTCTCTGTCTGCCGCCAACCTTTACTGTTCTGAAGAAGTAGTAATTGTGTGTCATATCTGTAACAATTAAATGATTTGACTTATCGAGTGAACCCTGCTGCAAGCAGCACCTGTCTGCCTGGACCCGGGGGTTTCTCTGTTCCATAGGGTCTTGTCTTTTGTGACAGCAACAAGTAGAGAAACATCTGAAACACATGCACGGGAATGGGAAAACTGATGCGAGAGAAGCGAGTGTCCCGTTTTCTCAAGGGAGCCGTGACAGGGGTTCCAAGATGGCTCTAACTTGCGTCACGAAACGGCTAAGACACGGAACGGAGAAAACCATATTCAGCCCAATAAGTTAATTTTAATTATCATTCTTGTTAAGTATTATTATAATTTCATATCTTTGCAGTGCAAGGTAAATTTTAAGCAATATGGTAAACAAAGATTCAATTCTGATTCTGGCGGCACTGGGTCTTCTGGTGACGTCAGTCCTGTATTCGGCGGTGAAGCTGCGGATGCAGAAGAGATCCCGAGAGAAGGGAGAGACGGGGAATGAAACCTTCGTCAAGGTCAGCAAGGCAGGAGAGAGGCCCGCTCCTAAGGACTATGACCCGAGCGACGAGGATAGCGGATTCGCTCCGCTGGAAGTGTCCGAGGAGGAGTTCGAGAGTGAACCCATGTCGGCACTTGAAGAGTACCTCGATCCATCTACCCCGGAATCAAGACGCAGTGTCCTTGCCAAGGAGCTGCAGGATGCTGGATACGACATCCAGTAGTACTACCCCACAAGTAAAGACTGTATACTTCCTGATGATGCGTGGCAGGCAATCATCAAATCAAAGTATATGGAAAACACATCAATACAACTCAAAAGAAAACTGGCAATCTTTCCACTGCTGATGACATCGTTCTTCATGCATGCCCAGGTGAAGGACATCGGATCCGTACTTTCGCAGTGGAACTCATATCTCAAAGGCAGCTCGGAGCAGATCTTCCTCTTCGTCACCATCATCTGCGTACTGGTGGGAGTGTTCCAGCTGATCATCGTCTATCCTAAGTTCACCGGTGGAGACCAGCACTCGGCGGCAGCCTTCCTCAAGCATGGAGGCGGCCTGATCCTCGTCGTCCTATTGCTGAACCTCTTCAGGATCATTATCTAGCATGAAGACGTGGAACTCAAACAGGTTCAGGGGCTGGAAGTCCCTGGACGAGCCTCTGTCGTTCTTCGGGATCAAGGGAAGGTTCATGATAGTGTTCGTTCTGGTTGGCGCATTCGCAGGGATGGTATCCCTGGCACTTGGCAACACCTTCGGACGCTTCATCACGCTCACCTTCCTGGCGGCGGCACTCGTGGCCGACTACATGCTGATCCAGGTACTGCAGAACAGGTACACGGAGCGGGAATTCGCAAGGATGCTCACCAAGAACAAGATGAGGATGCACGTCAAGGTGCTCCCCGAAGGTCTGGAATCATTGATGGAGGAACCAAGACATGCAGATGAGGATACCGTCTAAGGATTTCGAGAAGATCTTCCCGATCATGGCCATCAGGGATGGCGTGGTCATCTCCAAGCGAGGGGATGTCACCATAGGGTGGCGTCTGTCCCTTCCGCCGCAGTACTCTCTGGATGCAGCATCCTACACCGCCATCCACAACCAGTTCCACAGGGCCACCAAGGACCTCCCGGACTGGACGATGGTCCACCGTCAGGACGTCTTCTTCCGAAGGAAGTACAAGTCGAAGACAGGAAGGGGCTTTCTGGACAGGTCCTATCAGAACCACTTCAGGGGACGGGAGTACCTGGAGCACGAACAGTATGTCTTCCTCACCCTCACCAACAAGTTCACGGCCGTCCGCGAGCCGGACTCCTGCGGTGTCCTGGGCATGAGCGCCAAGCTGCGCGAAGGCTGCCACGAGGACATCTACAGGATAGGCGCCATCGGTGAAGAGTTCATCTACAAGCTCACGGATACGAGGGTCATCAGCGCGGAGAGACTCACCGACCAGGAGCTCGTAGAGCGGATGTACTCGCACATGTCCATGGGAACAGGCGACGGCATCCTCTCGGACATCGACATGTACCCCGACCACATGGAGGCTAACGGGAAGCAGATGTGGGCCTACGTGATCAACGAGGGCAAGCATCTGCCGAGCGAGCTGCAGGACTCCCGGAAGGTGGAGAAGGTAAGCACTCCCCTCTCGGCGCTGGGACTGTCGCTGGGTGCATCACTTGGAACGCTCCTGGACTGCGAGCATATCGTCAACTCGTACGTGCTGATGATTCCCCGCAAGGAAGCCATCAGCGAGCTGGAGGCACGTCAGAAGAAGATGTTCAGCATGTCCAGCAGGGACAGCGAGAACCGCAAGAACAACCAGGAGATCGAGTCCTACCTTGGCGAAGACCTGGAGGACGAGAAGACAACGGTCAGGGCCCACACCAACATCCTCGTGTTCGGACAGAAGGAGGAGCAGTCGATGCTCAGGGCCAAGGTCAGCGCTGCACTCTCGCAGATGAACATCGTCCGCTGCGTGAACGTCACCTACGACACCCCTGTGCTCTGGCACTCGTCACTTCCCGGAGCATCGTGCGAGATCGGAGCAAGGAACCTCATGCTCAACGAGCTGGGGTGCGTGCTCTGCCTGTGGCCGATGGAGTCCTTCCAGAGAGACATAGAGGGAGGCACGCTCCCACTGTGCGACCGGTCGAGGAACATACCCGTGGCGATGGATATGCAGAAAAGGGCGTTCGAGGCGGGCCTTATCAGCAACTATAACGCCTTCTTCCTTGGAGGATCCGGCAGCGGAAAGTCCTTCTTCACGAACTACTTCGTACGCAACAGCTACGACAGCGGCGACACGATCTTCATCATCGACAAGGGCTACTCCTACGAGGGCCTCTGCTCGGTGATACGCGAGGAGTCGGACGGACGCGACGGAATCTACCTCAAGTGGGAACGGCAGGAGGACTCGAACGTGCCTGGCATGTCGTTCAATATCTTCTGGGACATGGACCAGTGGCTCAGCAAGTCGGGCGACCTTAACGCCGACTGCATAGGTCTGGGCTTCGTACAGTCCGTCATACAGACCATCTGGAAGCCTCAGGGAGGATGGGACTCGGCCAGCGGCAACATCATCACCCAGATCCTGAAGGACTTCTGCCTGAACTGGCAGCAGTCGGACAAGCCTCCGGTATTCGACGACCTGTTCGACTTCATCAACACGGACATAGTGCCCCTGCTTGAGAGCGAACACGGATACACCGTCAACGGAGTGAAGAACACCACCAGGAATCTGGACATCAACAGCATGTGCACGGCTCTGGGAGCCTATGCCAAGAAGGGAGCGTACAGGCAGCTGCTGAACGGAACCGGAAGGAACGACATCTTCTCGAGCCGATTCACGGTCTTCGAGGTGGACAGCATCGAGAACATGAAGGACGGATTCTACGAGATAGCCGTGCTCTGCATCATGAACGCCTTCGAGGCGAAGATGCGAGCCGAACAGGAGACCCACAAGGTGCTCATCATCGAGGAAGCATGGAAGGCCATCGCCAACGAGACCATGGCGGGTTACCTGCTGGGACTGTGGAAGACTGCCCGCAAGCTCAACACGGCGGCGATCGTGGTGAC
This sequence comes from Bacteroidales bacterium, assembly GCA_017546585.1. Classification (GTDB taxonomy): domain Bacteria; phylum Bacteroidota; class Bacteroidia; order Bacteroidales; family UBA932; genus Cryptobacteroides. The sequence continues at coordinate 13,223 of JAFYWC010000081.1, forward strand.
ACAGGAGTTCGACGACATCATAGCCTCTCCGGTGATCAAGAACACGATCATGCAGAACTCCGACGTGAAGGTGATCCTGGAGCAGACGATGAGCCGCGTGGTGATCGACCAGCTGGGTGAGTTCCTCGGACTGGACGACCATCAGAAGGCACTGGTGCTGTCACTGAACCGAGGAATGAACAGCAGGTACAGGTACAAGGAGGTATTCATCTCGCTGGGTTCCAAGCTCAGCGGCGTATATGCAACCGAGGTATCGCCTCAGGAGGCGCTGGCCTACGAGTCAGCACAGAACAAGAAGAAGGAGATGCTTGAACTCATCCAGAAGACCTCCCCTATCAGGGCCATCCGTCAACTCACAAGCAGACGCCATGAGAAGGTTTAGGATCATAGCGGCTATAATCTGCCTGCTGTGCGGCATTCATCTGAATGCCCAGCAGATAGTCATCGATCCCAGTCAGATTGCCGCCTCGGCGACCAATGCTGCAGAGCAGATAGACTACATGCTCGACCAGCTGGGTGAGCTGGCCCATCTGGGAGACCAGATGAACAGCATGAGGGAGCATATAGACAACGTCTTCGGAGAGGACGGCATCGGCGGCACGGCCATCAGCGTGATGGAGGACCTGGGAACGCTCAAGAGGCTTACCGAAGCGTTCAACTCGACCATAGGCATGACCGAGAACTACGTCCAGCAGATGCACGAGCTGCAGCGGTTCCGCCTGACGGATGCCAACATCATGCTGAACTACCTCACCACGATGCAGGACTACGCGGAGCTGGCGCTGGAGACAGCCCGCAAGCTCCTCGGGACGCTGGGATTCTCGAAGAAGGAGAAGAAGGACGAACTGGAGAAGCTCGTGGGCGAACTGGAGCAGAAGATGAAGGAGACCGAGCAGAAGATGCAGATGGAGATCGAGGCGACCATCTTCGCCGAAGGCCTGACCGAGTTCGTCGAGCAGATCGACGCGCAGATGGGTCCCGACGACTTCGTCATCGCCAAGCAGGTGTACGGCAGCCAGAGCACGGCCACCTCATCATCCCTTGGAGTGGTGTCGCTGCTGTTCATCCTGGCGGCGGCCGTCCTGTCGGGATTCGCCTTCTGGATCTTCTCCCGAGGAGGCATCGCGGGAGACCCGACGGCGGATGAGATCATCCTCAGGGTCGTCACCGGATTCGTCTTCGGAATGGCTCTTCTCAGACTTGTATCAATAATCACAGGAGTATCGTAATGATCACAGCACTTACCATATGGAATACGCTTGACAACGTCAAGCACAGCATCTTCAACGAGCACATGGAGGGCATGATGCACGTGTCCATCGCCATCGCCGGCATCCTCGCCGGACTGACCATCCTGAAGAACTACAACGGTTTCGTCAAGGGTGACGGCCTGGATGCGTTCCTCATCCTCAAGCCGGTGATGCTGCTCATACTCATCGCCAACTTCCACACGCTGGTGATGACTCCGCTGGACTCGCTGGTGAGCATCTTCATCAGAGGTGTCACCGAGACGTGCAGCGTCACCAACGAGGAGTACCTGATGACATGGAAGGAAAACATGGAGACGATGGCAATGACGGACATCACGAAGAACATCGAGGCATACCATGAGAGCATCGCCGAGTTCGAGTCGGACTCGAGGATCGCCCGTTTCTTCAAGACCATCTGGGAGGGACTCAAGCGGTCGGTGATGAGCATGATGAATATCACATCGCTCAAGACAGGAGCCCTAATCGGAGGCCTTCTCTACATCGTGGCGAAGGTACTGCTGTTCATGCAGCAGGTGATATGCTACTTCTACCAGATCTTCATAGGAATGGTGGGACCGGTGATCTTCGCCACCTCGGTATGGCCGGGCTACGAGGCCGGCATCAAGAGGTGGTTCGCCCGTTACATACAGCTGTCATGCTGGATTCCGGCGGGATTCCTGGTCATGATGATCGGTCTGGAGATAACGAGCGCCTTTGCGGACGCATCACTGGCCGGAGAGACAGGACTCTCGGCCACCTGGTTCATGATCCTGCTTCATATCGTCGCACTGGTGATGATATCGGCCGTACCTAAGCTCGCAACCTACTGGATAGAGTCACGAGGCGGCAACGACGCACACGGATCTGTGACACAGCCAGCAAGGAACATAGCACGCAAACTCATTAAAATCTAATTCATAATGGACAACATCATCAAGTATTTCGACAACATCGATTCTTCCTTCAGGAAGATGAAGTTCCTCACGATAGCGGCCCTGATCTGTGCCGGAGCGGTCTGCATCGGCTCCGTAGGCATCGCGGCATGGTCGTCCGAGCATGCCCGTCAGACGGTCTACGTCATCGACAAGGGCTCGGCCGTCATGGCACGCAGGACACCCGAGGATGCCAACAGGGACATGGAGGCGGCTGACCACGTCACCCGCTTCCATGAGCTGATGTTCAACCTGGCTCCCAGCTCTGAGTCCATAAAGAGGAACGTGGACAGAGCCCTTACCATGAGCGACAGGAGCGCCTACGACTACTGGATGGACCTCTCCGAGAGAGGATTCTACCAGAGGCTCGTGTCTGCCAACATCTCACAGGAGATCGTCGTGGACTCGGTCAAGGTGGACATGCAGACCTACCCTTACGGGGCCGTGACCTACGGCAAGCTCTTCCTGCTGCGAGAGAGCAACATCACCTCGTACGACTTCGAGAGCACCTGCCGTCTGCTGGAGGTGGAGCGTTCCCCTTCAAATCCTCACGGCATGATGATCGAGAAGTTCCTCGTGACCAAGAGCGACAACCTGGGAACCAGAAAACGCAACTGACATGGGAGGACTGTATGGACGTATCTGCGAGCTGCTGAACACCCACGACGTGCCTGACGCGCCGTGGAAGACAGTGGCCGCAGTCATAGCCGTGATAGCCTGCTTCGGCACGGCGGTCTATCACATAGTGCAAGTCGTGCTGCCATTCTTATAGGAGACAACGATGAATCAGAAGACAAAGGTATACATATTCATAGGAGCATCCGTGCTGATCCTCTTCCTGCTGTTCAGGTATGAGTTCAAGCAGAAGGCGAAGGAATCCGGCGAAGGAGAGCAGGTATATGTGGAGATGCCGGATGCCGACGTCAAGGAGGTAAGCGACAGCAAGTCACACGCCTACGCCACCTTCAGCGACAAGGAGAAGGTGGATGACATCGAGGAGTACTGGACGCAGTGCCAGAGGGAGGAAGAGGAAAAGAAGGAGGAACGGAAGGCCGAGGAGATAATCTCCCCTTCCGGCTCCGGCGGAGGCTATGCCGCACCGGCAAGACCGGCTCCGAACTACACCAACCCCTACAGGGAGACTCCGCAGGAACGCGAGCAGAGGCATCAGAGAAGACGCGAGGAAGCCATCGAGATGGCCGAGAGGATGAGAGAGACGGAGCAGACTCCTCTGCAGGAGGAGACTCCAGCCAATGACACCATAGCAGTCCCCGCTCCGGTGGTGACCCGCACGAGCGTCATCTCTCAGAGTGACGACGGATGGGGCACGGGCATCAGCTCGCTGGGAGCCGAACAGGAGTCTGACCTTACCGACGACAGACCACTCAAGTGCATGTTCTCAAGACAGGAGAAGCTCAAGAGCGGACAGAGGGTTGCTGTAATCCTGCTCGAGGAGATAAGGGTCAACGGAGTGATTATCCCCAAGAACACGCACCTGATGGGAACCTGCAGGCTGTCTTCCAGACTGGAGGTGAGCTTCGAGAGCATCGAGGTCGGAGGAAGGATCCTGCCGCTGGGATACGAGGCATACGACATGGACGGATCCAAGGGCATCTACTGCCCTGATGTGGCGAACGTAGGCAGAACGGCTCGGGAGCGCGGAACGGACATAGCAAGAAGCACTCTCTCCAGCAGACTCGGCAGGGTGGCTCAGGATGTGGTGTCAACAGGAGTGTCCATTGCCCGTAGCTCCAGCGGCGAGGCGACGGTGACAGTACCTTCCGGATATAATTTCTTCATCGTAAAAAAGAAGGACCTATGAGAAAGGCATTAAAGATATTATTGGTAGTAATGGTAGCACTCTGCTACCGTTGCTACAGTTACGCCCAATCGGATACGCTCTGGGTGTCAGACATTTACACATCGCACGTGATCTTTGACACGGATCTGACATACGTGGATCTGTCCAACGGAATGATTGTGGCGGCCAAGATCATCGAGCAGAACAGGAACATGCTGGCGGTCAAGGGACGCGAGGCGTTCACTTCGCTGACCAGCCTGTCTGCCCTGGAATCCAACGGACGCATCCACACGTTCATCGTAGGCTACGACGGATCTCCCGAGAGCCTGATAAGGGACATGAGGGAGAACGCCTCGTCGGACGGAAGACAGGTATCTCTTAACAGGAGTTCAGATGCTCCCCTGCTCTCGAACATGGTCACCATGGACCAGGCTCTGTATCACATCGGAGACCGCAAGCACGGCATACTCGTGCTGTGTGAGGAGATCATGTCATACAGCGACATCACATACGTCGTCCTCTCCATCGACAACCGCTCAGGCGTAAGCTACGAGACCAAGGACGCAACGTTCGTGATAGAGAGCAAGCGAAAGGGAAAGAGGACCGTACACTTCGAGAAGACCATCTTCCCCAACGGAAGACATGGCTCCCTGTCAGTCAAGGCGGGAGGCACGGCGAAGATAGCGTACTCGTTCCCGAAGATGACCCTGTCTGATGACCAGGTGCTGAAGATCTACCTCTATGAGGACAACGGCCAGAGGAACCTGGAGATGACAGTAAGTGCCAAGGACATCAACAGTTCCGGCAAAGGACGCAAATAAGAAACAGCCTTTGATTTCACGCTACTTCCTTGCGCTAGATCAAAGGCTGTAATTGTCTGTTCGCTAGACCTACCAACTGACCCTATGAACAAAGCCTGTGAGGTCACATATTGCAAAAACATTCAAGACATTCAGAATTCCTAGTGCATTCTCTGAATGTATTCTTCAGCACGGCCCATCACATCCATACATGATCCTTTCTTATAGGCTGTAAGCCATCCTATGAACTCCGACTCTATGAAAGTGACGATCCTTCCCTGCTTATAACAAGGGATCTCACCTCTAGAAGTCATCTTATAGACGCTGGACTTGGATTTGCCCAGCCATCTACATACATCATCCACTGTAAGGATCTTGACATCATCCTTGGGCGTGATTGTCTTTACCAGATTGCTTACAGAGTCCACCTTACCTTGTAGAGTCTTGACCTCGGTAAGAAGAGACGAAACCAGTTCAGGCATGTCCTCAAAGGTCACTTTCTTATTACTTCCTTTCATTGTTCTTATGGTTATTTTTCAATCCTAATTCAAATAAAAACTTCTCCAGATGAGTCGTGGAATGGTATGGAAGATTCTCTATCGTAAACCCGTCATCAGATGAAGAATTTGCAAAACGAGTGAAGACTGAATTTATCGTCTGTTCTGCCGCGAAGAAATTCGGCAGCATTAGCTTCGCGAATCTTGCCGTCTGGAGCCTGTTCAAGAGTGCATACGGCGATAGGTTATAGAAGAAGACGGCACATTCATCCTTCCTGAGCGTCTTTCTAGGTATATAACGATTCCTGAGAATATTATCCTTCGTCAAGGGTACGCAGTAGTTTTCCGCAAACTCCACCTCCGCAGGTCTTGTCCTGAATTTTCTCAATATCTGGGCTAATGAATCAATCTGGCTTTCATCCAGATATTCACCCAGACATCCGGTTATGTAAACCTTGAGTCCTGCAAATATCAACGTCTCCTTTTCATCGAAGGTATATGTGTACATCGTTTCCATATTGATAATTTTCTTTAACAAAGTTAATAATTTTATTTAACAACACAACAACTAAAGGAAAACATCAGATAATATTTGCAAAGAATCTTAAACACAAAGGCAAACAGTATCTGAATTCAGTAAGAATACACCTTATTTAATCACAATCGATTCGGCAGCCTCTCTACGCTTATGATCGACCAGGTGCATGTATATCTCTGTAGTCTTGACATGGGAGTGAGTAAGTTGCTTGGAAACGGTATAGATATCGACTCCATTGGCAACCATAAGGGTAGCATTTGTATGACGGAAGCAATGGAAGGAGATGTGCTTGTGGATATGTGCTTCCTCTAGCCACTTCTTGAGAGGATAGTTGACCATGGAGCTGGAGAAGCCCTCAAATACGGGTCCTGATTCCTTGCGCTCTCCGCAGAAAGAGAGAGCCTGTTCACTGATGAATATCGTCTCCTCCATGTCTGTCTTCTGTATTCGCTTTCTTATGCACGGCTTGCCATCAGGAGCCACACAGATCTCACTCCAGTCCAACGACTTGATATCAGAGAACCTCAGTCCGGTCAGTATCGAGAAGAGCGAGGCACGCTTAAGGACTTCATGCATGCATTCAGCCTTGCATAGGCGCTTCACCTCTTCAACAGTGAGGTACTCCCTTCTAGACTTCTTTGTCGGAATCGTATCCAGATAGTCGCTGATATTCTCCCTGATGCATTTTCCTTTGTAAGCCTTCTTCAGGACTGCCCTGAAAATCACGAAGTACTTGGAAGCAGTGTTCTGCGAGAGTTTCTTTTTAGAGGCTACTCCTCCACACATCGCTTTAGTCAGAAGCCATTCCTTATAATCCTCTGCCAACTTCACGCTCAGATTCTCGAACCTGCATTTACCGTTCATGAATGTCGAGAAACTCTTCAGCGCCATCATCCAGCTGTGGTGCTTGGTAAGGGCGAGCTTTTCGAAGAATTCAAGAAAGTCACATTTGCCGAATGATTCCTCGAAGAATCCAAGATCCTTGCTCATGATAGAAATGCTCCTCTTGCATCTGATGGCTTCAGCAAGCTTAAGAGTCTCCTCATTATAATTCTGCTCGACCATATTCTTCGGATGCTCATATATGAACATCTTAAGGGACTCATGCCTCTTTGTCTTTCTTGTCAAAGGATTGAACAGAGCCGGATAATAATCCAGGTAAAGGTTAAGTCTCCCCTTAGTTCCTTTACGTTTTCTTAGATAAACTGATGTCATATTGAATTTTTCTGCAATAATATGATTTTCGTTAAATATAATTATGATTTTATAAAACATTAGAGCATTATTAGAGTGGGATTATAATTTAGTGGAGCTTGCCACTCAATAATAAGGCATCGAATGCATCCTTTTCAATATAGATTCTTCCTCCTCGGGAAATCTTGGGAAGAGAGAGCCTTTGGACCAGTTTTGATGCGGCTCGTTTGCTAATTGAAAGCACCTCGGAAATATAGTCCGTAGTGTAATACTTATCTGTATCTATAAGGTATCCCAAGAGGTCATCGATATGGGTCTGTGAATAATATGTATATCCTCCTTCCTTCTTCTTCGGCACCTGGTTACGATAGAGTATACCGTGCAGCGTAGGTTTAAGAATATTGTACTTCTTGATTATATCGTCAACAGAGTACCACGACGTTATATCAGGATGTCTTTCTCTCAGACGTTTCTTGACAAGTTTGTCCACGTCCTTCTTCAAGTAGAACCTAGTGTTCCTGTATTTCACAAACTGCAGATTGCTGCGCCTGAGATAATGCTGCATCACATTAAGAGCTACACCATACTCATGCGCCGCTTCCGGAATTGTGATTCTGTCACCCTGTAAAACCGGACTGACTGTCTTATCAGGTACCTCGATCTTTTTCTTGGTCTTGACCCGCAGGGATACTTCAGAGAGGAGAATCTCCTTTAGGGAGGACCGTTCTATCAGAGTGACACCCGGCATCTGCTTTGTCTTGATTATTCCTTGAGATATATACCTGTAAAGTGTTCTGCGACTTATTCCTAGATAAGCAGCTGCAGAATTAGGTCTGAGCAGTTCAGAATCAGCTGGAGCATTGAGCTCCCGCACAGCAACCTTCTGGTATATGGATTCTGCCGTTATCTTGCCTTGATCCTCAGACACTTTTTCTCGAATCCTGTATGCCTTTGCGCAGCTGCTGCAGCAGAACATAGTGGTTATCTTCATGGCATCGAAGTCACGTCCGCAGTTGGCACAGGCTTTTACGATTTTCAGCTGCCGGCGTGGTAAGCTTGAATCAACAATTTTTTGAACATAGTTTTCACGCCTTTTGATATCTTTGAGACCCTCATTTTTTGACTTCCTATAAATCTTGCCACACTTTGGAGAGCAGTATATGGTATTGGTCTTCTTCGCGGTAAAAGGCTTATGACAGTTAGGGCATACCTTATTGTATATAACCTCATTCAGGGTCTTACTATCTCCCTGTATATCAAGGGCATGCCGAGTCTGCTTCGCCCAGTTTCTGGACTTCACATAGCAGTTCTGGCTGCAGTATCTGGACGAATATTTTGCGGAATGAAATTCTCGTCCACAGACTTTACATACTTTCTTAAAACTCATCTCTACTTATTAGCTGTACCGTTTATAATGCCATTTTTGACACCTTTTTTGTGTCATGGTGTGTCATGGTGTGCCACCACGTGCCACAAAGTGGCTTACTTTGGGTCTGTACCTAGACAAAAAAATCTGGCCGGAGAGCCAAACGGTAGAAATTCGGTTCAAAATATATCAAAAAAAATCCCCATATTTGCATTTGGTTGCAAAAAGGGGTACAAAAAAGAGAGTCACCTAAGTAACTCTCTTTCTATCAGTTAGCGACTAAAAATCGCTAAATATTTTCAAAATTATTCGCCCCACTCCA
>JAFYWC010000082.1 GCA_017546585.1 Bacteroidales bacterium
GGTAAAACGTTGCTACAGCTATATGTTCAATGATTGTAAAAAGTTGGATAATATTACGATGTTGGCAACGGATATATCGGCACCTAATTGCTTAAATGTATGGGTAAGTGGTGTAGCAAGTACAGGTACATTTACCAAAGCGGCCAGCTTAGAGCAGGGAACGGAAAGTGGTCAAATACCTACTGGAATTTATGGTATCCCAGAGGGCTGGACAGTAAAGAACTACGGAGAATAAGGTAAAAGATGTGTTTTTTGGAGCATGCGGGTTAGACCGCTCTCCTAATAGAGCAATATTAGCCTCCACTAAAGGGTTCTACCCAATAGTGGAGGCTAATGTTTTTGTTGCTTGCTATGGACTACTGCCTGCAATCTATAATCTACACACCTTATGGATGTCTGTTTAATTATTTTATGATATTCTTAACTTGTTAGCTGCTATTTTGTTTTGATTCTTTTACTTGAAAATATAGGGTGATTGTGTGATTTTATATACTGATGTTGGCTTGTTCTCTTCCTGCTCGGTGGACAAAACCACCATTCGGTGGATTGTTGGTAGCCCTCTCTTTGATTTATGCTACACTTGAGTTTGTAATCAACAACACGATATAGTCATGAGCATGAAATCAACCAAGAGAAAGACATCTAAGGGTAGTTTCTGCCCTGAACATGTATTTATCCTGCAAGGAAAAGGCGTATACATACGCATGGCCGTTGATGATATCACATTTCTCAGAGCAGCTCGGGATTATTGTGAGATTCACATCAAAGGTCAAGACCCCATCCTCGTATCTGTACCGATGATTGATGTATATCATTGCATTCCGCCAAATAAGTTCATTAGGATTAGTCGTTCAATCGTATTGAATCTCAACTTCATCACGAAAATTGTCGGCAATCAGATAGAACTGGCAGATGGTACGAGATTATTGATAGGAAAGACCTATCGAGAGGACATACTTTCCGGATTTACTCTGATTGGGTCAAGAAAAAGGTTTGGGAGATGATTGTAATGGTTATCTTTGCTATTGTAAGAATTGCCTTGCTGCTATTCGTATTTATACGCAGAACCATGAAAAGGAAGAATGAAGAATAAAAGACGACAGATAGGAATTTCAAGGAAGACTGCGAACAATCTGATATACGCAGTTGCCATATTATATACCCTGATGAATGTTGTAGTGATAGCATTGACCGCACTTGACGGCATCGCAGATAGGGAGGAAGTAGCGCATCTGGTGGCACACGCTATCGGTATGGCCGGAGGTCTGTGGCTGTGCTTCTTCATTCCAAAGGAAAGCCGAAGAGCAGAAGCAGAATGGAAGATGTGGGAGGAGGAACTGGAGGCTATGCCTGAAGAAGACTAACCGATAGGCTCATATCTGTACACAGAGCATACGACATCCTCGCGGAAGACCTTCATGCCTTCCAGCACCCAGTGAGTTGGTGACAACTCCGTGCTGAACAGCCTGCATCCCCCTCCGGAAAGATACGGCACTGTATAAACAATCAGACGCTCCACCTTGCCATCAGCAAGAAGTCCGCACACATATTCGGCATTCTCAACATCAGCCTCCACAAGAGAATCTTCGCCTATGGCATCATAGAACTCATCGATGCCGTACACATCAGAGCGCAGCATCCAACTCCTTTCTGTCCTGTTGTCAGAGAGGCATCCGTCAATTGAAAGTGTTGCCAGGACTGTTTTCTTCGCCATAATGAAAATCTCAACTACCGGAGCATAAAAATAGCGTGCTGATCACACTATCTCTAATGGAGGCCCTGGAATGCCTTGAAAGAAAATAGGTGACTGCACGCTATGCGTAAGCATAACACAAGCAGTCACGCAGTGTCTTCTTTCAATGTAAATTTTCCAGATTTCCATTAGAAACACCTCGCGGTCTTATGTATGTATATTGTATATCTTGCTGATTCTGATACAAAAGTAGTGAATTTCAAGCAAACATAGCCCATCCCTCTCAAAAAATCTCCCCTTTGGTGGACGAATCCGTCATTCGCTGAATCCATTTCACGATCCCATTCCCTCCCTCTATCTTCGCAAGCGTAGGTTTACACGGCGGATCCGAAAAGCCGAATAGGAAATAGAGTAGGGAAAATGGATCAATATAGTATGATAAAATATGAAATTGCATCTTATTTACATAGGTTGAAAATCCATGTAATAAATAACAGAAGCGAATATCCGTCATATTTAACTGATGACGCAATAATGGGTATCACAATTCATTTTGATGATAATGTAGATTCTGCACTTCTGTCAAATGGAATAACAGGATTATGTCTCAAAGACGGTTTGTCAAGGGAGTGGACGGGTACAAAAGAGAATGATATGCTTATTAGCCTTTCTGCAATCTGTGTGGAGGCTGATGATGCAAAAAAAACCAGAGAAGCAGTGATGAAGTCAATCATTACTCACGAGTTTATGCATTCAATATCAGTTGGTTTCGCTGTGGAGAACAATAGCAAAGAGAGTTATTACAAGGATGAAGCTTATACAGATCATCTGGCACAGAAACTCTTTAATAAACTTTGCACAAGTGAGTTCTACTACACACCGTATCCGTCATTGAGGATTAATGAATACAGCATGGTGAACATTACCGATGAGGGAATACAATGCTATTTCAAAGGTAAAATTAATAGGCCAATGAAATAGACCTTTGTTAAAGCACGAATAGAGAGGAGAGTATATAGATGATATTCTCCTCTTTTGTGTCTCGTTTTCGTGTGGATTTTTCTTTTACCTCTCCCTCTCAATCAGTTCCTGCGGCGTACATCCGAAATGCGTTCTCGTGAATCCGCATCAAAATTGGTCTCGCTCAAGATGTCTTTTTCAAAAGCTATCATCCACAAGCTATGTAAAGACAGAGAAATCTCAAATCTTGTAGAAATGGACACAAGAGATCGAAAAAATCGGCAGTTTCCGAAAAACTTTTTGCAAGATAATTGTCAGATGTGGGGAAAATGTGGGGAAAATCTTATATAAAAATGGCCTACAGGTGTCTGTAGGCCATTTGAGGGTACCCGGAGCCGGGATCGAACCGGCACGGATTGCTCCACTGGTGTTTGAGACCAGCGCGTCTACCGATTCCGCCATCCGGGCTGGTGTGCTGTTTCGGTTGCCTGTGGGCGCTTGGCTTCGTGTGAAGCGGACGCTTAAACCAGGTCTGAAAGAGGCACTGAAGGATAAACCTTCTATTTAAGGAATGCAAAGGTATCGGAAATTTCGGAATTTGCAAAATAAAACGGTCATTCTGTAAACATCTGGTACGGAAACCTATGGAAACCGTGCTCAATCCCCACTGCAAAGGGGGTATCTTCCACGGAAAACCCAGAAAACCGTGCTCAATCCCCACCGCAACCAAGCTGTCTAGTGCAAAAGATTGCTATATTTGTAGATTGTAAACAAGAAATTTATGGAGCGGATAAATATATACGAGGGTGACAATGTCATCAGCCACATCCTGGTGGAGGATGGAATCCAGTCACTCGAGGCAAGTCTGGAGCAGTATGCGCACGTATACGCAGTTATGGACAACAATGTTGCGATGACAAGCGCTGTCGCTGCAGAGGTGGCGGATATGCTCAACCGCAGAGGCGTTCCCGGAATGCTTCTGGATGTGTCTGAGAAGACAAAATGTATGGACACAGTGATGGATATCTGTGGATGGCTCCTCGATTCAGGAGCAGACAGAGATGCTCTCGTGCTCGCCATCGGAGGCGGAATCACATCGGATATGGTGGGCTTTGCCGCATCGATCTACAAAAGGGGAGTGCGCTTCGCCTATGTGCCTACGACCCTCCTCGCACAGGTAGACGCTGCCATAGGAGGAAAGACCGGCATCAACTTCGAAGGCTACAAGAATATGCTCGGAACCATCCGCCAGCCGGAGTTCACATACATCTGCCCGCAGTTCCTTGAGAGCCTTCCGATGGAAGACTTCCAGGCGGGAGCGGCAGAGATGCTCAAGACATTCATCATCGAGGACAACGGAGAATATGAGGCTGCGATGACCCTTCTCAAGGGACTGACAGCAGACTTCATCGCAAGCTGCGAAGGCGCCGCGACCCTCAGCTACAACGAGGAGCGCTGGCCTGAGGTGATATCTGCAAGAATCTCCGAGATGACTCCTCTCATCGCTGCAGCCGCCAAGGTGAAGGCGGGCGTCGTTTCACGCGACCAGTTCGAGAACGGTGAGCGCCGCAAACTCAACCTCGGCCACACATTCGGCCACGCGATCGAATCCCTCGCACACAAACACCACAACGACATCGACCACGGCCACGCAGTTGCCCTCGGAATGGTATATGCTGCCAAACTCTCCGAGAAACTGGGCCTTGCGGAAGAAGGCTTTGCTGCAAAGATCGAGAACGACCTTGACAGCTGCCTCCTCCTGATCATCAGTCCATACGGCATCAATGATCTCTCCGGAGCGATGGCAAAGGACAAGAAGGCAGAAGACGGCAAGGTGCATTTCATCCTTCCTTGCGCAGTAGGCAACGTCATTGTCCGTGACTTGACCGTAGAAGAAGTAGTTGCACTTTTGAAATAAAGACTATGATTTGTACAACCATACAGAACAAGACAGCAGAGCAGATTCTTGAAGCTCTGGAAAAATGTGAGATGGCGGAGATCCGTCTGGACAGCTGTGTGCTGTCTGCACGCGAGACAGAGGATGTCTTCACTTCCGACGTTCCGCTCGTTGCGACAGCGAGAATCTCCGAGATTATGAAGAACGAGCCTGCGATTCAGGACCTTCCTGAGGCAAGCCGCGAGGCAAAGGCGGTGCAGATCGCCGAGAAGAGGCTCGTCAGAGCCATCGAGGCGGGAGCACGCTATGTGGACGTGGAGATCGAAGCCCCTAAGCAGATGTCCAAGAGAGTCCGCAGCGCAGCCCACGAAAACGGAACAGTATTCATCCGCTCATACCACGACTTCGAAGGCACAGACTCGCTTGAGGCTCTCAAAGCGGTTGTGGAGAAGTGCAAGTACCACGGCGCAGACATCGTGAAGATCGTGACTTCCGCAAGTTCGGAGGCCGATGTGGAGAAGGTGATGGCCCTCTACGACTGGAAGGGCGAGGAGGCCCCTGCAGCCGGTGAACTCATCGCATTCTGTATGGGTGATGCCGGAAGACAGTCGCGCATCGAGTGCCTTAAGAAGGGCGCACCATATACCTATGCCGCTTTGTCTGAGGAAGATGCGGCTGCACCAGGCCAGTGGCCGACCGAAGAAATGTGCAAGGCGGTATATTCAGACTTCCACTTCATCGAGTCGTCAGAACCATTGTATATGCCTGTGTCAAAGAGCTTTGCCCAGCGTGCAATCATCGCTGCCGCATTGGCTGAAGGCACATCGCATCTTAAAGGATACACCCACTGCGGTGACAACGAGGCCGCACTCCAGGTTGCACGCAACCTCGGAGCCGAGGTGGAACTCAACGGAAATGAACTCACCATTACAGGTATCTCAGCATCTCTCGGCAGCCTCGATATGCCGGAACTCCACGTAGGAGAGTCCGGACTCCTCACAAGAATGCTCATCCCGGTTATGGCTCAGCTGAGTCCTGCTCCGGTGAAGTTTACAGGTGAGAAGACCCTTCTCAACCGCCCTCTCACCGGTGCGAAAGAGATAATGGAGGCATTCGAATCTACAGTGACGTCAGATACTGACCCTGTACGTGTTCCGTTGACAGTCAACGGACCTCTCAAGGCCGGACGTGCCGAGATTTCTGGAAAGCACGGCTCCCAGCTCATCTCAGGCCTCCTTATGGGCCTTCCGTTCGCAGAGAAGAACTCTTCGCTCATAGTCCGTGAGCCGAAGAGCATTCCATATATGTTCATCACACTTGAAGTCCTCAAGAAGTTCGGAATCAAGATCGGCAACGATATGCTCGGCGGTCCTGAATTCCTTGCATCAGGCGGTGACTGGTCGCTTTGCACAGAGATGGTGTTCAAAGTGAAGGGTGGACAGAAATACAAGGCTGCGGACATCGATCTCGAAGGAGACTGGAGCGCAGCGGCCAACTTCCTCGTGGCAGGAGCCATCTTCGGAAGAGCAGAAATCGAAGGACTCGACACCACATCGCTTCAGGCAGACCTCTCCATTATGGACATCCTTATGGATGCCGGTGCGAGCCTCTCGCAGATGGACGGCAACAAGGGCAGCATCACAGCCCAGCGTGCTCCTCTGAATGCCTTCCAGGTGGATGCGTCAAACTGTCCGGACCTCTTCCCGATCCTCGCCGTGCTCGCGGCCTTCTGCCAGGGCACAAGCCGCATCGCCGGCGTCGGCCGCCTGGCAAACAAGGAGAGCGACCGTGCAAAGGCCATTCTCGAGATGCTGACACAGATGGGAGTGAAGGCTGAGATCGAGGGCGACGAACTTGTAGTGGAAGGAAGCACATTGGTACAGCGTCTGCTCAACGGCAACCTTCTCAAGGGAGGCGAGTACACATCCCACCACGACCATCGTATGGTTATGGCCCTGAAGGTGGCGTCGTTCGGTGCCGACGGTCCTATAACTGTCGATGACGAGGAATGCGTGGCAAAATCATTCCCGCAGTTTCCTGACACATTCTCGCTTATGAGGTAGTGCTTAATCTTTGATTATAAAAGAATTACAATATGAATACATTTGGAAGAAGATTCAGAGTGTCGATATTCGGTGAGTCACACGGTGAACTTATCGGAGTGGTTCTGGATGGAGTTCCGGAAGGACTTGAACTCTCAGAGCAGGACTTCGAATATGATATCCAGCGCCGCAAGAGCGGAGCGAAAGGTACGACTCCTCGAAGAGAGGAGGACCGTCCGGAGCTCGTCAGCGGCGTATATGAGGGCCACACTACAGGCGCTCCTCTTACTATAGTATTCAGAAACAACAACACCAGATCGGCGGACTACAGTCTTTTCGAGGCTATGCCAAGACCTGGTCACGCGGATCTCACTGCAGCCCTCAAATGGGAAGACTGTCAGGATCCACGCGGCAGCGGCCACTTCTCCGGAAGGCTGACGCTTCCGGTCGTCGCCGCCGGAGTCGTAGCAAAGAAAATGCTCCAGGATGCTACCATCCTCGATGAAACTCCGCTCAATTCAGTTGAGGCGAAGATCGTTGAACTCGGTGGAATCGCCAGGGACTTCTCTACTGCGCTCGAAATGACAGAGGTGATGCCTCAGGAATGGCAGGATGCCATCGACAAGGCCATCGAAGAGGGCGACAGCCTTGGTGCTGTGATCGAATGTACAGTGCCGGACATCGATCCAGGCTACGGCGAGCCGTTCTGGGACAGCGTAGAGTCTGTGATTGCACACGCAATCTTCTCTATCCCGGGAGTACGTGGTCTCGAGTTCGGAGACGGCTTCAAGGCATCTGCAATGAAGGGTTCTGAACACAACGACCCGATCGGTCCGGACTGCAGACCGCTGAAGAACGGAGCCGGCGGAGTAAACGGCGGCATCACAAACGGTGCACCTCTGAAGTTCCGTGTGGCCTTCAAGCCGACATCAAGCATCAGCAAGCCGCAGCAGACCTTCAACTTCGCTACCGGCGAGATGGATACACTCGAGGTGAAGGGTCGTCACGATGTCTGCTTTGCTCTCCGCGCACCGGTGGTTGTAGAGGCAATGACAGCCATCGCTCTTGCAGATCTCGTCCGCCTGAAATAATTTAAGGACGCTGATAGATGCGAAGACCGAATTCAGGGACAATGGTCATCAGGTGGTCGAATATGTCCGACTGCTTCCTTTCGAATGATGCCCACGCCTTGTCCTTCAAAAAGAAATAGACTTGCACAGGGAGGCCATAATGAGTGGCCTCCTTTTGTGTTATTATGATGTCAAGTGAAGAGTTTATCTCGGGATTGGTACGCAGAAAAGTCTCGATATAAGCCCTGTACAGCTGAACGTTTGTGACATCCTTCTGCCCGGATTTTGACTTGATGTGGTCTGCGATTATCGGAAAGGCCTTGGCAATGTCTTCCATCATTTCCTCTCCGCAGACCTCCAGGCTGTTTACATCTATATATATGCATTTGTCCGCTCTGCGGCCTCCGCTCTCCTGCATTCCGCGCCAGTTCTTGAAAGGAGTGCTCACAAGAGTATATGGAGGTATCATTGTCAGGGTGTTGTCCCAATTGCGCACCTTCACTGTGTTGAGGGTGATCTCCTCCACAGTTCCGTTCGCACTTCCGTCCGGCATCTGTATCCAGTCTCCGATCTGCACCATCCTGTTCTGCGACAGCTGCACACCGGCCACGAAGCCCAATATGCTGTCCTTGAATATAAGCATCAGCACAGCCGCAGATGCTCCAAGTCCCGTCAGCAGCACGGTAGGTGACTTGTCTATCAGCACTGCCACCACTATGATTGCGCCCACAAAATAAAGCACGACCTGCAGACCCTGGATCACTCCCTGCATCGGATGTCTTCTATGCTTGTCAGTCTTGCTGTATACATCCAGAAAAGACATCAGCACAGAATTGAGTACCATAACGACCACAATGATCATATAGGCTATATCTATCCTGTGCAGAAACCTGACAGTCGGGTTCCCTTTGCCGAAGGCAACCCATACAAGGGCATAGAACACAAGGCCGGGAATCAGAAGAAGGATGTTGTGGCCCAATTTGCGTTTCGACAGATAGGGACGCCACTTGGAGCCGTCCTCCTTGCCGTCTCTCTTGGTGGCCCATCTGAATATGCTCTGGCATAGCCAGTTGATGCCTATCGACACCATTAGGATAAGTATGCCTCCCGCCAGCCCGTCTACGGCATTGGCGATCTCCGGCTTCATCTTGAGGCTTCCTGTCATCACTCCATTCAGCCATTCAATAACAGTGGTCATAAACTCGCGTTTATGACCACTGTTTCAATATCTGTGCTACCTGAATCGTTTTACCGGTTTGGTTGCGGCTGATTTAGTTGAGGCTGACGGGGTGACGGTGAGCGGGAAGGTAGGGAAGTCGGAAGTAGCCGTGATGCCGCCGACGCCGTCGCTCCATACTCCTGCAAATCGCATATGCGTATACAACGCCCTGTCACCCTCGGAATATCCGAGCACCATCTTCTCTCCATTCGGCATATCACATCCGATGCAGATCGGAACTCCGTCAGTAGTATAAACCTCCTGACCGCCTCCGTCCACAAAATTCGCCGGACAGAAATAGAGATCGAAGTCACCGTAACCTGCAGATGTGAATGTACCTATATACTGTGACCACAGAATCCAGGTGTTCTCAGTCGGATACCAGTACACGATCACCTCGTGCTGCTCCGCCTCCTTGCCCTCCCATCCGGTCATAATATATGTATCGTTGCTCTTCATCTTCTCAAAGGTCACATCGAATGCAACGCCGTTCGCTCCTGTGAACTTCCAGGTTCCGATCCACGAAGCATACTCAGGAGTCATCTCCTCCTCATAAGGCAGGAACTCCTCCGACACTGCATAATGTCCTGTGAGCTCGCTGTTATGCGTCACTCCGATAGCCATCGCCACATATTTCCTGCCGAGTTCAATGCCGAACGCATCGATGCCGTCTCCGATATGGCTCCAGTCCTTTATCGTCGTATGCTCTCCATAATATCTGTTATACTCAGATATGAACTGCTCCAGCGATGCCATCTCCTCGCCGATCAGATCTCTGATGGCAGTGTTGTCATACCTGTCCTTGGTTACGACAGTGATGAAATAAGGATTCTTGTCGGAACTTTCCACAGTGACAGTGTGCTCATACTCGTTCTCGCCGATGAACTGACGTCCTGTGTACTCCACGCTCCACTCTGCGTTTGGTGCAAAGCCCATAGGAGTCGTGAAACTCACGTCCTGGTGCGATCCGTACACATCGCCCTCCGCTGTCATCGCAAACACGATATAAGTGTAGTCAGTGCTATGTTCCAGACCGTCCACAGTGACAGTCTGCTTTGTTCCGCTGCTCAGCCCGCTGACCTTGCCGCCTCCGGCTGTGAGTTCTTCAACCGCCTTGTCAATGGACAGACTGACGTTTGAGGAAGTTGTAGCGAAAGCATACCAAGTGTCATCCTCGTGTCCGTTATGTGAAATCGTGATCTCTGCGGCATTCGCAGTGACAGACTTCACCTCAAGCTCGAATTCGATATCTTCAGTGTATTCGATGACCTTGTCTATGTCAGTGTTTCCATTGTTCTGCGGAACCTCTTCGCATCCGAAAAGGCCGAGAAGCGCAGCAGCAACGGCTATAGTTTTGAAAATTCTTTTCATAAGTTTAATTGTCTTTGAGAACTACTCGGAAACCGACAAAGAAGAAGTGACTGCCAGGCTCTCCTCCGAAACGGCTTGAAACGCGACATTCCTTGTAGAAGTTGATTACTGAACCGCCGCGCATCACGCGGAATTGTCCGGAATCGGGACCTGCAGGGTTGGTCTGATCTTCGTTCGAATAATAATCATACCAGTCATAGCACCATTCGTTGACGTTGCCGGTCATATCGTACAGTCCCAGTTCATTCGGTGTCTTTGTCGCAACGATGGTTACTGTAGTTGCAGCGTTTTCGTAGCACCAGCCCACTTCCTCGGCATCATCGCTTCCGGAGTATGTGTATCCGCGACCCTTGTGGCCACCTCGTGCGGCATATTCCCACTGAGCCTCGGTAGGCAACGAGAACTCAAGTCCGGTATGGGCATTGAGCTTGTCTATGAACTCGAAGCATTCATCATACGACACCATCGTTTTCGGCAGGAATCGCTCGTTATTGTACCAAAGAGGGTCCTCCAGGGGGCCAGGGACACGACCGTTCACAACGGCTTCCCACTGCTCGTTTGTCACCTCGCACAGTCCGATGTAGTAGTCGTCGAGTGTGACATTGTGCACGGGCTTTTCATATTCCTGTGCATTTTCGTCAGAACCGCCCATCTGGAATGTACCGCCTTCCACACGCACCATAGTCAGCACTGCACTGTTGATGTTGAAGTTTTTGACAGCTTCTGCCTTGGTGGTAAATGTTAGTTCCTCGCCGTAAGCGGTGCCTTGTGAGTTTGTCGCGTATGCCTTGAAGTGATATGTAGTGTTGGATTTCAAGCCTCGCACTGTGGCAGAGTAGCTGCCCAGGCCACGTCCGGACTCGCACTTGACGGCATTCTCGATGTCTGGATTCTTCGAAGTGGAATAGACGAATCCGCGCTCGATTACGCGATATCCGTTGTCAGCTGTCACTTCTCCTGAAAGATCGACGGTAGCTTCGGTGATGTTCAACGCTTCTAAAGTGGTCACCTGCGGCACCTGCTTCTCCTCGGGAGCAGGCGGCGTGTCAGGTTTCTCCTGCGTGTCCGGAGTCTCCGATGTGTCCGGTGGAGTCGGCGTAGGATCATCCAGTACACCAGAACAAGCCGGCAATGCCAACAGCATTGCCAGCATTATGAGACTGATGGATTTTCGTAAATTCATATGAAAATGTCAGTTATTCTACGTTGAGGACGAGACGCAATCCGAGGTCCAGCTGAGAATGAGTCTCAGCATATCTGTTTCGTTTGGTGTTGCGGCTCCATTTTGCACATTCGTCCCAATATCCGCCTCCACGTACTACGCATACATTATAGTCTGAGCGCTCTCCGCCGGTAGGGTTGATCTGAGCCTCTTCTGTATATGGCGCATAAACGTCGTAGCACCATTCCATCAGGTTTCCGGTCATATCATAGATGCCGAGTTCGTTAGGAGCTTTTGTACCGCCAGGGCGCTGTCCGTAATCGGACCAGTCGATGTTTTCATATACCACGCCTACCTCAGTCGCGTCATTGCTGCCGCTGTAAAGGTAGCCCTGTGACTTGTTGCCGCCTCGTGCAGCATACTCCCACTGCGCCTCTGTTGGCAGGCTGAACTTCATACCTGTGCGCTCGTTGAGTTTCTCGATGAACTCGAGGCATTGTATATGAGACATACCGTCAACAGGACGGGCGTTGTCCTTGATCATCTGGCTTGGGTTGGATCCCATTACCTCAATCCACAAGGCCTGAGTTACCTCGTATTTGGCCATATAATAGCTGTCAAGCGTCACCTTGTGTGCTGGCAGCTCGTCATCGTCGTATGGACCAAGATCCATAAGATCTGAAGTCGCTCCCATCTGGAATGTACCGCCTTCTACAAGAACCATCTCAATTGTGAGGCCGTTTATCTCAACGTTCAGCGCCGACTCTGACGGTGTCGCCTTGCGTGTAGTAAATGAATGCTCCTCACCGTATGAAGTTCCAACTTCATTGGTAGCAAAAGCGCGATAATAGTAAGTTGTGCCTGCGTCAAGGCCTGTCAACTGGCAAGTGTAATCGTTTGCAGTGCCGTCGAAGGTTATCTTGGTCGAAAGGGCTTCTGTCGGGTTTGGCGCAACATCCCAGACAATACCGCAAGCTGTTACTGCAGCTCCGCCGTCAGATGTGATGCTGAGGCTTGTTGTTGCAGAATTTTCAGTTACATAGGAAACTTCTCCGGTTGTAACAGAAGGAGCAAAAATTGCTGGCTCCGGCTCTGGTCTAGGTGCCGGTTCTGATTCAGGAGTGTTGAGGACGAGACGGAATCCGATG
Source organism: Bacteroidales bacterium (assembly GCA_017546585.1). GTDB lineage: Bacteria > Bacteroidota > Bacteroidia > Bacteroidales > UBA932 > Cryptobacteroides. Next base: position 12,563 of record JAFYWC010000082.1, read on the forward strand.
TCCATCTGTGCAAAATTCTCCGGGTAGCTCTGGCGCTTGGTGTTTCTGCACCATCTTGCACTTTCACACGAATATGCACCTCCGCGGACTACATAAAGAGAGTAGCTGCTGCTGATCGCAGCACCGGAAGGGTTTGTCTGCGGCTCTTCCGAATATGCGCCGTAGAAGTCATAGCACCATTCGTTTACGTTTCCTGTCATATCGTAGATGCCGAGCTCGTTAGGCGCTTTCTCTCCGCCAGGATGCTGGCCGAATGTGGACATATTTTCCATTACCCAGCCGACCTCAGTGGCGTCGTTGCTTCCGCTGTAAAGATAGCCCTTTGATTTGTTGCCGCCGCGCGCAGCATACTCCCACTGAGCCTCTGTCGGAAGGTTGAAGTTCAAGCCGGTGCGCTCATTGAGCTTTTCGATGAACTGGAGACACTGCAGATAAGACATTCCGTCCACCGGACAGTTGTTGTCACGGATTATCTGGCTTGGGTTTGCTCCCATTATCTCGATCCACAATGCCTGAGTCACCTCATATTTGCCCATATAATAGGTGCCGAGTGTCACCTCGTGTGCAGGCAACTCGTCAGCGTCGTATTTGTCATATATAGCAATGAGGTCTGGGGTTGCTCCCATTGTGAATGTGCCGCCTTCTACAAGAGCAAGTTCAATGGTAATGCCGTTCACGTCAACGGTCATTGTTGTCGCAGTGCCGGTTGTGAACGAGTATTCCTCGCCATAGGCTGTGCCTGCTTCATTTATGGCATATGCACGATAGTAGTAGGTTGTGCTTGGGTCGAGGTCTGTCAACTGAGCGGTATAGCTTGCTTCTGTACCGTCGAAAGTGACCTTGGTCGGAAGGTCCTCTGTAGGATTTGCCTCTTCGTCCCAAACGATACCGCAGACGGTTATCGCAGCTCCTCCGTCAGATGTGATGGTTAAGCTTGTCGCAGCAGAATTTTCAGTTACATCAGTAACCTCTCCGGTTACAACGGCAGGTACTGAAATCTCAGGCACTGGGTCCGGATCCGGATCAGGTTCAGGCTGGACTATAGGGTCGTCTGGTTTAGGCTGCTCCACCTTGTTACAGCCAAAGAACGTAAGGCTGGAAACTACTGCCAATACGCATAGCATCAGGAAATTTATACGTTTCATATCAGGTTGTGTTTATTTCGGGTTAGCATATATTCTTCAAATTTACGCAAATTTTCCAAAACAATACCCTATATATACAAATAAAGCCCGACTGGAAACAGTCGGGCTTTGTTATAGTGATTTGCTTGATTAGCGAATCTGGAATGAAGTCTTGAATGTGTTTACTACATTGTATGACTGAAGTGGCTGAGCAGCCTTGGTTGCCTTCACCTCCTTTGCAGTAGCCTCAGTTGTGCTTGCTGAGCGAGTTGCAGGAGTGAATGTCATAGGGAATGTAGGGTAACCTGTCTCGTAAGTTCCAGTGATGTATGAGAGCTGCTTGTAGTCCAAGAGGTATGCAAGGTACTCCATAGTCACTACTTTGTATGAACCAGGAGTTCCGTCCTCATTTGTCCACTCCTCTGCGTAACCTACTGCTCCAAGTGAACCGTCCTCGAATGTGCCTCCGATGCAGATAGGAACTGAGTCTTCGAGATAGATGCTCTCGTCTTCGCCCTCGCCGAGGAACCAGATCTCACCGTTGCCATAAGAGCCGAAGCTGTATGTTCCGAGGTTCTGGTTGTAGATGTACCAGCACTCGCTCTCAGCGTCCCACTGTACAAGGACGTCAAGACCAGCGGCGTCATCACCCTCATAGCCTGTCATTACGAATGACTTGTTGGATACACCCTTAGAGAATGTCACGTTCTGAGTGAGGCCATTTGAACCTGTGATAACCCAGTTGCCTACCCAAGAAGCGTAAGCTGATGTCATTTCCTCCTCCTCTACTGTGATAGGAGCAGAAACTGCGTAGTGTCCGGTAGCAGTACCTGTTGCGTCAGCTCCGATAGCGATGGCAACCCAAGTGTAGCCAGGCTCAAGGTTCCAACCCTCCTCGATGCTTCCGCTGTAAAGGATAGCAGAGAAGTCGTAGCTTGTTCCGTTCTGAGCGTTGAATCCTGCGATGTACTCTGTCCAATATGCGATCTCCTCAGCTGCAATAACCTCGATTCCGTACTCGTCAAGAACCTCCTGAGGGTAAACTGAAGTGAAGTATGTGTTGTTGTCCGTGCTTGTCACTCTGATGACGTGCTCGTATGACTTGCCGTCAACAACGCCTGCGCCTGCATACTCAACCTTCCAAGCAGGGTTCTCCGCGAATACAGCAGCAGCCTTGGCAGTTGTGAAATCAACTGAAACCGGCTCGCCATATACCTGACCCTGGTCTGAAAGACCGAATACTACATAAGTATATGCAGTCTCTGCCTCAAGGTCTCTTAATGTAACAGTCTTTGAAGTTGACTTCTGGAGAGAAACCTTACCTGAAGCTACGAGAGCAGCAACCTCGTCATCGATAGCCTGCTCGATATCTGACTCAGTAGTTACGAAGCCGTACCAAGTATCTGTTCTTGCACCGTCGTGCTCAACCTTTACCTTAGCCTGATCTGACTCAACCTCAGACACTGTGAGAGTGAACTTGATGTCTACGTTGAGCTCTGTGTTACCTGTTCCCTGGTTCTCGTCACCTGTTCCTGGATCTGGAGTTACAGGCTCCTGGCAGCTGAACAAAGCTGCAGCAGCTGCTACCATAGCAGCAAATCTGAAAATCTTTTTCATATTCTTTTTGTTTTGGTTTGTTTTTCGAATTGAACGGAATTCCAAAATTAAGCATTTTCATCAGTAAATGCAAATTTAATACCCTCCGCCGAGTGCCTGATAGAGGTTTACAAGGCTCTGGAACTCGTCAAATCTGTCGGAAGCCTCCGTAAGTTCGGCCTGAAGAAGGTTCTTCTGGGCAGTGAGGACCTCGAGATATTCCGCGTTTCCGTGCTTCATAAGCAACTGAGTGTTCCATACTGCAGCCTGAAGATTCAGAATCTGCTTCTTGCCGAGTTCCACACGCTTCTTCGCTGTTTGCCAAAGAGTAAGAGCATTGTTCACCTCCACTCCGGCATCGAGAAGGCTCTGGCGGAAACGGTAGCCTGCCTGCTCAAGCTGCGCCTGCGCAGTCTGGAGGCGGGCCTTGTTGACGCCACGGCCGAAGACCGGCTGTGTGAGACCGGCGATCAGATTGGCGATTATGCTGCCCGGATCCACAGATATGGTTCCGTTGCCGGTCGTCCATCCCAATGCTCCGCTCAAAGTCAGGTTAGGATAGAACGATGCACGTGCTGAGTTGACGTTGTAGAATGCCTGTGCGAGGGCGAGCTCCGCCTGGCGCACGTCAGGGCGGCGGCTGAGGAGCTCGGCTGGTACGCCTGCAGAAAGGGTCTCCGGGAGTTCCTGGTCATTGAGCGTGCTTCGCTCGATCGACATAGGAACGATACCCAGAAGGGCGCAGAGAGAATTCTCGACAGCAAGGACCTCCTTCTCGAGAGTCAGGATGCTTGCCTCCACGCTGAGCTTGTTGGCCTTTGCCTGGAGTACGGCAGCCTCGTTAGTCTTGCCTGCACGCTTGAGAGCCTCGAGAGTCCTGATGCTCTCGTCCCAGGTCTTCATTGTTCTTGTGCTGATGGCGAGCTTCTCGTCAAGCATCAGCAGAGTATAGTAACTGTTGGCGATTGTGGCCACGAGCTGTGTCTGGACAGCCTGCCTGTATGCTTCGCTCTGCTCGAGTGCGGCCTGTGCCTTCCTCTTTGCATTGCGCTGACCTCCGAAGATGTCTGCCTGCCAGCTTGCTCCGACGCTTGCTGAGAACTGCCCCGGCAGTCCTCCCTGCACAGTGAAGTCCGCTCCGGGAAGGAGTGCCCAGCGTGCCGCGAGCAGCGCCGCTTCAGCCTCCTGCACCTTGAGTCGTGCTATGTGAAGGTCGGTGTTGTAGTCAAGGCCTGTCTGAATCCACTCCTGAAGGAGAGGGTCAGTGAATATGCGGTCCCACGAAGTTGTCGCTGTCGAAACCGCGTTCGTAGGGACTGACATTCTTCTGTAGAGACTGTCCACGAAGAACATCTCCTCTCTCTCGTACTTCTTGTAGATGCCGCAGCTGCTGAGAGACAGGACCGCTATGATGACTGATAATATCTTATATGTATTCTTCATATTCTACTCCTTTATGCGTTTAGGCATTACCTTCTCCTCTATATACTGGAACACAATGAAAAGTGCCGGCACCACGATGATGAGGGCGATGGTACCGATGAGCATACCTCCGACTGTGCCCACACCGATGGAGATGTTTCCGTTCGCACCTACGCCGGTGGCGAACATAAGCGGAAGCATACCGAAGATCATAGTGAGTGACGTCATAAGGATAGGTCTCAGACGGGCCTTTGCCGCCGCCATTGCTGCCATTGTGATCGACATTCCCTCGGCGCGCTTCTGTGACGCATACTCCGTGAGGAGAATCGCTGTCTTTGCAAGGAGACCGATGAGCATCAGGAGACCGATCTGGAGATAGATGTTGTTCTCAAGACCGAACATCCTTGCGAAAAGGAAACTTCCTGCAAGTCCGAACGGAACAGAAAGGATGATAACGATCGGAATGAAGATGCTTTCGTAGAGAGCACACAATATAAGGAAGATGAACACCACGCAGATTCCGAAGATCATTGCAACCGAGTTGCCTGTCTCCGCCTCCTCGCGTGACATACCTCCGAACTCATAGCCGTATCCGGCAGGGAGCACCTCGGCAGCCACTTCGCGCACAGCCTTGATAGCCTGTCCCGAGCTGTAGCCGTCAGCCGCCTGTCCGTTCACCGAAATCGCAGTGAAGAGGTTGAAGCGGGAAATCGACTGAGGACCGTAGATCCTGGTAAGCTTCAGATACTGGTTGATAGGCGACATCTCGCCCTGCGAGTTGCGCACGAACATATTCTGAAGCGACTCTGTGTCAAGACGGAACTCAGGGGCGGCCTGGTACATAACTCGGTAGAGTTTAGAGAAGCGGTTCATATTCGATGAGTAGCTTCCTCCGACGTAGCCTGACAGTACGCTGAGCACGTCACTTGGAGATATTCCGTTTCTCTTGCATTGAACGGCGTCCACTTCCACGAGATACATAGGGAACTTGGTGTCGAAAGATGTCTTTGCACGTGTTACCTCAGGTCTCTTGTTCAGTTCGATGATGAAGTCGTCTGTGATCTTCTGGAGATCCTCAAGCTTGCCTCCCTTCTGATCCTGAATGTATACCTCGAATCCGTTGCTTGATCCGTATCCCGGAATCATACCTCGGGTGTAGATCATAATGTCTGCGGATGTGATGTCGGCGGTACGCGCATACATCTCCTCGATGATCGAGTCGATGTCGTCGCCCTTGCCTTCACGCTCAGCCCAGTCCTTGAGACGGAACACGAAGTTACCGGTAGAAGAACCCTGGCCGAACATCATACCCCAACCTGTGGTTCTCGAATATGCCTCGACCTGCGGGATGGTGCTCATTCTGCGGTCGATTTCTGCCATAACCTTCTCAGTCTCAGCAATATTGGTTCCTGGAGGAGTGCGGAGGTCCATATTGATGGTACCCATATCCTCCTTAGGAACGAGACCTGTCTTGGTGGTGTTCATCAGGTACACAAGGCCGCCGCAGGCAACCACCAGAAGGATGACTGTCAGCCACTTGCGCTTGAACATAAACATCACGAGATGTTTGTACTTCCTTACCACTGCTCCAAATGCAGTGTCGAACGCCTTGTGGAAACGGCTCGAGAAACTTGCCTTCTGGCCAGGGATCACCTCCTCGTGAGGAGTCATAATGAGGGCGCAGAGGGCAGGGGAGAGGGTGAGCGAGTTCACGAGCGAAATACCCACGGCCACTGCCATCGTCAGACCGAACTGCGTGTAGAATGTACCTGTGGTTCCTCCCATAAAGCTCACTGGGATGAACACTGCCATAAACACGAATGTAGTAGCGACAAGGGCGGTCGAAATGCCTCCCATCGCGTCCACAGACGCCTTATATGCTGACTTGTATCCTTCGTCAAACTTCGCCTGCACTGCCTCCACGACCACGATGGAGTCATCCACCACTGTACCGATGACCAGCACGAGAGCGAAGAGTGTGATCATATTGAGACTGAATCCTGCCACATACAGGAAGGCGAAAGTTCCCACGAGAGATACGATGATCGAAATCGTAGGGATTACTGTCGAGCGGAGACTCTGGAGGAAGATGAACACCACGAGGATCACGAGGAGAATCGCCTCGAAGAGAGTCTTGATGACGTTCCTGATGGATGCGTCAAGGAAGTCCTTGGTACTCATAAGGTCCACGATCTCCAGACCCTTAGGAAGGTCGGCGCGGATCCTTTCCACCTCGGCGTCCACTGCCTCGATGATCTCGTTGGCATTGGATCCTGATGTCTGTGAGATGTTGATAGTAGTACCTGGGTGTCCGTTCACCAGACCCACATAGTCGTATGTTCTTTCACCGAGCTCGATTGTGGCCACATCCTTGAGCCTGAGCACGTTACCGTTGGCCTCAGCGCGGATGACCATATTCTCGTAGTCGGTCACGTTCTCGTAGCGTCCGCGATACTTCAGTACATATCTGAAAGTGTTCTCTGACTCTGCTCCGAGGGTACCTGTAGGAGCCTCGAGGTTCTGCTCCGAAAGCACTGTCGAGATGTCCGAAGGCATAAGGCTGTACTTGGCCATCTTGCCGGGATCCAACCAGATTCGGAGAGAGTAGTCACCGCCTCGCACGTCCACCTCGCCGACTCCGGCAATACGTGAAAGTCTTGGTTCGATGTTGATTTTCAGATAGTTGGTGATGAACTTCCTGTCGAATGAATTGTCCGGACTATATACGGCCAATGTCTTGATGCGGCTGGTCTGGCGCTTGCGCACAGTCACTCCGCTTCGGGTCACCTCGGCCGGGAGAAGGCTCTGTGCAGACGCGATGCGGTTCTGTACGTTCACCATCGCCATATCTCCGTCTGTACCCTGTCTGAAGTAGATCTGGATACTTGCAGAACCGGAGTTGGTGGCCGATGACACCATATACATCATATCTTCAACACCGTTGATAGCTTCCTCGAGCGGCACAAGCACACTCTTCTGGACGGTCTCCGCGTTCGCTCCCGCATATGCCGCGGAAACGCTCACTGTCGGAGGCGCGATCTCCGGGAACTGCTCAACAGGCAGCTGCACCAGTCCGATGAAGCCCACGAGAAGGATCATCACCGAAATGACACCCGCGAATATCGGGCGGTCAATGAAAGTCTTTACGTTCATTATTCCTGTTCCTCCTCTTCGTTCTGTTCTTTCAGAAGATCGTTCTTGCTCTTGATTGCTGTACCCTCCTTGATGAGGCCGGCTCCCTCGGCAACGATGATGTCGCCTACCTCGAGGCCGTCAGTGACGATATACTCCACTCCGTTGTTCTGTGACGCGATGCGGATCTCTGTAGAAGATGCCTTTCCGTCGATGACCTTGTAGACGAATACGCGGTCCTGGAGTTCGTATGTAGCGGATTGCGGGATGATGATGCAGTCGTGGAGGGTTGTAGGGATGATGATGGTACCGCTGCCGCCGTTGCGGAGAAGGTGGTTCCTGTTGGTGAACACGGCTCTGATGCTGACAGAACCTGTGCTCTCGCTGATGGTACCGCTGATCGCATTGATCTTTCCGGTGTGCTCGTATTTCTGGCCGTTGCTCATAATGAGCTCTACCTCAGGCATCTGGCGGATCGCATTGTTCAGCGAACCGTATTCCTGCACCATATCGAGCATCTGGTTTTCGGCCATCGAGAAATATGCATATACGTGGCTGTCGTCAGACACGGTCACGAGCGGCTGTGTGATGTTGCTGCTTACAAGCGCTCCCACACGGTACGGAATCATCGATGCCACTCCGTTCACCGGAGAACGCACCTCTGTGTACGAAAGGTTGTTGCTTGCGTTCACCTCCTCGGCCTTGCAGAGAGCCAGACGTGCCTCTGCCTCGGTCAGGTCGTTCTGAGCGGTCATAAGGTCAAACTCCGACACTACGTCCTGCGCATAGAGGTCCTTGTTGCTGGCAAGGATGAGCTTCGCTGTAGAGAGGGCGGCCTCTGCGCTCTTCACATTTGCGACAGCGATTTCGTATGCCGCCTTGTATGGGGTCTGGTCGATGACGAAAAGCACCTGTCCCTTGGTCACGTTCTCACCCTCTTCGATGAGGATGTCAGTGATCATTCCGCTCACCTGAGGGCGGATTTCGACGGTCTGTACACCGCTGATGGCAGCCGAATAACCGGTGGTCAGTGTTCGTTCTCCGAGTGTGACCTCCATAGTCTCGTAATAGTTCTCTTTCTGTGTCTTTGTTTCCTGAACCTGCCTGCAGGATGTGAGTGCGATTGCGCTGATGGCCAGAATAGCCGGAATTGTCCTTAAGGTCATATCGTTTTTTACTTTATTTATCCGGCAAAGATACTTCATATTTTTATTACTTTTGTAAAAATTTTTGGTATGATGGACGATATGATAGCACTATGTGCTAATGATATACAGGCGGCGTCAGCTGCCGGAAAGATAAGCCTTGAGGCTCAACTCAGGGCGTATGATCTTCTGGAAGAACTTCTGGCGACTCCGGACGGTCTGGAAAATGTGGCTGCGGATGATGCTTCAGCCGCTTTCCGCAAAGCTTATGAAGCGGCTGCGGAGAGGCTGCCGGAACTGTTTGACGAGGCTGCACTCAAGGCTGAAATGCAGGCTGCATTGAAACCCCTCAAGGAGGCTATGAACGAGACCCGTTTCGAGGCGGCAGCCGCTGCCAGTCTCCACGAATTCGCCAAGGCGACATTCGAGACCTGGCAGACCGCGGGCATATTCGCCCGCCGCAGGGCGCTCCGTGACCTCCGCGACCGCGCCGGCTTCCGCCTGGAGAGTCATCGCATCGGCAACTATGTGGCCAAGACATACGACCTTATGAACGAGGCCCAGTCGCGTTTCGCAAAGGCTCAGCAGAAGGTCTTTGCCGCAGATATGACATACAAATGCAAGGCGGAAGCCTACACCGGCATCCATAATGTTCTGTTTGGCAGAAAAAGTCAGGAATAAGTTTAAACTTTTGCCTGCTTTCATTGTCACATATTACCGGAAAGCCGAAGGGCCTTCCGGACTTCAAATTGTATAATACGAATTTATGAACATATCCAATCTCCGTCTCAGGTCCATTGTCTGTACATTGTTCCTGATCTTTGGTTTTTCGGCATTCGCCCAGAACTCTTTTACCGTATCCCTCTGTCTCGTAGACGAAAAGACTGACGACCCTGTAGGCTTCGCTACCGTATCTCTCACCCTGAAAGGCGAGAAGGCAGCGGCGAAGTATGCCCTCACCGACAGCGAGGGTGCTGCAACTGTGGCCAAGGTAAAGAAGGGTACATATACCCTCAAGGCTGAAATGCTTGGCTACAAGCTTCATACTCAGGATATAACAGTCGAGAAGAACCTCGATCTCGGAGCCATAAAGATGAAGGAGGATGCCAAGGTCCTTGACGCTGCAAGCGTGTCGGCTGTCGGCAATCCGATCATCGTGAAGAAGGATACCATCGAGTATAATGCGTCTTCATTCAAGACTTCGGACAACGATATGCTCGAAGACCTCCTGAAGAAGCTCCCTGGAGTGGAAGTGGCGTCTGACGGTACCGTCACAGCTAACGGTGAGACCATCAAGAAGATCACCATCGACGGAAAGACATTCTTCCTTGACGACCCTCAGCTTGCGACAAAGAACCTTCCTGCGAACATCGTGGAGAAGGTCAAGGTAGTGGAGAGAAAGTCTGAGCAGGCTCGCTTTACCGGCATCGATGACGGACAGCAGGAGACCATCATCGACCTTTCGATCTACAAGGGAATGATGAACGGATGGTTCGGAAACGTGACTGCAGGAGGTGGTCACGATGTTCCTGCAAAGGGATATTATACAGCAGACAAGACATTCTGGAATGACGGCTGGCGTTACCAGGGAGCAGGTATTCTCGGAAACTTCAAGGAAAAGAGCCAGATCAGCCTCATAGTCAATGCGAACAATACCAACAACCGTGGCTTCAATGACCTCGCCGGTGGAATGATGCAGGGAATGCGCGGCGGCGGTGGCGGAATGGGCCGCGGAATGAATATGTTCGGAGGCGGAAACGGCATCACAAGCTCTTGGATGGGCGGATTGAACGGTGCCTGGGACCTTCTGGACGGCGATATGGAACTTTCAGGAAACTACCTCTACAACGGTTCTGACAAATACGTTGAGGAGACAAGTTCGAAGGTTACATTTATGGAGAACGGAAGCCGTCTCCTCAATGATAATTCAGGTTACAGTACCACAGGTTCTCAGGGACACAGATTCGGTATCAGACTCGACCATAAGTTCAGCGAGGCCATCTCACTCCTCTTCGAGCCTCAGATCAACTTCGGTACAGGAAACTTCTCAGAGCGTTCTGACTTCTCTACAAGAACGGCAATGGATGATGTGACTTCGTTCACAAACGACGGTTTCAGCAGCAGCAACGGTGCCAACCAGAACTGGTCGACCAGCGGCCGTCTCCTCTACAGACACCGTCTCGGCAAGGCAGGAAGAACCCTCTCCGCTATGGTGAACTACAGCTTCAGCAACAACGAGATGCAGGGCCTTAACCAGTCGCTTACACGTACTGACATCGACGCAAACGGTGAATATGAGTACGAAACTGTAAACCAGAGATATGACCAGCTTTCAAAGAGCTCATCAGTAAGCGGCCGTCTCGTCTATACTGAACCTCTCACAGATCACCTCTTCCTTGAGGCGAACTACGAGTATGCGTGGAATATGAACAGGAGCGGCAAGGATACATTCAACAGCGGCAGCACAGACATCAGCGACAATGCGACTGCTCTCAGCTACAATACTGATGGTGAGGTCTTCGATCCGACATATTCAAGCTCGATCCTCAACAGATATGCAAACCAGCGTGCAGGCGTAAGCTTCACTTGGCAGAACGATAAACTCAATGCACAGCTCGGTGCGCAGGTCAATCCTACAAACACCCATAACGAGACCAACGGCGAGTCGTACGACAGCAAGGTCATCAACTGGTCTCCGACAGCAAGAGTAAGATATGCGCTGGGTGACAACGCCCACCTGATGTTCAACTATGACGGACGTTCGTCACAGCCTTCGACTTCACAGTTGATGCCTGTACCTGACAATACAGACCCTCTCAACATCTCGTTGGGTAACCCTTATCTGGAGTCATACTTCACCCATAACATCCGCACTATGTTCAGATTTACCGATATGAAGACTTTCACATCGGTGAATGCCAACATCAGCGGAAACTACGTTCAGGATGCAATCACCAACGCACAGTGGTATGACAAGGCCGGTACACAGTACTCTATTCCTGTAAACGGCCCTGGAACAGGCTCTGTGAACGGAAGATTTATGGTAAATTCTCCTATCGGAAAGTCTAACTTCTCTATTATGTCCAACACCAGTGCGCGCTATAACCAGTCGACTTCATATATCGGCAACGGAGCCCTTGATTCGGACAAGTATTATGATTCTGAGAATGCGGAGTTCGACTATGGTCTCTTCAATGCGGACTATCCGAACCTTGGCAAGGCTGATGCATTCACTACCAACAAGATCCAGACGATGAATATCTCTGAGATGCTCCGCTTGACCTACAGAAACGACTTCGTGGAACTCGTTGCAGGCGGACGTACAAATGTGTCAAAGTCTTGGTATACGATGAATTCTGCCAATACCAATGCGACCTGGAACAACAACGTGTCGTTCGAGATGAACTGGACTCTTCCTTTCGGAATGAACCTCATCAGCGACCTCAACTACAACTGGTACAACGGATACACCACTCAGCAGGATCCTGAGTTCGTTCTCAATGCAGAGATCACTCAGCTCGTGTTCAACAAGAAGGCGACTATCGCACTTCGTGCATACGACCTCCTCAACCAGGCGAAGAACCTGATGGTGACCGATGCGTCAAACTACCACCAGGAGGTAAGAAACAATACTCTCGGAAGATACATCATCGTATCGTTCACCTACCGCTTCGGTACATTCAACAACCGCCGCGGTCCTGGTGGAGGAATGCGCGGCGGTATGGGTGGCGGCCCTATGGGCGGCGGCAGACCTCCGATGATGGGTCCGCCTATGATGTAATTGCAAGATTACTGGACTCTGAGCTTCAGGCCGGCGAAGATCGTGTCCGGTCTGAAGGAGAATACAGAAGCCATCTCTCCTGACATACAGAATCCGCACTTGTCGCAAGTGTCGGTTCCGTGTCCGATGCAGAGACCTCTGCTGCCGTCAGGGTAGACAAAGTCTGTCACCCAGCAGCGACGTGTGAACTTGTTGGACTTCATAAGCTTAAGTCCTGATACAGAGTTCATTATCGGATATCCTTTCTTTTTGTACTCTATCACCTTGTCGATGATTTCAGCCCTCTTTTCCATATCGATGGCGAGGTACTCTGTGCCCTCGAACGGTGTGTGGAAATTGATTGAGATGCACTCGATCGCAGGGTTGTTCTTAGCGTATTCGATAGTGTCTTCGACTGCTGTGTAGTTGAGGGTATTCACAACCATATTTACGCTGAGGTGCTTGTGGCCGCACTCGGCGATGTTCTTTTCCAGTTTTGCGAATGTTCCCTTTCCACGCACTTCCTCGTGGTAGCCGCCTACGCCGTCAAGGCTCACCCAGATGGAGTCCGCATTGCAGCCGGCGAACGGGATCTGTGCGTTTGTGGTAATGGTGCAGGAGAAGAATCCGATCTCCTTTGCGAGGTCGATGAGGTCGTTTATCCTCTTGTCTCCATCCTTCCAGATGGTTACTTCTCCGCCTTCGAAATCCACGAATCTGGAGCCTGCATCATAAGACTTCTGGAGGTGTGCACGCACTTCCTCATATGTCATATTGTGCGGATTCTTAAGCTCGTATACGCTGCAGTGCTTACATCTGAGGTTACAGATGTCTGATATGAAAAGAACGGTCTGGAGTGGGGCTTTCCTTCCGAAAAGGCGGGCTCTCATAAACCACCAGCCGAGATAAAACATTTTCTTCATATTATCCGAAAATCAGGTTTACTACTATAATGATTGTACAGAAGAAGGTCACAATGTTTCTTGCTGTGAGCCATCTGAGGAGGAACCAGTCGATGCCGGCCTTTCTGTATTTGTCGAAATCTCCCATCGGACCCATCCACTTCTTAGGCTCTATAGGAACTTCGCGGTTGTTTACGAAGTCGTTGAGAGAGCCGACAAGCCACATCGATACAGGGAACACAAGCAGGACTGCAAGATATGCAGGATGCATTTTTCCGAAGATTACAGCTGCTGCGACGATGAGATAAGGAAGAGTGTTCAGCAGTGCTGAGAACACGATCTGTCCCTTTGCGGAGCCCATAAGGTGAGCCATTGTCTTCTTGCCCATCTTCTGGTCAGGAACCGAGTCGAGAACCGAATGTGAATAGACGATGTTTGTGACGAGCAGTCCTACGGCGATCGAGAGGCTGCCGATCTTCCAGTCGACAGTGCCGGTGATCGCATAATATGCTCCTGTCATAAGGAGCGGACCGAACATAAGGAAGATCACGAGCTCACCGAGGCCGCGATAGCCGAGCTTTAGCGGGCCTCCGGAGTATGATACGCCGATGACCAAGCCCGCAGCCACCCACCAGAGGATCCTGAGGTCTCTTGCCAGGATGGCCACTGCTCCCATTGTGGCGGCAATGCCCATAAACACGGCAATCGCCTTGAGCAGCTGAGACGGTGTGGCCTCATTTGAGGTGAGGTACGGATATTTGATCATCCTTCCTCTGAATCCTTCGTTCGCCACCTTGGCTCTTGCCTCGGCAGAGCCTTCTTTGTAGTCGAACCAGTCATCCATAAGGTTGAGGCCGAGATGAAGGAAAATCACTCCGGCCACTGATGCCAGTGCGGCGATCCAGTTGAACTCCGATGCGCCGATGGACAGCGCCACGGCAGTCAAAGCCGGCAGGAGAGACTGTGGCAGAGAAATCGGACGAGCATTGCTCCACCAGAATGAAATACTCTTTCGCATAGTTTAATGGTGTTTATTATGTAATTGTTTTACAGTAGTTTGGTGATCACGTCCTGGTATTTGCGTGAGATCGGGATGCTCTCGTATCCCTCCTGGCTGAGGTCGGCTACAATGAGTCCCGAACTGTCTCTGTGGACGATTCTGATGAACTCGGGATTGATGAAGTATGACCTGTGGCATCTTACCAGACCGTGTCTTGAAAGTGTGTCCTCTAATGCCCTCATAGATGAGCGGAGGATGAATTTCTTCGGCTTGTTTCTGTCGAGATAATGTATCTGGACGTAGTTGTCTTCTGACTTGATGAACATCACCGCTTCTGCTGCTATGACTATGCGCAGTTTCCTGTACTCGTCATAGAAACGGATCAGCGAATTGTCCTCCAGACTTTCCTGCGCCTCCTCTGTCTTTGAAAAGAGTTCGAGGCCGAGCCAAAGGAATGCGTATGGATAGACGCAGGTAGCAGAGAGCATAATGAACGCAGAACCTACAAATTCGAAGAATGATACGGCGTCCTTGTACATAAGTACGATATACAGCGACATCAGGAGAGTTGCCACAAGCATCTCTCCGATGCACCACGCAAGGTAGGCTGTCTTGGAGATCTTCCTGTATTTTCCGATCAGGTACAGCCAGCCTCTCAGGATTGATACGGTGACAAGCACGATGCAGAAGAGAATGGTCACATTGAACGCGAACGAAGCCTGTTCTGTCTGCAGAAATTCATATACGCCGTGCGGCTTGTAGTAGATCGTGAAGATAAGAGCGAACAGCGGCACTATTATCGAATGCATTATCGTGCTGGCTCCTGAAGTTATGGTGTTTGCGCTGTTTTTCATACCCAAAATTTTAGGTACAAATATATAAATTATCTGTCAAATCCCCCTAAATAGCAACTTTTATCCCTATTTCGTGTCATTTGCCTCATATTATTCATACCTACAACATAATTTGTCTTAATTCAGGATTTTGTTCTATTTTTGTTGCTTTGTAATTAAATGGAATACCAGATTTAAACGAAATATTATGATTCAGGTTTACAAGAGAATGAAGAAGATGAGGGAGAAGTACATCGATACTATCACCAAACTCTACGACTATGCGACCACTGTGTACGCAAAGAAGCAGTATACTCAGTGGTATGACACAAAGGAGGGCGGATACACTTTCTCGTCTTTCAAGAACAGATGTGACGCCCTTTCGAAGACGCTTACTCAGTATGGCATCGGCGTTGGAGACAAGGTTGCGATACTTTCGCAGAGTATGCCTAACTGGTCTGTGGCTTTCTTCGCTACAGTTTCATTCGGCAGAATCTCGATTCCGATTCTTCCGGACAGTTCGGAGAATGAGGTTACCAACATCATCAACCACTCTGAGAGCAAGGTGATCTTCGTGTCGAAGAGACTTGCGTCGAAGGTCAGCCAGGAGGTTATGGACAAGATGACTCTCGTGATCGACCTTGACACTCTCGAGATCATCAAGGAGGATGAAGATAAGTTCACCTGCGACGGCAGAACTGCGACACCTACTCCGGAAGACATCGCAACAATTATCTATACATCAGGAACAACAGGCAGCGCAAAGGGTGTAGTGCTCAGCCACAGAAACCTCACGTCAAATGTGATCACCTGCTACCACGCCTGCAAGAGAACAGACAAGGACAGATGGCTTTCTATCCTTCCGATGGCGCACACTCTCGAGATGACTCTCGGTATGCTCTATCCTATGTATGCCGGTGCGACAGTATACTACCTTCCTAAGCCGCCTGTGGCATCGCTTCTCCTCAAGGCTATGCAGATTGTAAGACCTACTACAATGCTTACAGTTCCTATGATCATTGAGAAGGTGTACAAGGGAAGCGTTCTTCCTACAATCAAGAAGAGCCGTACACTCAGCTGGATGAACGAGCATATGAATACGCTTATGTGCAGAATCATCGGTATGAAGCTCAAGAAGACATTCGGTGGTCGCGTGACATTCTACGGAATCGGTGGCGCGAAGCTCGATCCTGAGGTTGAGAGCTTCCTCCTCAAGGCGAAGTTCCCATATGCGATCGGCTATGGTCTTACAGAGACTTCTCCGCTCCTCGGTTATGCAATGCACGGCTGGAGAGCTGTCGGCTCATTCGGTTATCCGGTATACAACGTAAAGCTCAAGCTTTACAATGTGAACCCTGAAACCGGTGAGGGTGAGGTTGTTGCAAAGGGACCTAACGTGATGCTCGGATATTATAAGGACCCTGTACGTACAAAGAGCGTATTCACAGAGGACGGATGGTTCCGTACAAGTGATATTGCAGTTGTCGACGAGAAGGGACGTTACTATATCAAGGGACGTAACAGCAATATGATTCTCGGACCTTCTGGTGAGAACATCTATCCGGAGGAGATCGAGAACGTGCTCAACAATGTTGAGGGAGTGAGCGAGTCTATCGTCGTAGAACGTGACGGACGTCTTGTAGCTCTCGTTCAGCCGATGGAGAACTTCATCCAGTGGGACAAGGCTTCAGAGGACAAGTTCTATGAGAACCTCAACAACTGGAAAGCGAAGATCCTCAGCGTTACCAACAAGAATGTGAACAAGTCTTCACAGGTAAGTTCTGTCGAGGTGATGAAGGAGCCGTTCGAGAAGACAGCGACTCAGAAGATCCGTCGCTTCAAGTACAAGGACTCCGCTCCGACAGTCGAAGAACAGAAACGTAACGAGAAATAGTTTCCTGGCGTGGCAAGCAACTTGCTGTGCTTCAATATTATGCAAAAACCTCCTGCTCCCCTTTGGCGGCAGGAGGTTTTTATATAATATTGTGCTTCATTGGGTTAAGTGCCACGCGTTGAGTCTCGGGGAGGCACGGGATCCTAGTTGAGCTGTCTTGAGAGTATATAAACAAAAAAAGCACAGCGATGTGCTGTGCTTTCTTGTAGCGGGACGCAGGATTGAACTGCGGACCTCATGATTATGAATCCACATAGAGTGGAATTTGTGAAAAATCCATAAATAATATATTGCTGAAAATCAATTATTTAATATCTTTGTGGAAATCTTGAAAATACGTGAAAATGTATAAATAAATAATTTCAAGTTCCCTTAAAGTTCCCCTAAAGGTTCCTTTAAAAGTGGAATAGAAGTTGATGGAGATAGGATTTATGAAAGATATTGAATTGAACAAAGGTAATGAAAGTTCCCGATTTCCGGTTTTAAAGTCGCAAAAAAATAGGTGATTGCTTTATTCGTGTGACTTTGGACACTCGTCACGCCTCTCGAGAAGGTAAGCTTCCTGTGGCCATATGTTTCCATCAACAAGGTAAGAAGTGGTACTATCATCTGGATATGAAGCTCACAGGTGATGAGTTTATCAGTGTCTGTAAAGCCACCGGAAGAGGACGCGTTCCAGCAAATTTTGTCGGAGATAGGCCATACGATATCAAGCTTAAGCTTGAGGCGGAGTTTGATAAGTATTATAGTATGGTGGAATCTCTGAGTCACTCTAAGAGATTGACCATTCCCGCAATCAAGACAATGATAACAGGCGTTGGAGATGAAATCAGTTTCTTGAAGGTGTGGGAAGCGGAGTGTAAGAAGAAGTCTATAGGTACCGAGGCCAACTATCGTGCAGCTAAGAATTCGTTCGTGAAGTATCTTGGCGAGATAAAAGGTTTTAGAATTACAGCTGCTGATATCCAGAAGTGGTGTGATTCATTGGTTGCAGATGGCATATCCAAATCGACAATAGGAATGTATCTTCGCTCGTTTCGAGTGGCTTGGTATGCTTGTGAAAAACTTGGGTATGTTCTTCATGTTGATTATCCTTTCGGCAAGGATGATGAGCTGGTTTCAATACCAAAGGGTAATACTCGTAAGTCATTTTATCTTACAGTGGAGCAGATGACAGAGCTGTATAACTGTTTCCTTGAAAAGCGTTATCCGGAAGAATGGGATGTTGATTGGAGAGAGAACACCCATTACTCTCTTGGTCTTTTCCTTGTCCAGTATCTTGGCAATGGATTCAACTTGGCTGATGCTGCTCACTTGACATATAATGATCATTATTTTCAGGGTGGAAAGAAGTCGTTCCAGTTTGTCCGCCAAAAGACGGAGGACAGAAGTGATAACGAAGTTGTGATTCCAATCATTCCTCCATTGCAGGCTATCCTTGATCAGATTGCTGCCCCTCCTATCAAGGGATCTTTGGTGTTTCCTGGCATTTATGGTGATGCACAAACGCCAATCGAAAAGAGGAAGCGTGTTGCTATGGAGAACCAGAACATTAAGAAGCGTATCCGTCGTCTTGTCAAGAGTATGGGCTGGGAAGTACAACCGAGCTGTACGTGGTGCAGACACTCTTTCGCAACCAACCTCACCCATGCCGGAGTTCCTCACAACTATATATCCGAGAGTATGGGTCACTCTGTAGACAATAATATCACTAATCGTTATATTGATGCCTTCCCTCTTGCCCAACAGATGGAGTTCAACTCGAGACTCTTGAAGTTGAATGGTGAGCCGGATATCATGGAGGAACTCAAAGGCCTTACTCCAGAGCAACTGAAGGTCTTGATTGCATTGGCGAAGAATGCTTAATTGCTAACACGCTGTATTTTTAATAGGGCGATACTCAGCCAAAATCGATGTGTTTGATGCGATTTTGGCTGAGTATCGTATGTTTTTCGTAAAAATCACTATCTTTGAAGAAAAATTAAGACCATGAGAGACAGTATCGTAGGACGTAAGATTGAAAAAGCGGAGTTGGATAAGATTTTCAATTCTGCAAAGGCGGAATTTCTGGCAGTTTGCGGTAGACGTAGAGTCGGAAAGACCTTTCTTATCAAAGAATATTTTGAGAAAGAGTTGGTTTTTTCCGTGTCTGGTCTAGCAAAGGCTAATACGCAAAAGCAGATAAAGAATTTTTATTCTACTCTGAAACTCTATGATTCGTCATTGACAGAAAAGCCAAACGATTGGCTGGATGCCTTCAACCTCTTGATTAAATACCTGACCTCTCTTCCGCAAGAGAGGAAAGTGATCCTTTTGGATGAGCTTCCATGGATGGATACCCCAAAGTCTGGGTTTATATCTGCGTTGGAACATTTCTGGAACGGCTGGGCGTCTTCTCGTCGTGATATTGTTCTGATAGTGTGCGGATCTGCAACCTCATGGATGATGGACAACCTGATCAATAATCATGGTGGACTTCATAATAGATTGACACGACAGATATTCCTGGAGCCGTTTACTTTGAATGAAACGGAACAGATGCTGGAATCTTTAGGATTCAATCTCTCTCGCTATGAGATTGCTGAGTATTATATGATACTTGGAGGAATTCCTTATTACATGACATTGTTGAATCCTGATGAAAGTGTTGCACAGAATATAGATAGACTGATTTTCAAACGTAATGGTGAACTTAAGAATGAGTTTGATAATCTTTATGCTGCTCTCTTCAGAAATTCGGAAAGCTATATAAAGGTAGCCTCCATCTTAAACTCAAAGCGTTCTGGACTTACTAGAAACGAGATTAAGGAAGAAGCTAAACTTCCTTCCGGAGGCACTCTTACAAAGATTCTGAAGAATATGGAGTCTTGTGGTTTCATACGCAAGTTCAACTGCATCAGTTTGGGTAAGACGCAGACTCTATATCAACTTGTGGATTTCTTTTCCCTCTTCTATTTCAGATTCATGCAGCACGAAACCAGCAACAAGACAAATTACTGGAGTGCAATACAAGGCACTCAGAAGTTCTATGCTTGGGCAGGACTAGCGTTTGAAAATGTGGCCTTATATCATATCAGTCAAATAAAGCACACACTGGGAATCAGCGGGATTGATTCCGAAGAATATACTTGGCGTAAAGACTCGAATGAGACAGACGGTGCTCAGATTGACCTACTCATTGATAGAAAGGATAATACTATAAACCTTTGTGAGATGAAGTTCTGCGAAAGTGTATATGAACTTAAGGCAGACGAGGAGATGAAGCTTAGAAATAGAATAAGTGCCCTTAGGTCATCTTTGAAGAAAAAGACTAAATCAATCCAACTTACTATGATTACTTCTTTTGGCGTTGCCAAAGGTAAGCATTCCGGTATTGTTCAAAGCCAGGTGGCATTGGATGACTTATTTGCTTAATTCAATGATTCAGAGATAAAGTGACTTTAATGTTTAGGACTTGTTGGAATTTTGTCCCAAGTCTATCATATTGTAAATCAGTGGGATAACGGTAGTTTGTCCCAAGTCTTGTCCCAAGTCCGGAACAAGTTGTCCCAAGTCTGAAATAATATGGAAAACGCTAAAAATAGTAAGGAGAGAGAAACCTATTTCTGCACTCTGTGCAATATGATCTCCACTTGTACCTCAGACATATCCTTGATATTGGATCAGGGACGGCATTATCTGGTAACCCAGGTTCATGTATATAATTTGTATCGTGAGCTGGGTAATCTGAAGTATGCCAGAGACGAGTGGAAATTCTTTAGTGAATATGAAGATCCTGTCAGAGTCAAGACGGGTAGGGATGTTATTTTACAGGCAATAGAGGTCTTCAAAAACACCTATGAGGAAAACAAAGACAAACTGTCAGCCTTGTTTAGTGTTGACGATGTGAGGGATGATTTTGAAGAGGCTACTGACGAGTTGCGTATAAATGTCGGTGCAGCACTGACGTATGGCTATCGGGCAAAAGTTGTGGACCTTTTAGATGTACTATATCGATTTATTGAAAGGAGCCCTATAGCTGAATATGACATTTTGGCGGAGCTAGAACAATCTAAACCAGAGGAGACCCCTGATATCATAGAAAACTATATAAAGGAAGAGATAGTCGAGGATGAAATAGATACAGAGGTTGATGTAGACGATGACGATACAACTGAAACAGATGACACGTCTTGGATGCTACCTGCTGGTGAGTATTTCTCCGCTGAATTCCTAAGTAGGTTATTGGAAGCTCTTAACGATGACCTGGAGGATAATTATACAGTTTTTGGGTGGACATGTATATGGAATCTCTATAATGTCAATGGTCCTATCAGTATGAAGACTTCTCAAAGGGGACCGAAGGGCACTGGAACGACCAAGCTATATTATCTGATTTATAAAATGGCAGAACACTTGAGTAAAGACAATTCTAAAAAGGCAAAACTTTGGGAACAAACCATTGTTGCCAAGATGGGATTGAGCTGGAGAACCTATAAGAAAGGAGCTGCCAAATGTGCCAATCCGAAAGAGCAATCTGACAAACCGTCATATATAGTCTATGCCAAAAAGCTTCAGGAATTCTTTAAAACCGGCGGAATGTCAGTTGAGCCATAGTTGGAGTCCCAATTACTGTCTTAGTTGTCCCAATTAGAAAATAAAGTTCATTGATTATCAATAAGATACGTTTTTAAAACATTCGCATTTTTCCCAATTTGCTCCCAGTAAATGCGTCGCTTCTTGCATGGTAAGACCACAAACTTATCATGCATTTTTTGTTTTAAAACTAATTAACATTAAAAAACAATGGACAATAAGATTTTTACCAACCCAGCCATTGTCACTGTCCAGATGAGTATCGAAGAATACATGGAGAGAGAGGCACAGAAGGCTCAGCAGCAGGAAGCTGCGAAGCCTCGCAATCTGGTCTACGGACTCAAAGGAATCGAGCAGCTTTTCAACTGCAGTACCACAACTGCGTGGCGCATCAAAAACAGCGAATGGATCAAGCCGGCAATCTCCCAGGTGGGAAGAAAGATTGTCGTAGATGCTGATCTTGCTCTCGAACTTGCTCATCAGAATACCGAGCGTATTACCTATAAGAAATAGGTTGCGCTCGGGCAGAAAATCACTGACAAATATGGTAATTGTCTCCACTTTATGTGGAGCAAGAGGGAATGGCACTCAGCGTACCATTCTGTCTCTTGCCTTGCAGGTGCAAAACAGCGCTGCGCTACCTTCTGACGGTGATTTGACTGCCGGAATGAGCACATCTAGGAACTATAAAAGTTTTATAAGATGGGAAAGAGATCCAAAAGCAGAAAAATGACCAGTGTCAGTGCGTATGAACATACGCGTGACTTGATCAATCGAGAGGCAAAAAAGCTCAATATGACCCAGGCCGATTACCTTTCTGATCTGATGGAACGTCAGGTCAGAAAGAACAAGGCTGAGGCAATCAATGGGTCATCGTCTTCGGATGACGACAAGGTTGCGACCATAGGAGATATCAAGAAAATCTTCAAGAAAGGGATTCAGGATATCGAGCAATCCAACAAGGGACTCATCGAGAGAAGAGAGAAAAGTAACGATTCTCTCAAGTCAAGCATCGATGCGAGCACAGCGGTCCAGAAGGAATTAATGAAAATAATCAAAGGAGAAGACAATGAACGTAAAGATCCAGAACAAGGCACCCTTTTCTAGTGATAACAACACTGGGACATGCAAAGGATATGTGACGTATCTGCAGCATGAAAAGGAAGACAAGGAGAAGGCCGGTATCCTGGGAGAGGATATCCCGTTCTTCGATGCATTTGGAGATGAGGCCGACGCGAAGTCGGTAATAGACTCCATAGACGGCAACAAGAAGCAGCTTCACAAGACAGACACGAAGTACTACTCCAACATCATCAGCTTCTCAGACGAAGAAACTGCTCTCATGGGTGATACCAGAGAGCAGAGGTTGAAAGCGACTCATGCCCTCGTGGCAAAGATGATGGACGCGTACGCACGTAACTTTAATCATGACGGAGTGAGGTCCAGAGAAGATTTGCTGTTCTATTACACCATTCATGAGTATAGAGGCAATGCTTCTGCACTTAAGCCAGGCTTGCATGTGCACATGATCATCAGCAGAAAGGATAGGAGCAATACCTATAAGCTTTCTCCGATGACCAACCATCGCAAAGGTACCTCCGGAGTTATCAAGCATGGCTTTCATAGGAATGACTATTACAGGGAGTGCGAGCGCATCTTTGACGAACACTTCAAGCATGAGCGTTCCGTAGAGCAGAGCTTCGACTACTGCAATGCTATGAGGCACGGTACTGAGGAGGAAAGGGCGGAGCAGCTCAGGCGTTATGTCGCAGAAATGAACCTAGAAAAGCTGATTACCGAAGAAAAGGTGCAGCTTTGGAGAAAATATGCGGAAGAAGCAGCATCCCAATACTCTCGTAAGGGAGATACTCCTGAAGAGCAGGAGAAGATCCGTATGAATCTATTCTGGAATACTTACCACAGCCATTATAAGCCAATGCTGGATTCCTTGAAAGCTGATTGTCAGATGGCATTCAAAAGATATGATGTTGCGAAGAATAGCGGTGCCATGAATGCGGAGCATCTTGATGCGGAGGTACATAAACTAAGGAGATGTTATGCTCAGATTGAGTCCCTAACGGACGAAATTACCAGAGCAAACAACAGTAAGAAATTCCTTGCAGTGTTCTCTCTTTTGATTTCTGCCATCAATCCAGTACCAGCAATCTTGCTGATGGTTATGGGTGGCCTAGTGCTAGGATTTCAGAAGAACGTTGCATTCAGAAGTCGATTGATTCTGTATAATAATGCGAGATCAATAAGACGTAATGTGATGTCACTCAAAGAAAAGCAAGAGGCATTGCGACATTCCAAGAATGATGCTC
This sequence comes from Bacteroidales bacterium, assembly GCA_017546585.1. Lineage (GTDB taxonomy): Bacteria > Bacteroidota > Bacteroidia > Bacteroidales > UBA932 > Cryptobacteroides. The sequence continues at coordinate 36,270 of JAFYWC010000082.1, forward strand.
TCCGCAAGTACATTTCTGTAAAAGATCAGCGAAATGATCTGAAGAATGAACTCAGGAATCTTGATAAGACCCTTATGGAGACAGGAATCAATCTTGAGATTAATCCTGCTAGGGAAAGGGCGAGAGATGCAAAACTGTCTAATCCTCTCAGAGGAAATCTTCTCCTTGAAGATATGCTGCGTACTATATTCAATGCCAGTTATGATAGTGACAGCCTAGATAGAGAATTGTATTATAACGCTTTGGCGTGCTTGCCTGTAATCCATCCTAATGGAGGTATCGCAGATTTAGAGTTCATACGAGGAGAAGAGCGTATTCTGGTTAGTGAACTCAAGGATCATCGCATAGCAACATTCTTTGTGGACAGGTGGTGTAGCTTGAGGGGATTAACCCCGGCTTACAAGAAACAGACAGAGCGGCCAAGGAACCAGCAGCAGGCGCAGAAACCAGTACAACAACAAATTAACAAGCAGAACAATGGACCGAAACATAAACGCTAAAATAATCTCCTTCTATCGGGCTCCCATTTCCAACTGCAAGCCCGAGAAGGAAATGTCCCTTAAGGAAATATGCGACTTCATTAAGAATGAACGCTTGGGGATTCTGATTAAATTTCGAGGCATAAAGGATGAGAGGGAGGCAAGGTCATATAAGGCAAGCAAGTTTGATCATTGCACATTCTCTGGACTCTTTACTTATCGTAAGGAGGAATGTTTGGTGCAGCATTCGGGACTTCTGTGCTTGGATTTTGATCATCTGGATGATGTGGAGTCCGTCTTTCAGCAGCTGATTGCAGATCCGCGATGTCCGACGGCACTCCTCTTTAGAAGTCCATCAGGGGATGGGCTGAAATGGGTTGTGCCTATAGATGTGACTCATATGTCTCATGAAGGCTGGTTCAATGCGCTGTCGTCCTATGTTCACGACACCTACGGATTGGAGGCGGACGGTCATTGCAAGGATGTCTCTAGAGCCTGCTTCCTTCCGCGAGATCCGGATGTATACATGGATGAGCATGTCTTTGAAAAGCCGATTTTTGTGCCAGATCTTACGGAGGAAGAGCCTGAGGATGCTGCGTGCGAACTTGCAGAAGACCACTTTGAGACAGTCGTCAGGAAGATTGAGGAAGCTCAAGTTGATATCGCTCCAGGATATTCAGAATGGCTCAGTCTTGGCTTTGCCCTCAGCGATTGCCTCGGAGAGGATGGCCGTGAGTACTATCATAGACTAAGCCGGTTCAATGAAGAGTATGATGAGCAGAATACTGATAAGCAATACGACAGCTGTCTGAAAGCCAAGAAGGATGGAATCACCATCGGAACCTTCTTTTACTTGGCGAAGAAAGCAGGGATTGATATAGGAAAGATAGAGGTCCAAGTACCGGCTTTTACTCCACAGGTATATGATAACCTGCCGTATCTGCTGCAACAGATCTGCGACAAAAGCCAAAATGCCGATGAAGCGGATATGATGATCTTAGGTGCCATATCCGCAATCGCTTCAACCATCAGTAACGTTTCAGGTCTGTATGGTGGTAGGAAAGTCTTTCCTAATCTTTTTACCTATGTGGTGGCTCCGGCCTCGGCAGGTAAAGGACGATTGGCTCTAATCAGAAATTTGGTTCAACCTATACACGACCAGTTGCGAGAGCTGAATAAGTTGGAATTGGAGCGATACTATGAAGAGTTTTCTCAGTACAAGCAAGCCAAAGATCCTGATATGGAAAAACCTGTTGCTCCACCAATGAGGATGCATATAATCCCTGCTAATACTAGCGCGACAGCTATGTGTCAGATACTTCATGACAATGGAGGAGTGGGGTTTATGATGGAGACAGAAGGTGATACCCTCACCAATACGCTGTTGTCGGATCATGGAAACTATTCTGATGTGCTGAGGAAATCATTTCATAACGAGCCGGTATCCTATCTGAGGAGAACGAATCATGAATATGTCGAAGTGCTTGAACCGCAGCTCTCGGCCTTGCTTTCTGGTACTCCAGGGCAGATTAGAAAGCTGATTCCAGATCCCGAGAACGGTCTGTTCAGCAGATTCATGTACTACTATCTTCCGATGAAACCCGATTGGAACGATGTCTTTGCGGACTCATCGGATGTTTCTTTGGATGATGCGTATGCTACCCTTGGAAGGGAGTGGCATGATGTCTATCATAGGATTTCAAGGTTTGAGCATATTCGCTTCTCATTTACCCCTCAGCAGCAGGCACAGTTCAATGACCATTTTGCTATCCTTCATGAAGAATACCTTCAACGTTACGGGGAAGGGTTTCTTTCTTCCGTTCGCAGGATGGGCTTGATTGTATTCAAGATTTCAATGGTCTTGTCGCTCATAAGATGTATGGAGTTTGCAGACGAAAGTGCGGAATTCATATGCGAGGATGCCGATTTCAGTGTTGCTCTGACCATTGGAGATGTCCTTCTTGAGCATTCTGCCAAATTCTACCTTACATTTCCATCTACTTCAAGTGAAAGAAAAAGAAGTTCCTATCGACAAAGAGAAGTAGAAAACAAGAAAAGGATAATAGCTGAACTACCGAATGTATTTCAACGTAAGGAGGCCATTGAGTTGGGTAAAAAGTATGGAGTTTCACCGAGCACTATCAAGCGCTTGCTTGATACGCCTCAATTTGTCCACTTAGGATTAGGAAAGTATGCTAAAGTGTCTGCTTCTGATCCAGTGAACCAATGATCCAATGAACTTCTATGGGTTCATTGGACCATTGGCTCATAGGGTCAATATGACTTCTAAATCCTTACTCCCACAGTAAACTCAAAATTTTCAGCACATAAATTATGAGCCTTGATAGCGAAACCTACGAAGGTGTCTCTTAAACGAGGGAAATAATATCTCAGTCCTGCCTTCTGATAAATCTTCTCCTGACATCCGCTGATTATCATTGCTAGTCGGTTTTGGTCGAATAAAACTAGGCATTCGTCGAAATGCTGTGCTGCAATAGTGAGGACTGCTATATATTTGCGGCAAATGTCCAGGTTATGAAAAAGATTCTATTTGCATCATTGCTGCTTCTGGCAGCTGTCGTATCGCAGGCACAGACTGCATCGGTGACGGGAGTTATTCTCGATTCTCTGACAAGGGAGTCTGAGGCTGCCGCTGTTGTCCAATTCTTCAAGGTCGACGACCCGTCCAAGCCGATTGCCTACACGACCACAGACCAGACCGGCCGCTTTACCCATGCGTTCAGCACCGCAGGAACTTACAGACTCCATTTCAACAATATGGGCCGCAAGCAGGTGAACATCAATTTCACTTTGGAAGTGGACACTGTGCAGGACCTTGGAGTGATACTCGTGGAGGATGATGTCCAGAGCCTTAAAGCAGGAACTGTGGTCGCGCAGAAGACTTTGGTCGTGATGGAGGTGGACAAGCTCACCTACAAAGTGGAGGATGATGTGGATTCCAAGACGAGCACAGTCCTGGATATGCTCCGCAAGGTGCCTATGGTGTCTGTGGACGGCATGGACAATATAACTGTCAACGGAAGCAGTAATTTCAAGGTGTATGTGGATGGCAGACCGAACTCCATGATGTCTTCGGCTCCGGCTCAGATATTCAAGTCGATGCCGGCAAGTTTCGTCAAGAAGATCGAAGTGGTGACGAATCCAGGTGCAAGATATGATGCGGAAGGTGTGGGCGGAGTCCTGAACATCACTACAATATCAGATAAGCATGATGGGACAAGGCTTGCAGACGGTCAGTATGGCACTGTCAATGCAAAGGGAACCACACGAGGAGGTGGAGGTGGCGTCTTCTACACAATGCAGCGCGGCAAGTTTGCATTCAGCCTTAACGGCAATGCGATGTATAATGTCAACAAGGACATGGTCATCGATGTGGAAAGGGTCCAGATTCTGGAACATGGCAATATATCTACAAATTCTCACAGTGAGACAGATGTCAATATCCCAATGTATTCTGGTACAGTTAACCTTAGTTATGAGATTGATTCTCTTAATCTTATAACAGCCAGTGCGGGTGTGATGCATTTTGGAATGGAGTCGGAAGGATTGAGTTCCACCCATATTTCAAGTGATGCTTTCGAACTGTCGTATGGCGGTGAGACATACAATAAGATGGCCCGCAACGATATCGATGCAACCGTCAATTATCAGCACACTTCTGCTGTAAATCCCGAGAGACGTCTTGCGCTTTTATATCAGTTTGTTGCAGATCCTTCCGTCAACAATACTGCAAACACGTTCAACAACGCTGTCAGCAATATTTATGACCTGACGGACAGACGTACAGATGCCCTAGTCAACTCGGCCACGCACACTGTTCAGGCTGATTTCACTACCCCTGTTGCTGCTGGCCATTTCTTCAATTTGGGCGCCAAGTATATAGCCAGACACAACTACTCTGATCAGCAGAACTATCTGTATGACGGTAATGAATACCTGTATGATGAGTTGGGAAGCATGAAATATGACTTCTACAACAATATCGGTGCGGCATACGCGGAATATGAAGGAAAGACAGATCGATTAGGTTATAAGGTTGGTGCAAGATATGAACATACATGGCAGAATGTGAGGTATTCCGAAGGGGACGGAGAGGATTTCAGATTGAATTATGGCAATCTTGTGCCTAATGCCAGTGTGCAGCTTAACATCAACCGTCAGCAGAATGTTGGCTTGTCTTATAATATGAGGATAAGCCGTCCGGGAATCACATATCTGAACCCATATGTGAATACATCGGATCCGACTGCGCTTTCATATGGTAATACAAATCTTAAAACAGAGATGGCGCACAATGTCAATCTTGTATATAACTATTTCAGTCAGAAGTGGGTAATGAATCTAACACTGAGGGATACCTTCCTTGGTAATGGAGTAAGCGGATATAGTTTCTATGCTCCGGACGGCCTTCTTCACTCCACATATGGAAACATTGTCCAGTCAAATAATATAGGTGCCAATCTTTTCTTGACCTGGATGCCAGGAAACAAGACACGAGTGATCTTCAACGGAGGAGGAGGCTACAACACATTTTTAAGCAGGGAACTTTCGCAAAAGAATAATGGTTTTGATTATAATGCCATGCTTGGATTCCAGCAGACTCTGCCATGGGATCTCAGGTTCAGTGCCAATGTCATTATGACCGGAAGGTCTGTGAATCTTCAAGGCTGGCATTCCGGAATGGCTTTGGGAACTGCTGGATTGACAAAGAGCATCCTGGATGACAGATTGACCTTCAGCATCAGCGGAGCAACCCATCTGACTGGTGGAAACGGTATGAGGCAGATCACCTGGACTCAGGGACCTGGATTCACCAATAAGGTGGTCAATACAATCAAGATGCAGACTCTTACCTTCGATATAAGTTTCTCTTTCGGAAAACAGGACAATGCCAAGGTGAAGACGACTCGAAAAACCATCACAAACGATGCTCAGCTCAACACTACCAACATGGCTGAAGGACTTGGAACAATGATGCGAATGTAATATATTTGTGATATGCAAGTGAATAAGGGAAAATTGATAATAGAAGTCACTCAGGCTCTGATCTGGGCCTGTCTGTGTCTGCTGCCGTCAGTCTTGGTCTTCATGGTTTTTCATGATATATGGACATCCTGGTGGACTTTCAAGGTCATGTTGATTTTCGTTCTTCCTCCGCTTGTGGTCTATTTCGTAAACTACTATCTGTTGATTAACAGATATCTGTTCACAGCTCAGTACGCCAAGTATATTTTCCTGAACATTTTTCTGCTGCTGTTGACAACAATTGTAAATAATAATCATCAGGAATGGACAACTGCAATCCCTGAAAAGATTTCCGGAGATGTACCTGCAAATATCATCAATGTCGGAATATCCGGCTTTCTTGTCCTGGAACTGATATTTCAGGTAATGGTCATTCTGATGGCAGTGGGAATGAAGAGTGTGATCAGGTGGAATGAAGAAAAGCATGCGATGGAGGAGGAGAGAAGGCGCAACGCAGAGGCAGAATTGAACTGGCTCAAAAATCAGCTTAATCCTCATTTTCTCTTCAATACCTTCAATAATATATCGTCGCTCACTCTTATTAACCCGGACAGGGCTCAGGAGTGTATAGGAAAGTTGAGTGAACTGCTCAGGTATGCTTTGTATGATACCAATGCCGGAAGGGTAAGGGTTGTCGATGAGGTGGTATTCATGAGGAATTACATCGACCTTATGTCCCTGAGGTGTAATGAGCATACAAGGATATGCACAAAATTTGATGACTTCGACTCAGGATTGACAATGCCGCCTCTGATGTTCATCTCTCTGATAGAGAATGCATTCAAGCATGGGTCATCATCTCATGTCGATTCGTTCATCAGGATTGATATGGGACTCGATGGTGACGACCTTGTCTTTTCATGTGAGAATACCTATCACGAAAGGGAGGCTGAGATGCAGAGCGGATCCGGAATCGGTCTGGAAAATATGTTGAGAAGGTTTGAATTGCTGTATCCTGACATGTATTCATATACTCAGTTTGTGGAAAATGGCAGTTATGTCGCGATAATGAGAATAAAGAATATGATCAGTCATGACTAAGATCAGTTGCATAATTGTTGATGATGAGCCTCTTGCTGTAGAGATGCTGTCGGTCTATGTTCAAAGGACAGAGACTTTGCAGCTGCTGTCCACATTCACTGATTCTGTTCAGGCTTTCTCGGTCATATCCCAGCAGAAACCGGATCTTGTCTTCATGGATATACAGATGCCGGACCTCAATGGTATGGAATTGTCACGCCTTCTCCCGGAAGACACTCGTGTGATATTCACGACTGCATTCAAGCAGTTCGCCTATGATAGCTACCAGGTGGAGGCTGTCGATTATCTCCTGAAACCGATCAGCTATCAGAAGTTCCTGGAAGCAGTGGCAAAGGCTGAAAAATGGTTCCAAGTGAGCCGTGCATCAGGGTCTGATTCCAGGGAGAGGAGGTCTGCCTTCATCAAAGTCGACGGCGGATACAGGAACATATACTTTGATGACATCGCATATGTCTCCGGAATGAAGGATTATGTAATGATACATCTTGATTCAGATCCGACTCCGCTTATCACACATATGACCTTGAGGACCGTGGAAGATATGCTCCCGTCTGAAATGTTCATGCGTGTCCACAGATCTCACATTGTCGCCCTGGACAAGATCATGTCGATTGACAGTTTCGGAGATATCATGCTGGCTGGGTCGACTGTCCCTGTCTCAGA